>JBBDYF010000229.1:0-15750 GCA_040901775.1 Pirellulaceae bacterium | reverse complement strand
CGTTGGCCAGGCGGTTGCCGGTTCGGGATGTGTCCGATAAGCTCAGAAAACCCGTTTCAAGCCCGATTTTCCTCACCGGCGCACCCATGAGCGACCCGTATTTTCAAAGCCTGTTTGCCGAGCGGATCGGCGGCGCCGACTACGGCAAGGGAACCGAGATCTACAAGTTCGAGAAGATCAAGCGGGCCAAGCGCCAGGCACTGGCCGACCATCCCGAGCGGAGCATCGTGGACTTTGGAATCGGCGAGAACGATTCGACGGCCCCCGAGGGGGTGCGGGCAGCAATGGCGGCCGAAATCAACCGCCCCGAAAACCGGGGCTACATGGACAACGGCAATGCGGCGTTCAAGGAGGCGGTGGCCCGCTTCATGCAGCGGACCTTCGATGTGACGCTCGACCCGGTTACCCAGGTAAATCACTCCATTGGCAGCAAGCCGGCCCTGGCAATGCTGCCGGCCTGCTTTATCAATCCGGGCGACATCACCCTGATGACCGTGCCCGGCTACCCCGTGGCGGGCACTCATACGCGTTACTACGGCGGCAGCGTTTTCCGCCTGCCGCTGTTGCCCGAAAATGACTTTTTCCCGGATTTTTCGGCGATTACGCCTGACGTCTGGTCGCGCACCAAGCTGCTGGTGCTGAACTACCCGAACAGTCCCACCGGCAAGACAGCGACGCGCCAGTTCTACGAGCAGGTCATCGCCCTGGCAAAGCAGCACGAGTTTGTCGTCGTGCAGGATGCGGCCCACGGCTTGCTCAGTTATGACCAGGCGCCCAGCAGTTTTTTGGCGGTTCCTGGCGCGTTGGAGGTCGGCGTCGAAATCCATTCGCTGAGCAAGGGTTTCGACATGATCGGGTGGCGGATCGGCTGGGTCTGCGGGCACGCGACACTCGTGCGGGCCTTTGGCGACATCAAAGATAATAGCGACTCGGGCCAGTTCGGCGCGATTCAAAATGCCGCCGCCGCCGCGCTCGACGACGACACGATTCCGCACCACACCCGCACCAAGTACCGGCGCCGCCTGGAAAAGCTGGTCCAGACGCTCGGCCAATGTGGCTTTCAATGTCAGATGCCGGGGGGGACATATTTTCTCTACACCCCCGCCCCCAGCGGCCTGGCCGACGGCACTCGGTTCGAAAATGCCGAGGCGGCGAGCCAATACTTCATCACGCAGCACTCGATCGTCACCGTTCCGTGGGACGAAGCGGGACCGTTCCTGCGGTTCAGCGTTACCTATGAGGCAGCAGACGAGGGGGCCGAGGACACCCTGATGGCCACCGCCGCGAATCGCCTGCAGCAGTGCCGGCTGGTTTTTGACCGGTAGGTTCGCGGGCGTCTTCATTCGCGGCCCCTTGGCCCTTCAGGCAGGGCATGGCAAGAATAGTGCATAGTGGACGTATTGACAGAACCCCCGCCGTATTGTACAATATTGTACATGCATGAGGAAGCCTGTTCTCAGTTTTGGCAACTTGCGTTCCAGGAGACGACGTTCCCGCGGGGAGGCGCCAAATCCTCATCGGGCGGTCTTGGCGGTGGCGAATTCAGCTCGTTACGGTAATCGGTCTGATAAACGAAATGGACTTGGCGAATCGGTAATCGTGGCGCAAGTGCTGCGATTCCAACGAGTTGCAAGTGATTAGTGAAACGGTGCTCGCGAAAAAAAAGGCAAAAACGATTAGCGAAACTCACCCCTTCGCCAACGCACATGAGAGCCGATTTCCACCAACTTTCGAGTCGCTGCGCGTTCGATGCCTTTGACTGGCACCAGCCATTCTCGACCCGCAGCTCTGTCGCGAATCGGTGGGAGTTTTTTCAGACTGTTTGCGAATCGCACCCCTGCCCAGCCCCCCGGATTGCTGGTTTTTGGTGGCGTAAGTTACTACAGGCAAACGTTTTGCGCGATACCGGCCGGGGACGCAAAATAGACCCGGCTTCTCGTCCCCGAAGTGCGCCAAATCGTTGTCCCATTTGCAGGCGGAAACTACGATGAATGGATATGAATTTTGGCATGGAGGGCCCTGGCGTCAGTCGTTCACGTTGCGAACCGCAGTTTCCCGGCCCTGAGCCTCGTCGCTCGCGCGTTACTTTTGCCCTGGCAACTATGAGCCTTTCCATTCGCCACGCGTCTTCGCCTTCCAGCCGTCCAACCGTACGGCAGATGCGCCGCCGCGCGATCCTGTTCGAGCAACTCGAAACTCGCACCGTGATGACGGCGCTGCCGTTTGGAGCGCAGCCCGACGACACGGGCGAATACCTACTGGGCGACGTGCGAGTGACCGTCGTGCTGCTCGAGTCCGATCCGACGCGATCGCCGAACGACAACGGCACGATCACTTATCCGAATGAATCGCCCATCCAGTACACGCCCGAAAACTGGACGCAGGCCGCCATCGACGCGGTCAAGGTCAACGTCGAATCGAGCCTGCGGTGGTGGGAAGACACGCTCGACGCCCTGCCCGACGTGCGCGACGGCTTGCTCAATTTCACGTTCGACTGGACGCATGCCGACACCCCGGTGCGCAGCGGCTACGAAGCGATCGCCCGCAAGTCCAACGATTTTTCGCTCTGGATGTACGACTTTTTGAATGTCGTCGGCTTCAACCAGACGGGGAATTTCTCGACCGACATCCGGGCATTCAACAATTTCCAGCGCCAGCAATCGAGCGCCGACGCCGACTGGGCCTTCACCATCTTTGTCGTCAACGACGCCAACGATCCCAACAAGGCGTTCGCCCAGGGGGGCAACTTTGGCCAGGCGTTTGCCTTTTCCGGCGGCCGTTTCATGGTGGTTCCCGCCAGCCGGCCCGCCAGCACCATTGCCCACGAGGCGGGGCACCTGTTCTGGGCCTTGGACGAGTACGCCGGCGGCGCCAGTCACACGCAGCACCGCGGCTACTACAACACCCAGAACACCAACGCCGAGGACAATCCGGCCGGCGGCTTCGTGCAGCAGCCGAGCATCATGGCTCTCGACCGGCCGTCGAACGACCCGCCGACGTTTGCCCGCAGCACGGCGTTTGCCGCTCACACCACTTCGCAATCTTCGGCCGAAATGCTCGGCTGGAAAGACAGCGACGACGACGGCATTTTCGACGTGCTCGACGTCCCGTTCACGCTCGACGGGACCGGCAGGTACGACCTGGCGAGCGGATCGTACCTGTTTAGCGGCAACTCGGCCGTCCGCACGTTCGCCAACCAGAACCCCAGCGGGAACCAGAACGACATCACGATCAACCGCATCCGGCAGGCCGAGTTTGCGGTCGATAACGGTCCCTGGCAAATCGCCCAAGCCTACGCCAGCCGGACGTACCAGACGCCGGTCGAGCTAAACATTCCCCTGTCGCCGGGCGAGCACACGATCCGCATTCGCACGGTCGATACGCGCACAGGCGCAATGTCGCCCGAGTTTGTCGGCACGACGAGCGTTCCCGCCGAATCGACTCCCACGCCCGGCGGCATCGGCGGATTCGTCTTTTACGACGCCAACAGCGACGGCGGTTGGAGCTCGGGCGAGGTTCCGCTGGTGGATTGGGGGATCGACCTGGTGGATCAGTTCGGCGGGCCGGTCACGCTGCAGCGCAAGATCGAGCCGAACGACTATCTCAACCTGACCGTGCTGAACGGCATTCACCCGCAGGCCACGCTGTCGGCGATCGGCACGGACGTTGCCAGCGACGAGGTGCTGGCCAATTCGAGTTCGGCGGTTCCGACCGCGCAGAAGGTGTTTTACGTCAACAGTTTCACGGATGGCCTCACCGACACCTGGAACAGCACGGGTCGTAGGTTGCGGGTCGATTTTGCCTCTCCCGTGGCGTCGGTCAGCATTCGGGCGCTGGGCGCCGGGGGAAACAGTTTCGGGCGGTTCGAAGCGTACGACGCCGCCGGCAACCTGCTCGAACGCGATACCACCGGCAA
The DNA here is from genome assembly GCA_040901775.1 of Pirellulaceae bacterium. Taxonomy (GTDB): domain Bacteria; phylum Planctomycetota; class Planctomycetia; order Pirellulales; family Pirellulaceae; genus CAYLLN01. Next base: position 11,834 of record JBBDYF010000229.1, on the reverse strand, counting down.
CTTGCTGGGCGGCAAACAAGAGGTGATGCGGATTGCCCGCCCCACGGCCGACATCGCCTACGTCGTGGCCCGCGCCCACATGGGAACCGAGGTGGTGCTGGACACACTGATCTGGGGCCCGGGTTCGTCGGCCACCACCAACATCTTAGGCGCGTATTCGCTCGGTTTCCTGGAGAGCGGAACGTATCGGCTCAAGGTGACCCCGCCGGGAGGGCATGTGGTGACGCTCCCCGTGGGAGGCATCTACACCGTCAGCTACGCGGCGGGCCAGTCTTTTAGCGGCATGAATTTCGGCATTCGATTCGAGGGAAGCATCTGGCACAACCCGGTGTTGCCGGTCAATGTGAACAACGATCCGGCGGGGATCGTCAACGCGCTCGATCTGCTGACGATCATCAATTATATGGTCTTGCACGCCGGCACCCCGCAACTTCCCGTGGTCGGAAACCCCAACGCGAAGGGGTACGTGGATGTCGATAACAACGGGGTCTGCAACGCGCTCGATTTGTTGACGGTCATTAACCACATGATTTCCAACCCGCCTGCGGCCAGCCAGCCATTCGGCGGCTCGGGCGAACAACCGGCGCTGTTCGTGGCGGGCGGAATGGAACCGCCCGTCGCCGGAGAAGGCGAAGCGTTTCTTTTGCCGCCGGCCGACGCCGCTCAGTACTACGCCCGCGGGCTGCTCCACCTGTCGCTCCCCGGCGATGAAGACTCGTGCGAACCGCACGACCATGTTGATCACGAGCAGGCCGATCGCGAGTTGCCGGCTCCCGCGCGCCGTGCGACCGCCGAGTTGCCCGCGCTCGCGCAGCCCGAGGACGAGTCGCTCGTGTTCGACGTGCGGCGCGATCGGCTCGACGAGGCGATCGACGCCCTGTCGCTCGACGTGGCCCAAGCGGCGGGCCACTTTAGCCGAATCGCCCGCCGCGGAGTGCGGTAAGGTATCCGAGCCGGCAGACGACTGCAAGAAAAGGACGAAACCGCTATCGTCAATCTTCGTGGTCGGGGTGGCCCGTGGCAAGTGGAGACGTGCGACCAGCGGCAGTGGCTGGGAATCTGGGAATCGTAGTCGTCGATTATTGGGATATTTGGACGCAAACTATTGACAAGTTGTGTCCCCCCCCCATAATCACCGATCAGACGCTTGCTTGAGAGGACGTTTGCCGGGGAGGTAAGTCCGATGTCCAGCGACTACTTGGTATTCGTATCACCGCCAACATCTCGGGCACGAAGTCGCTGCCTGGGTTGGGGGCTGATCCTTTTCTCGTTCGCGGTCGGCGCGGCACCCTTCCCCTGGGGATCGCAGCCCTGGGGAGCGCGAATTTTCGCGGCCGACCTGACCGCCGACCAGCTTCAGGATCTGTGGCGGAAGCGCGCGGCCCAGAGCGACCCCCTACTTGTCGAGTGGACGGAACAGCGGTCGCATCCACTCGCCACCGCACGCGTCAACGCCGAGCCACCGGACGGCAGCGCGGACGCGCTGCGCAGGCGCACGATTAAAGCGGCGCCCTCGTCGCTGCTGGTGCATGGCGAGTTGGGACGGCGCAAGGGAGCAATTCTGCGCGCGCGCGATGGCGAATTCGTCGGCTGGTCAGGCATGGAATTGGCATTCGACGGGTCGGAATCGCGTTCGTTGAAAGCGGGACTGTCCGGCGAGCCGTCCCGCGGGACGATCGAGAACAGCTCGGAGTTCGACGAGTGGAAGACGATCACGGTCAAGCCGATCCTGATCGTGTACCGGACGCTGGAGCAAAATGTAATCACTCGTGACCCGTTCACGATGTCCGTCGAGCCGGAGCGGGAGATGATCGATGGAACATCGTGTCAGGTCGTTCGCTTCAGGATGCCGGGTCCCGCGCGGGGCGCGGCAACCCTCTGGATCGACCCGGAGCGGGCCGCTTTGCCGCTCCGCTGCACGAAGTCGATCCAGGATCGGGTTCTGTGCGATTATTCATTTCGCTATGGCGGCGAGGGGGCGGATCGCGAACGGCTAATCGGCTGGCAGGTTACGTGTTTCTCTGACGACGGCGACGATGTGACGGACTCGATCGAGGCCACGGAAGTTGCAGTCACCTGGCAGCCGGCGGTCCAGCCGTCGGACTTCGTGATTGATTTTCCGCCCGGTTCGATCGTGATGGATCTGCGCGGTTCGACGCCGAGCAAGCTGGTTTCCGAGGGAAACGGCGTCTTTCGCGCATTCGGCCCCGGGGATGAATCGCTCGCTGACCGGCGCTGGTTGTGGTGGGGGGCGGGGGGAATTGCTTTGATCGCCGTCGTCCTCTTACTGCGCCTGCGCAGCCAACGGATTGCCGCCTGAAGATCGAGGCTCCGCCACTGATGATGAAAGTCGCGTACTGAGATTTCCGTATCAATCCTTGTGGAGGGATCGTTATGTCGCATTTCTACAAAAGTCTATCGTGGATCTTGTTTGGAGCGGCGGTGGCTGCCGTTGGGCTCGCCCTGGGACTGGCTCCCACCGCGAGTGGAGATTGCACTCAGTACGATGAGTGCGACATCTCGTCGTATTTCGCGCACGGCTCGCAGCCCGATGGAAAAAGACACAGGGAATACTCGCCGTCGCGGGCCATGTTTGCGCGCAGCCTCACCCCGCACTCGGGCGTGCCGGAAAACTTGTTCGCGGGCAAGCGCCGATGGGTTGATTTCTCCAGTGTGGAGTGTCCGCTTGGCTCTCCACTGCCGCCGGAGTGGAATACCAAGGACTGGCTGTCAGGCCCGGCGTACATCGATCACGGACCATGGGTGGATTTGGAGTTCCACCTAGATTGCGTCTTTCGTTCGGCCCCCCCTTCCGAGTAGCGGTTTGTCATGCCGGCCCAAGCTTTGCAAACTCGACGACGAGCGAAGAAGGCAGGGTTCTCGCTCGTCGAGCTGGTGGTCGTTATCGGGATCATCGCGATCCTGATCGCGCTGCTGTTGCCGGCGGTCCAAGCGGCCCGCGAGTCGTCGCGGAATGCCGCCTGTCAGAACCACCTCCGCCAGATCGGCTTGGCCCTCGCGGCGCACGAGACGGCCCACCGGCAATTCCCGACTGGCGGCTGGGGGTTCCAGTGGGTGGGGGATCCGGATCGCGGCAGCGGAGCGTCGCAATCGGGAGGTTGGCTGTTTTCCCTGCTGCCATATCTTGAGGCGGCCCCAACCCACGACTTGGGGCAAGCATCGTCGGCAGACGAGAAGGCCGAGGCGCTCGGCGCGATGCTGCAAGTTCCCGTTCGCGTGCTGGTTTGTCCCAGCCGGCGGGGGACTGAGCTGCGCCCCTTCCTCGGCCAGTATCCGCTGCACAACGCCGCGAAACCCGCGCTGGCGTTCAAGAATGATTACGCGGGATGCGGCGGCGACAAGCAACTGGTCAATGGGACGGGACCGGCCGAGGATTCGCCTGCTGCGCTCGCGGCCTATCCCTGGCCCAGGCACGAGGCATCGGGCGTTTTCTTTGCCCGCAGCCAGGTGCGGCCGGCCGACGTGAAAGACGGTTTGTCGAACACCTACTTCGCGGGCGAGAAATATGTCCGCGCCCGCGAAGCGTCGAGCGTGCAGGACCGCGACTTTGGCGACGATCAGGCGGCTTACATCGGCGACGACTGGGACGTCCGCCGCTGGACCGCCGAAATGCCACGGCGCGACGGCGCGGCCAACGCGCCCGGCGCGTTCGGTTCGCGCCATCCGTCGAGTTGGAACGCCTTGTTCGGCGACGGAGGCGTGCGCGGCATGGCCTATACGATCGACCCGCAAGTCCATCGTTCGCTTGGCAACCGCGCCGATGGCGGGCCCAGCAGCATCCCTTAGTCGAGTTCGCTCCCACGGATTGCGTGGATGACACTTTGGAAAAAACTGTCGCGCGACGCGCCGCTCTTTCGCTCGTCATCCCCGTGTTCAACGAAGCGGGGAATGTGGCGCCGTTGATGGTCGAGGTGGCGCAAGTGCTTCACGCCACCGACGCTGCGTGGGAAGTGCTGTTCGTCGATGACGCTTCGACCGATGGCACGCTGGCGGAACTGCGGACGTTAGCCGGCGGCCAGGGCTCGGTTCGTGTTTTGTCGCTAGCGCGTCAGGCGGGCCAATCGCTGGCTTTGTGGGCAGGACTGCGGGCGGCGCTGGGGAGCAGCATCGTCACGCTCGACGGCGACGGGCAAAACGACCCGCGCGACATTCCGCGCCTGCTGGCGGCGCTCGATTCAGCCGACATGGTGGTAGGCTTCCGCAAGCGCCGCTGCGATCCCCTAGTCAAGCGGCTGTTTGCCGGGCTGGCCAACCTTGCGCGAAACTTCCTGACCGGTTCGCGGCTTCCCGATTCCGGCTGCGGCCTGCGGGCCTTTCGCCGCGAGTTGCTGGACTGCTTCCTGCCGTTCGACGGCCTGCATCGCTTTTTACCGACGATGGCGGAAATGGCCGGCTACCGGGTGAAGTCGCTGGAAGTGAACCATCGCCCGCGCCGGCGGGGGCGCAGCAAGTACGGCATCCTGGACCGGTTGGCGGGGCCGCTGCTCGATTGCCTGATGCTGCGGCGGCTGAAAAAGCGGAAATTGCGGGCGATCGCTTGCACCGAACTTCATGCGCCGCCCGCCGGCGCACATTTGTTAACCGTAGGGCCGACCAGTGACAACGAAGTGCTCGACGCCTGACGTGCTCGAACGGGCCGACCTGATCTGCCCGGCGCTGATCGCGTGCGCTTACCTGGCCCTCGTGGGCGCGACGCTCGACTGGCACGGCTACTGGTCCGACGAATTCCACACGATCCATGCCGTCGAGCTTTCGTGGAGCGAGTTGATCGCGGAGCGCGCTTCGAGGGGGCATCCCCCGCTGTTCTTCCTGCTCGAAAAGATGTGGATCGCGCTTGCCGGCTCCGGCGAAACCGCGTATCGTTCCCTGCCCATGATTTTCGGATTGGGGTCGGTCTTGCTGACGTATGTGATCGCGCGCCGTGAAACGGATCGTCGAACCGCCTGTTTCGCCAGTCTCTTGCTGGTTGCCACGGCGACGCAACTAATGATCTGCCAGCTTGCCCGGTCCTACACGCTGCTCCAGATGCTGGTGACTTGCCAGGCCGCGTTGATTTTGAGCAAGCGGCCGCCAACTGCCCGCATCTGGCTGGCCTATGCCTTGCTGACTGCCGCCGCGCTGTACACGCACGGGGCGGCGCTGGTGGCCGTGCCGTGTCAACTGCTCGCCACGGCGGTCGCCCTGCCAAAAAAATGGCGATTCGTCGTCTCGGGGATCTTGGGCGCGGCTTTGTATGTGCCGTTCCTGTACTTTTTTCCCCGGCTGGAAGACATCGAGTTCCACGTCGCCTGGGCACCGTCTGCCACATGGGTCGCGGTGCTGCGCTTCCCGGCGCTGTTGCTTTTCGGCCGGCATCTGGCGTTCACGCCTGCGATTGTCCAGGCCGTTGCCGCGGCGCTCATCGTGGGACTCGTGCTGCTCGCGCTCTGGCACGGCGATCGCGCGTCATTTCTGGGGCTACAATGGCTCTTCGCCTGGGCCGCCGCGGCGGCAGCGGGAGGCTTCGGGATTGGGATCATCCACGTCGAACGCTACTTCGCTCCGGCGCTGGTGTGCCAGGTGCTGCTCATCGCCATTTCGGTGCATCGGCTAGCGGACAAAAGGCGACCGATTGCTGGTGCGGCCGCGGGAGCGCTCGCCGCGCTCGCATTATTGAGCACGGGCCTGTACTTCGTTCTGCCGCCGTCCACGCCCTGGCGCGAGATGGCCGCCCTCATTGAAGAGCGTCGCATTTCTGGCGAAGCCGTGGTGGTCGCATCGCCACGGGTGCTCGCGACTCCTTTTGCCCACTACTACGACGGCCAGGCAACATTTCTACCCGGCGGCACGGTTCTGCCCGAAGGCTCGGTCTTCCGGCCGGAATCGGTCGTCGGGATCTGGCTCTGCTTGCGCGAGTTCGACGACGAAGCCGTATCCCTGGCCGTGCCCGCCGACCTCCGGGCCAGATTCCCGCACGTCACCCGCTTCGTTATGCCTAGGGGCGCGGTTTTACACCTGACGCCCGTCCAGCGGGCTCCCTGAGACGGGGAAAACATTCACAAGCAAAATGGGTTGTGAACGACCTAAATGGCGCGGTTCACCAGCGCCGCGGGTCTTCGTACTACATGTGCTGCCGCACCGCTACGGCGCGTTCCGATCCGGCGGCTTGATCCCTTGCAAATGGCGGACGAAAAAGTCCTGCATCCGCCGCGCGCCGTAAGCGCCCCCATGCCGTGTCCCGCGCCGGGAACGACCACCAGGTCGAAATCCTTGCCCGCCCGGATCAAGGCGTCGGCCAGGCGAAATGTCGATTCGGTCGGCACGTTGGTGTCCATCTCGCCGACGATCAACATCAGCTTGCCTCGCAGCCGGGCGGCGCTTTCGATGTTCGAGCACTCGGCGTAGTGCGGCCCGACCGGATACCCCATCCACTGCTCGTTCCACGAAGCCTTATCGCGGGGAGGAGAAAAGGGACATTCTACTTTTTCCTCTCCTTGCGTGGCCGGCCGCGGGGGTGGAGGCTCGATTCTAGGCCGAGTCGCTTGGCTGTTATCCGGGTCCAGTGCTCGCTGCCGTAGGGCGTCCCCTTGTCGATGCTGCGACGCAGCACGGCAAGTTCCGCCTCCGACTGCGGCTCGTTCACCCACGTTCGCCAATGGCTGGGCAGGGGCACGGGGCTGCGAGCCAGGATTGCCTCCGGCTGTGCGTCCAGGGCGAGTTCGACGGTTCAAATCGCGGTTAGTCGATCGCGTTGAGCAGCCAGGCCAACAGGCCCTTTTGCACATGCATCCGGTTGGCCGCCTGCACGATGACGGCGCTGTAGTGGCCGTCGATCACTTCGTCGGTCACTTCTTCGCCGCGATGGGCGGGCAAGCAATGCAGAAACACCGCTCCCTCGGGCGCGAGCTCCATTAGCTCCGCGTTCACCTGATAGGCTGAGAATGCCTGCTTGCGGGCCGCTTGCTGGGACTCTTGCCCCATGCTCGTCCAGACGTCGGTATAAACGCCCACCGCGCCGCGCACCGCCTCGCGCGGGTCGGTCGTCTGAAACAGCTTGAAATCGGGAACTTCGCGCGCCAACTCGTCGAGAAACGGCCGGTCGAACTGGTAGCCGGCGGGCGAGGCGACCGCCAGTTCCACCCCCAGTTTGCCGCAGCAGATCGCCAGGCTGCGGGCCACGTTGTTGGCGTCGCCAATGTAGGCCAGTCGCTTGCCGGCGAGCGGACCATGAATTTCGTCGAGCGTGAACAGGTCGGCCAAAGCCTGGCAGGGGTGGGCGCTGTCGGTCAGGCCGTTCACCACCGGGCACTGGCTAAACCGGGCCAGCTCTTCCAGCCGCGAATGAGCGCTGGTCCGGCAGACGGCCAGATCGACGTACTGGCTGAGCACCTGCGAAAAGTCGGCTGCCGACTCGCGTTGTCCCCAGCCGACGTCGGACCCCAAAAACAGCGTGGTGCCGCCGAGATGGGCCATGGCCGTTTCGAAGCTGACCCGCGTGCGGAGCGAAGGCTTTTCAAACAGCATGGCCATCGTCCGCCCCGCCAGCAGGGGCTCGCGAATTCCGTGCTGGTACTTATCTTTCAACTCTTTTGAAATTGCGAAGATGCGGCCGATTTCTTCGGAAGTCAGTTCAAACAGGGTGAGGACGTGACGCATGGCAAAAAGTTTCTCTAGCGAAAGGGTTCCGAGGCAGGCATCGCGCACTCACTCACGCGCGCGGCAGGTTGCGAATGACCGCGGCGAGAATCTCGCAGCCTTCTTCGGCCTGCTCTAAAGAAAGGTTCATGGCCGGCAGAAGGCGAATGACGGTCCCTTGCGTGCAATTGACCAGCAGTTTGCGGGCCAGGCATTCCTTGACGACCGCCGCCCCTTCGACGGCCAGTTCCAGGCCGACCATCACTCCGGCGACACGCACCTCGCGGACGAGCTCGCACTCTTGCTGGAGGGCCGTAAAGCGGCGGCGAAACAGTTCGCCCAGTTGCTGGGCCGCGGCCAGCAGGCCCTCCTGCTCGATGGTTTCGAGCGTCGCAATCCCGGCGCGAGCGGCGATCGGATTGCCGCCGAACGTGGCCGCGTGCATGCCCGGCCGCAAACTAGGCGCGATTTCGGGCTTGGCGAGCAGTGCTCCGCCGGCAATCCCGCCGCACAGCGCTTTGGCCAGGGTCATCACGTCGGGTTCGACATCGAACTGTTGATACGCGAACCAGTGCCCGGTGCGTCCGCAGCCGGTCTGCACTTCGTCGAAAACGAGCAACAGGCCCCTTTCGTCGCACAGTTTGCGCAGCCCCTGCAGGAATCCGGCCGGGGGCAGGCGGACGCCTCCCTCGCCCTGAATCGGCTCGATCATGATGGCGCAGGTTTCGTCGTCGATCAGCTTTTGCACCGCTTCCAGATCGCCAAACGGGGCATATTGAAAGCCGGCGACCAACGGGCCGAGCCCCTCGTGATATTTCGGCTGGGCGGTGGCGGTCAGGGCCCCCAGTGTCCGGCCGTGAAAGCCCCCGGTAAAGGTGATGATCTTGTAGCGGCCCCCCTGGGCGTGCAGGCGGGCCAGCTTGATGGCGGCCTCGTTCGCCTCGGCGCCGCTGTTGCAAAAGAACGCCTGGCCGCCGAAGCTCCGCTCCGACAGCATCCGCGCCCATTGCCCTTGCACGTCCATGTGCCAGGTGTTGGGAACGTGGATCAGCGTCGCCACCTGCTCCTGCACCGCGCGAACGACCTGCGGCGGGCAATGCCCGAGCAGATTGCAGCCCCAGCCGGGGAAAAAGTCGAGGTAGCGGTTCCCTTCGCTGTCCCAAACTAGCGAACCCTCGCCACGCACCAGGTTGACCGGGTAGCGGTTGTAGTTGCCGATGACGTAGCGCTGGAACAGATCCACCGTGTCCGGCGAACTAAGATGAAGGTCGGGTTCGCTGGCGACTGGCATATGAGATTCCTAAATGGCTAAATCCTAAATCCTAAATCCTAATGACTAATGCAATTCTAATGAACTAATGATGATTTCATTAGTCATTAGTGCTTAGGTCTTAGTCATTTTTCCTTGACAATTTCCGTCCCGACACCCTGGGTCGTGTAGATTTCCAAAAGTAGCGAATGCCTCACGCGCCCGTCGATGATGTGAACCTTGCGGACGCCGCGAGCGAGCGTTTCGAGACAAGCCTCGACCTTCGGTATCATTCCCGAATCGATCACGCCGGTGCGGATCAACTCGCGGGCTTCCAGGTCGGTCAGCGAATGCACGATCGAGTTGGGGTCGTGCTTGTCGCGCCGCACGCCATTCACGTCGCTCATATACATCAGTTTTTCGGCGCCCAGAGCCTGGGCCACGGCGGTCGCCGCCGTGTCGGCGTTGACGTTCAATTTGCCACCGGTCTTTTCGTCGAGAGCCATCGACGGAATCACGGGAACCTGGCCCGCGTAGCACAGGTTTTCGATCGTGGTCCGATCGACCCGGTTGATTCGTCCCACGTGCCCCAAGTCGATTTCGTCTCCCTGCTCGCCGGGCAGCGTCATCCGCTCGCCAAACAAAACATTCGTGGTGCGAAAATTGAGCGGCATCGCCCGGCCACCCAACTCTTCAATCTTCCGCGCCACCGACTCGTTCGTCTCGTAGGCGAGAACCCGCTCGACGATGTCGAGCGTGGCGTCGTCGGTATATCGCCGCCCCTGGATCTTTTTGGGGACCAGGCCCGCCCCTTCCATCGCCCGGTCGATCGCCGCCCCGCCGCCGTGAATGACGACGGGCCGCATGCCGACGGTCTCCATGAAGACGATGTCGAGCAAGACGTGCCGCAGCGCATCTTCGTGCTCCAGCATGCTACCGCCGAGCTTGATGACCGTGATCTTGTCGCGGAAACGACGGATCCAGCCCAAGGCTTCGATCAACACGTCGGCTTTCTGGATCGCCTCTTCCAATCTAGGAGACTCCTACGGCTGCGAGGACGAACGACGAATATCTGAGCGTGGTATCTTGGATCGCGTGTATCGGGACGGAACTCAATGGGCCGCGGTTCGCCCGGCCGTCGGCGGCCGACGCCTTGGAGGCCCGGCCACCCGCTCGTCGCAAACCATGACACCTAAACTACTTCGGGCAAGCGAAATCGCTTGCCCTAGGGGTGGCCAAACCGTGATTGTTGGTTTGGGCGTTTTGCCTGTCAACCTATCGCCGCCAATTTTCTAGCCACCGCGGTCGGGCTGGCCCCATGCGACAAGCCCCGATTGTCGCTATGCTAGGCCCATGTTCACCGGCCTTGTGGAAGAAATGGGGGAAGTTCACGCCCTCGAAGTCGAGGGGTCCGGCGTTCGCATCGTCCTTCGAACCAGCCTGGTTGCCCAGGATGCGGCTGTCGGCGACAGCATCTCCGTCAACGGCTGCTGCCTGACCGTCGTTAAAATCGATCAAAATTTGCTCTCGTTCGAGGCGGGCAGCGAAACGCTCAGCCGAACCAATCTGGGCCGCCTGGCCAAGGGGAGTCGCGTCAATCTGGAGCGTTCGCTGCAACTGGGCGATCGGTTGGGCGGCCACTACGTCACCGGGCATATCGACGGCATGGGAACCGTAATTAAACGGCGCGACGACGGAGATTGGTCCACCCTGACCTTTCGCGCTGCCGCCAAACTGACGCGGCAAATGGCCCCCAAGGGCTCGGTCACGGTCGATGGAGTCAGCCTGACGATCGTCACCGCCGACGAAGATCGGTTCCATGTCGCGCTGATCCCGCACACGCTGCAGCAGACGACGCTGGGAAGCCTGGTGGTCGGCGATGTCGCGAACCTAGAAACCGACCTGCTCGCCAAGTACGTCCAGCGGCAGCTAGAATCGCGGAAGCCCGATACGTCGATCCTGTAGCCGCAACCCGCTCATGCCTTCGAACCGTCAGACCCAATCGTACCTGATTCGTCGCTTTCAAGAGGCGGGAATTCGTCCCGACGTGCGGCACGGGCAAAACTTCCTGATCGACCTGAACCTGCTCGACCTGTTGCTCGAGACGGCCGATCCGGGCCCGCGCGACGTGGTGCTGGAGGTCGGCACCGGAATGGGCTCGCTTACCCGGGGCATGGCCCAGCGGGCCGCGGCGGTGGTCACCGTCGAGATCGACGCGCGGATGTTTCAACTCGCGTCGGAAGAGCTCGACGACTACGAAAACGTCGTCATGCTGCATCAGGACGCCCTGAAGAACAAGAACAATCTGCATCCCGCGGTGCTCGAAGCGGTGCGGGCCAAAATGGGCGAGCATCCCGGCAGTCAGTTTAAACTGGCCGCCAACCTGCCGTACAACATTGCGACCCCCATCCTCTCGAACTTGCTCACCGTCGATCCGCTGCCGGTCTCGCTGACGGCGACCATTCAAAAGGAACTGGCGGATCGGATTTCCGCCTCGCCCGGCACCAAGGACTACAGCGCGCTGAGCATTTGGATGCAGGCCCAGTGCGACACGCGGGTCGTGCGGGTGATGCCGCCGAGCGTTTTTTGGCCCCGCCCGCGGGTCCATTCGGCCATCGTGCAGATCGTTCCCAATGCGGAAAAACGGGCCCGGATCGGCAATCTGGCGTTCTTTCATCACTTCGTCCGGTCGCTGTTTTTGCATCGCCGCAAGTTCCTCCGGGGCGTGCTGGTGAACATGGTCAAGGAGCAGATCGACAAGCAGTCGGTCGATGAACTGCTGGCGGCATTTCAGTTTCCCGCCGACGCCCGTGCAGAGCAGCAGAGCGTGGAGACCTTGATCGCGCTGGCCGCGGCGGTGGAAGATCTTGCTAGCACCCCTTCCGAATCGAAAGCCTGGGCGCACCATGCACTTTGCGGTTTAGGCCGGGGTGGAGGAATCGCAGCGGGA
>JBBDYF010000228.1:0-15881 GCA_040901775.1 Pirellulaceae bacterium | reverse complement strand
CGAGCTGCGGGCCGTCGATACGTGCCGCCCGGACGACGTGCTGATCGCTGCCGCCGGAGGGAGCGTGCGCTCGGGGCTGTGGGGCGAGCTGCTTTCGACCGCTGCCCGCCGCACCGGCTGCGTGGGGGCCATCGTCGATGGCGCGGTGCGCGACGTAGCCAAGATGGCAGCCATGGGCTTTCCGGTCTGGGCCCGCGGCACCTGCCTGTACGACAGCAAGGACCGCAACCGGGTGATCGACATCGACGTGCCGGTCGAAATCGACGGCGTGCTGTTTTCGCCGGGCGATCTGGTGGTGGCCGACACCGACGGCGTGGTCGTCATTCCGCAAGCGGTGGAAGCGGCGGTGGTGCGTCGCGCCTGGGAGAAGGTGCATGCCGAGAACGAAGTTCGCGCTGCCATTGCCGGCGGCCTGTCGGCAACCGCGGCATTTGCCAAGTATGGCGTGCTGTAGGCCTTACCGTGAGTACGGCGCCGGGCTCGGCCGGTCGGTCAGGCGCTCGAGCGGTGACGCGCCTCCATGCATGGGAAGATAGCGATAATAGACTTCCAGACTAAGGGCGGCGATGGCAGTGCTATAGACGCGGCCTCCGTAACCGCCCCACAACGGATCGGGATCCCAACTGCCGCGCCGCTCGCCATCGAACCGCTGCGTCGGCAGTAGTTGGCGCTGCAAAGCCGTGTTCCACGCCTCCCAATCGTCCCCCTGCCGCTGGAACAGGGCGAGCGTGCCGTAATACCAATAGTAAAAATTCGTCGCGGCCTCGCCGGGCCGCTCTTCCAAGACATACGTCGAGGCTTCGGTCAAAGCCGCCGCCTGGTTCTCGGTCTGCAAAAAGAAGCGGCAGACCAGGGCCTCGGCCGTCATGCTGCGCGAGACCCGATCGCCAGGTCGATAGCTGGCCAGGCCGCCGGCCCTACCCGACGAAGCGCTGCGCAAAAAGCGGGCCATCCGCGTACGCGTCTCGGCGGGGATCGGAATGCCCGCCAGCTCGGCGCTCCGCAGGGCCATAAGCTGCCAGCCGAACTGGCTCATGTCGCCGGCGTCGTAGGGCTGGTAGCGCCAGCCGCCACCGGCGTGCTGGGCCGCGATGGTGTATCGCAGTCCCTTTTCCAAGCCGGGCCGGAGGCGTTCGTCGCCGGTCAGGGCATACGCTTCGCTCAACGCGAGCAGCGAAATGCCGTGGCAATACATCGACGCGAATAGCTCGGCCTGGCCGGCGAGGTTGCCGTCGCGGGCCTGGCTGGCGAGCAGGAACTCGAGGCCATGCTGGACGTGCTCGCGGTGCCGACCGTCGAGGTGCGTCTGGCCGCTGCCCAGGAAAGCGAGCAAGGCCAGCCCGGTGATCCCGGTATCCGCTTGAGCGCCCGCCCCTTGGCGGTCGTGTCCCAGGGTCCGGGTTTCTCGCCCCGCCCCGTGAGCGTCGGCGTCCCAGCGGCCATCCGCGCTTTGATTGGCCGCCAGCCACTCGAGCGCGGCGGCAACCGCCGCTTCGGTCTCGGGCGTGGCCCCGAAGGGGGTCGCCACTTGCAGGCGATCGGCGGCGACCCGTGCTCGTAGCGGCTCGGGCATTTCCTGGCCATCGCCTAATCGGCGCGGAATGGCCGCGGGCGCTGAGGCGTACGACTCGCCGGTGTCGGCTGCCAGCGCGCCGGCGGCGGGGCTGGTAGCTTCCGATACAGCCGGCGGTTGGCGGGCGGGTTCCTGGGCGACGGAGGCCGCGGCTGGTGCATCGATTTTCCGCGGCAACTCGGGCAGCATGTCGGCCAGGTCGCTTGGAACTCCGGCGGTGGGCTCGACCGACGGCTCGGCCGCGGTGGGAGGCTCGTTCGCCGCCATTTCGGCCGGGTGGATCGCTGCCGCCGGCGCGGGAGCAACCGCCGGTTGCGCCAATGCCGGCTCGGACGGGGCTGGAATGGCCGGCGCGGCGCTGGCGAGCGGCAATGGGCTGGGCGCGGGGGGCGAGATCTCGACATCCGGCAGAGGAACCTCGGCCCGCTCGGGCTCGGCCGACTCGATCACGGTTCGCGTGGGACTGGCGACGTTCAGATCGGCGATGTCCCCTTCGCCGGGGCGTTCCCACGGTTGAGGCGTTTCACGTTCGAGCTGCGGCGCCGCCTCCTGGTCGTCGCGGGGATCGGCCAGCCGCACCTTGACGGTCTGGCCGAGCCAGCTTCCCGGCTGGTCGAACAGGACGCGGGTGCTATAGGCGTAGATCAGCAGCAGGGCATGGGCGGCGAACGACAGCCCCGCGCACTTGGCGATCGGCCGGGCCTGCCCCCAACGGGTCCAAACCAGCACCGCCAGCGCCAGGAAGAGCGAGGCCAGACCCGCGGCCAGCACGATCGCCAGCGAGCGATCGCCGATCGTGGAACCCTCGGCCAGCAATGTCGGCAGCGTGAGCCTCATTAGCGATCCTTGGTTCCCATGCGTACCGAGATTCCCATTTCGGCAATCCCGGCCTGGCGACACGCGGTGAGCACTGCCGCCACATTCTGGAACGGCCCTTCCGCATCGCCGCGAACGACCACGCCCAGTTCGGCATATTGCCGCTGGGCATCGCCCAGTTCGGCTTTGAGCTGCTCGATGCTCACCGGCTGGCGGTCGAGGTCGATCCGGCCGTCGCGATAGACGTTGATCACGCGGTTCTCGGGCGTCGGCGTCAAGGCAGCGATATCCGAAACCTGCGGCACCGACAGATCGACCGACTTTTCCAGTTCGGTAAACTTGGCCCCGACCATGAAAAAGATGATCAGTTGGAAGACGATGTCGATCATCGGCGTCAGGTTGATTGCCGGCATGTCGTCCTGGTGGGTTTTCAGTGGCATGACAAGTTGCGCCGTGCAGAGGGGCGAAGCGAACAGCGGGTGGAAACGTTAGGCCGCTTTGGCTTTGCGGGCGCGGCCTTCGCGGTCGCCGGCGTCGGCGGCAATCAGCTCGACGATCTTCTGCCCCAGCGCGTCGATCTCGGTAATCAGCGTATCGACCCGTCCCAGGAAATAGAGATATGCCAAGAGCGCGGGAATGGCAACCAACATGCCGGCGGCGGTCGTAATGAGCGCCTGGGCAATGCCGGAGGCCATCATTTCTCGCTGGCCCTCGCCGGCGGAAGCCGCGATGGCGTTGAAAGACATGATCATCCCCATCACCGTTCCCAACAGGCCCAACAGCGGGGCGACCTGCGAAATACCATTGAACATTCGCAGGTGGCGGCGCAGCTGGTTCGTCACCCGCTCGCCGGCATCGAGAATCGCCTGTTCGACTTCGACCGACGTTTTCCCCCACTTCTTCATCGCGGCGGCAAACACCACGGCGACCGGGCTTTTGTTCTCGTCACACAGCTTAAGGGCCTTTTCCCGATCGAGCTGCCCTTCGCGCAGTTGTTCCAGAAAGCGCGTGACGAAGGGGCGGGGGATGACCCGGCCGCGCCGCAGGCTGATGAATCGCTCGAACACGAAGATCGTCAGCACGAACGAGCAAATGGCAATCGGATACATCAGCGGGCCGCCGTCGTGAAACACGCTGAGCATGTTCTTGGTGGGGATGGGGCCCTCGACCGCGGGCGCTTCGGCCCAGGCCGAGGCGGCGACGAGCGCCGTCAGACCCGCCGCGGCGGCAAGCGTCAGCAATCGTTGGTAGGAACTGCGGTGCGAGATCATGGCGGCGATGTCCTTCGATTGGCTTTGCGCGGCGGGCGGGTGTTGTTCTTGCTTACTCGGTCAGTGTGCTGGTGCGGGGCTTGCTGGCCGTGGCGGAGGCGGTCGCTCCCAGGGCGGAAAGCCGCTGGCGAGCCTCGCCGGAGTAGGGCGTATCGGGCAGTTCGCCGACGACGCGCTCGAAACTGGCAATCGCCTGATCCCGCTGTCCCAGCAGCAGGCGGCACTTCCCCGCTTGCAGCAGCGCGGCCGCCTGCCAGCGAGGAAACTTGCCGCGCGCGCAAAGCTCGTAGGCGGCGACCGCCTCGTCGTAGCGCCGCTGGTGAAAGAACGTTTCGCCGATCATCCACTGGGCGAGGGCCGCCGTTTCGGTCTGGCTGGCCTGCGGCGAAAGGGCGGCGCGGCGATAGGCGACGCGGGCCTCTTCCAGCCGGCCGAGGCTTCCCAGGCAGCGGCCGATCAGATAATCCGCTTCATGCTGGTGATCGAACTGAGGATGCTCGGCGGCAATCGCTTCGGCCATGGCCAGCGCCTCGGTCCACTCCTTTTCATGAGCCAGGCACTGGGCCCGGCGCAGCGGGATCATTGGCAGCCACGTCTTCTGCCGTCCGGCGGATTCGCTCGCCAGCCGCTCCAGCCGCTCGGCTGCGGCGCTGTACTGGCCGTCGCGATAGTCGGCCTCGGCCTGCCAATATTCGGCGGACAGGCGGAGCTTGCTGGTCGGATATTCGCTAACCAACTGCTCCATGCAGCGGGCGACTTGCTTCCACTTCGAGGCCGTGGCTGCAACCTGCCCGCGCAGGTACAGCGCGTGTTCTCGGATCGGAGCGTCGCACTGGTCTGCCGCGATCAAGCGGTCGGCGAGCGCCACGGCGCGGTCGGTGTGCTTGCTCCGCGCGGCCCGCTCTGCCAGGCGATAGGTCGCATCGGACCAGTAAGCGCTGGCGGGGAGTTCGTCGGAAATCCGGGCGAATAGCGCATCGGCTTCGGCCGGCCGATCGAGGTCGATCCGCACCCAGGCCAACGTGTACAGCGCCGCGCCGAGCTCGGGTGCGGCGTCAGGCAGAGCGATCAGGCGCTCCAGCAGTTCGGCCGCTTCACGAAGTTGGTCCCGTTTTTCATGCAAGCGACCAGCGGCGAGCAAAGCAGCCGGCAGTTGCGGTGAATCGGAATAACGGTCGATCACCAAGCGGTAGGCGGTTAGCGCCGCGTCCAGTTGGCGATCATCTTCCAACGTGCGGCCGCGCAGCAGGGCCGCTTCGGCAGCCAACGGACTTTCGGGATACTCGGCCAGAACCCGCTCGAATGTTTCACTGGACGCCTCGTTTCCGTCGCGCCGCAGTTGCGTCCAGGCCAGGCCCGACAGCGCCTGGGCCCGCACGGGGGCTGGAACCCCATCTTGCGCCAAGCGAGTGAAGATATTGTGAGCGAGCGGCAGATCGCCCCCTTGGAACGCTCGCTCGGCGATCCGTAAGGCCGCCGCGGCGACACCCGGTTCGGCCAGGCTGGATTCGGGAATCTGCGCCAGTTCCTGGGCCGCTTCGTCGAGCTTGCCCTGTTCGGCCAGCGCCCCGATCCATTGGCAGCGCAGGGAAGTCGCGGCGGCCCCAGTCGTTGCCCCGATTTGCTCCCGCAACAGCGGCTCCGCTTCGCCGTACCGCTTCAGACCCAGCAGCGCAGCCGTCCGAACCTCGCGCACCAGTGGCACCAGCGGCGACTCGGCGGCGTCGATCGAGGCGAGCGAATCGAGCGCCTGCTCGAATTTCCGCTGTCCGACCTGGGCCAGCGCCAGGTAGTACCGCAGTTGTGGCCGCGGATCTTCGGCAGCCGCGATCAGCCCGGCCAGCAGCGGTTCGGCCGCCGCGTGCTGCCCGCGTGCGAGCAACAGCCGGGCTTGAACCAGATGCGCCGTGGCAAGGTGGGGGCTTTCGGGAAAGCGTCGCACCAATTCGCTGGCGAGCGACTCCATCCGTGGATCCTCGCGTTGCAGATCGGCGACGAGCAAGCGGCCGTGCAGGGCGTCGTCGGCCCAGGGGCTATCGGGCCAGCGTGTCAGCAGCGTTTGATATTGCCGGTCGGCCCCGGTCAGGTCGCCGGCCTGCCGCAGCGCGTCGGCCCAAGCAAACCAAACGCTCGCGGCCGACTCGTCTTGGTTCAGCAATCCCGCGGCTCGCTCGAGCGTCGTTGCCGCCACTTGCGGCCGCCCATTGGCAAGCTGCGCCAGCCCCAAGCGATACACGGCTTGCGGCGCCAAGGCGCTGCCGGCCAGCGCCTGCTGAAAGGGCCCCAGTGCCGCTTCCGCGCCGGCAAAGTCATTTTGTTCGTGCCGCAACTGGCCGAGTTGCAACCGGGCGTCGTCGGCCAGTGGATCCCGCTCGTCGGCCAGGATTTGCTCGCACAGGGCGATCGCTTCCGCCGCATTGTTTTGCGACATCCGACAGCGGGCCAGTCCCAGTCGCGATTGTGAAACGAGCGGCCCAGCCGGAAACTCACGCAGCGCTTGTTCGTAGCGCGACGCGGCGCGCCCGACATCGCCCGCCTCCAGGGCCAGGTCGCCCAGATAGACCAGCGCGAAGGCGTTGAGCGCGTCGGCCGGATGCTCGGTGCGAAAGGCTTCCAGCTTCGCCACGGCCTCCGAGTTTCTGCCCGCCAAGAGCAAGCATTCGCCCAGGCGGAACTGGGCCGTCTGGGCGAACTTGTGCCGCGGCGCTTGGTTCAGAAAGTCGCCTAGCCGCCGCTCGGCCTCGGCGAACTTGCCCAATTGCACGAGGGCTTCGCCGTTATAGAACCGGGCCGTCGCCGACCGCTCGGCGTCGGCCGATCGATCGGCGTAGCGGTGAAAATCGTCGGCGGCCTGCTGCCAACGGCCGGCCGCATAATGATTGGCGGCGAGGGCGTAGGCATTGTCGCCAGGTTGACTATCGCCAGGCGCAGGCTCAGCCCGCGCGGCCACGCTCGCAGCCGCGAGAAACAAACCACAGGCGATGCAGATTGGCCGGCCCATCCTGGCCCTGGCCCGGCCATCCTTGGCCGGCAAAAGAGGCATGGCTTCGCTGGCACCGTCCGGGCTTCGATCCTTCGAGCCGGCGGCAGCGCAAGACGTCACTTCCTCTTTATCGGCTGGTCGGACTTGAAAAGGCGAGCGACTGCCCGCACGGTTGTCGCAATTTGCCTGTCCGTCCCAGATTACCCGCTAGCAGCGATTCGGTTCCCGCACCCCTATTTCAGCTCTTTGAGCCGCAGGTTGCGGTACTCGACGTGGGCCCCGTGGCCGCAGAAGGCGATGTAGCCCTTGTCGCGCGCCAGGCCCGGATGCTCGCGACCGTCGAGGGTTTTGGGCGTGCTCGCTTTCTCGACGTCCGCATCGACGATCGTCTCGCCGTTGAGGATCACCGTGACATGCTTGCCGCGGACGATGATCTCTTCGCTGTTCCACTCGCCGACTGGTTTTTGGTGTCCCGGTTTGGCGGCGACCACGCCGTACACCGAGCCGTGCCGCTGCCAATCTTTCAAACCTTTGTAGCGGTCGGACGAATCGTCGAGCACCTGGATTTCCATCCCGACGAAGGCGGAATCGCCCTCGAGGGGCGTCCGAATGCCGATGCCGTTGTTGGCGCCGGGCGTGAGCTTGAACTCGAACTTCAGATGGAAGTCGGCATATTCCTTGTCGGTGTAAAGATTGCCGCCCCCCTGGGGCTTGCAGACGATCGCCCCATTGGCCACTTCGTAGCCGCTTTTCTCCCCCTGCCAGCCGTCGAGTGTCTTTCCGTCGAAGAGCGCGACAAAGCCTGCTTCACTTTCTTCGTTGGCCGGGGGCTTCTCTTCGGCGGCCAAGGCAGGCAACACAAACGCAAGGCAAGCGAACGGGGCCAACATAACCCAGCGGTACATGATGAGATTTCCTGGCAGGAGTGAAACGGGCGGCGGGACGCAGGGAAACAGCGACTTCGATTGTAGCCAGAAGCGCTGCCGGCTCGCAACGCTGCCGACTGGCGGGATTTTAGACGGATTGATTGCATTGCCCGCGGCGGAGCTTTAGGATGTCGGCCGTTAGGGGCAACGCGCGATGTGATGAGGAGTTCGTTATGACGCGGTTTCATGCTGCGCGAGCGGGTCGTTTCGTGCATTCCGGGGCGGCGATGCTGGCCGTTATTCTGGTGCTGCCGCTGTCGGCTGCCGAGCAGGTTCATCCGAAATACCGCGCGGCGGGGGCGGCGGTGTCCGAGGCATTGCAGCGAGAGATTTACGGGCTCGAATCCGAGCGATCGGATTTGTTGACCGCGGCCTTGGCCCGCTCGCCCGAGTTCGGTCCCGCCCGCTGGCACTCGGGCTACATTCAAGACGCCAAACGGGGCTGGCTCAAACACGAGGCATTCCTGCAATTGCCCAAGCTGGCAGCCCGTTTTGCCGCCTACGAGCGCCAGCGGGCGATGACGCTCGATACGCTGGCGGGGCAACTTCGATTGGCCGATTGGTGCGCCGAGCGGAAGCTGTTCGACCAGGAGCGGGCGCATCTGACGCGGGTACTCGATCTGGATTCCGATCATCGCGGGGCCCGCGAGCGGCTGGGGTTTGTCCGCGCGGGCGACCAGTGGACCAGCCGGCAGGAGATCTCGCGCGATGCAGCTAGAAGCCAGGCCGACCGGGAGCATCTCTCCCGGTGGCGACCCGTGCTGGAAGCGATTCGTCTAGGGTTGGAGCATCGCAGCCAACACCGGCGGGAACAGGCTCTTGTCGAACTGAAAGAGATTCATAGTCCCGAGGCAATTGCCGCCATCGAGCAGGTGTTTGCGGGGGCCGCGGATGAGATCGTGCGGCCCGCGATCGAGACCCTGGCCGCGATGAGCGACCCGGCAGCGGCGGCCGCACTGGCCCAGTTTGCCGTGAACTGGCCCACTGCAGAGATTCGTCACCTCGCCGCTTCAAGGCTCGGAGATCGAGACTTTGATGCATATGTGCCGCAACTCATTGGGGCGATGTACACGCCGGTCGTTTCGCGGATTGTGACGACCGACTTGCCGCGCGGGCGGATTGGCTATCGCCATGCATTTGCTCGCGAAGGTCAGCACGAACAGCAGGTGATGCTGCTCGATACGGAGTATCGCCGTGTTCGCCTGCCAGGCGGCGATCGTCGCGACAGCACCGCGCGGGCGCAAAGCGATGCCATCGAAACCGCCCGCGGATTGAACCAGGCCGCAGTCACCCAGAATCGCTTTACGGCCGCCCTCAACCAGCGTCTGGTCGAAGTGTTGGCCACCGCGACGCGCGCGCAGTTGCCCGCCCAACCCGCAGCCTGGTGGGACTGGTGGAACCAGCAGAACGAGGTTTTCGTCGCCGGCCAAAAGCCCGTCTCCATCGTTCAAACGCGGCGCAGCGTCGCGATTGTCGATCAGGTGCCTACTTCGTCGGGCGGGTCGCAGACGTCCGACTGTCTGGCGGCGGGCACTCCTGTCTGGACGGCCCGAGGACCGCTGGCGATCGAACGAATTCGCGTGGGGGACCTGGTGCTGTCGCAGCACTGCGAGACAGGCGAGTTGGCCTTCAAGCCGGTGCTGCGAACGACCGTTCGCCCCAGCGGGCCGCTGATCGAAGTGCAAACCAGCCGGGAAACCTTCGAGACCAGCGGCGGGCACTTGTTTTGGGTAGCTGGCGATGGCTGGAAAAAATCGCGCGATCTTCAGTCCGGCCAGGTGCTGCACACCGTCAGCGGGCCGGTTCACGTCGAGGGGGTCGAAACCGGCTCCGAGGCCGAAACCTATAACCTGGTGGTCGCCGACTTCAGCACCTATTTTGTCGGCGATGCAAAAATCCTCTCGCACGACAACACGGTGCGCACCCCAACCCGCTCGCTCGTCCCCGGCTTGCCGCGGCCGTAATTATCTCACGGGACGGCCACCGGCGTCCTGTAGCGGGCCGCGAGCCGACTCGCGGGCCCGCTTTGCGTTGAGAGAGGCTTGGCTGGCGGCCGATACACAAAGGTGTGGTCACTGCTACTTCCACTTCGCCGTCCTCTGCCGCACCGTACTGGGAGCTGTCGTCGCGTCCGCTGGTCAGCCTGGCATTCATCGCTCCGCTGATCGCGGCTTACGAGGTGGGCGTGCTGACGCTCGGCGACGGCGCCAGCCGGAATGGGGCCGATGTCTGGCTCCGCAGCCTGCTCAGCCTCGCCGGATTTGGACAGTACATCCTGTTGCCCGTCCTGGTTTGCGGAATTCTGCTGGCTTGGCATCATGCGCGGCGCGACCCGTGGCAAATCGACGGGCGGGTCGTCGGGACGATGTGGCTGGAGTCGGCCGTTCTCGCGTTGGGCTTGATCCTCGTCGCCCAGACACTGGCCGGGCTGGCAGCGGGCTCGTCCGAGCCCAATCCGCGCCTTGTTGCGCAACCCGCGGGTGGGACAGCCTGGACAGCCCGCCTGATCGGCTATCTGGGGGCCGGAATCTACGAAGAGCTGTTGTTTCGGATGCTGCTGCTGCCGCTGGCGATCGCCCTGTTGCAGCGAGCCGGGCTGAACCGCCGCCCAAGCGCGGCAATGGCCATCGTGGCGACGAGTCTGTTGTTCGCAGCCGCACACTACCAATACGACTTCACGCTATTAGGAATGCATTTCGCCGCGCCGCGGGGGGACGCCTTCGACTGGTTCAGCTTCCTGTTCCGCTTCGCCGCGGGTTCCGTTTTTGCCTTGCTGTTCGCCTTGCGCGGCTTTGGCATTGCCGCCGGAACGCACGCACTCTACGACCTGCTGGTGCTCGTTGCTTAGCCGATCGCGATCCCGCTCGCGGCCGAGCGAAGTGACAACTTCGCCCGTGTCAAGAGGCAATCGCACGCGCGCGGATCGCCGAATTAAAGTGGCTTTGGCGGCTCGCGCAAGGTGGCGTATAATGCGACCGTTGCCGGGAATCCATTCACGCCAGCGACCTACCGCGATGCAGGAACCCTTTGCCGTGTTGTCCGTACGACCGAAAGTTGCCGAACTGGCGTTTCAGCTCTTTGGCCGGGCTTTGCACCCCGAGCTGTTTGAGGTTCACAAGTCGGCGACGCTCGTGCGCGGCGACTATTCTGCCAAGCTCGACATCACCACGGCGGGCCATGTGGTCACCTGGCGCTATCGCGGGCTGACGCTCACCGAAGTCGCCTGTTCGGCCCAGCATCCGCTGCCGGAAAAGCGCCGCTTGCTGTCGTACCGGCTCAAGGGGGAGCGCAGCGACCGGGTCGAATGCCGGGGCGGAATCGTCTATGAGACGAGCTTTCAGTTGGAGCCCGTCGCTCCCGAGTTGTTCTGGACGTTTCAGGAAGAGTTGACCCGCGACGGCGAGAAGCAGGGCCTGATTCATACGTTCGACTCCAGCGGCCGAATGGCCCTGGGCGCCATCAGCTACGTCCATGCCGAAAGCCGCGACCGCAGCTTGCTCGTCCAAGCGTTTCACACATTCCCGGACGACTACGCCATCGTGAAAAGCCAGTCCGTGTTTGAATTGCCCCGCTAGCGTGCCGGTAGGATTACTGGCCTAACGAACACGGACGTCACGCATTCAGGAATTGGCGGATCGCCGCATTTACTTCCGCCGGCTTCTCCAGGGGCGACATATGCCCCGCCCCGCCGATCTCGACATACGTCGCCCGCGGCAGCTTCTCGCTCAGCCCGCGCATTTCTTCCGCCGGGGTGATGGCATCGTGCTGGCCACAAACGACGAGTGTCGGCAGGTCGAATTGTTGCAGCAGGCTCGTCACATCCTGCCGCTGGCCCATGCCCCGGCTGGCGGCGGCTATTCCCTGCGGATTGGTTCGCAGAATGACCTGCCGGGTCTGCTCGACGCAGGCGGCATTCGCCGCGATGGTCTCGGGAGCGAACAGTTTAGGAATCATCGTTTCCGCGACAAAGCCAGGCCCGTCTTGTTGCACCCGCTTGGCGAGCGCATTGCGGTTGGCTGCTGCTTCGGGCGAATCGGCCGCGGCCTTGGTGTCGCACAAAATGAGCTTGGACAGCCGCTCGCGATGCCTTAGCGCGAACTGCCAGGCGACGTAGCCCCCCATCGACAAGCCGCAAAAGACGACCGGCTGCGCGACGCGCAGTTCATCCAGCAGGACGGCCAGGTCGTCGGCCAGGCGGGGCATCGTCGCCAGGCCCGGCGTCACGCCGCTTTGCCCAAACCCGCGCAGGTCTGGCGTAATGACGCGAAAGCGGTCGGACAGAGCCGCGATTTGTTCGCGCCACATGGTGTGATCGAGCGGAAAGCCATGCACCAAGAGCAGCGGGGTTCCCTCGCCCTGCTCGACGTAATGCAGCTCGGTGTCGTGTACCTTAACGCGCGGCATCTGAGGCCTCCTTGTCGCTTCTTCGAGACATTCTGTTACCAGGTCACTGTATTTACCAGATTACCAGTTCACTCCGACCAGCCGCAGCAACCACTGACCGACCAGAATAATGCCTAAAACGGCGAACGTCGCCTGGGTCAGCGTCCACATCCGCAGTTCGGGCAGGCCCCGGCGGATGCGAATCAGTTGCACCGTGCGCAGCGGAATTTGCACGGCCATCACGGCAAACAGCAACAGGCCGGCGGGATTGTAGTGCCAGGCGGCCCGCAGATCGCCGTGGGCGAGCGAAATGAAACAGCGGGTCATGCCGCAGCCGGGGCAGCTCCAACCGGTCATGCGCTTGAACATGCACAGTTCGGGCAAAGGACGACCGAGCACCGGCACGAGCACCTGGGTACCGTCGCGCACGCTCAGCACGAAGGCCAGCCCGAGGACGCTTGCGCACATGGCCAAAATGGCGATGTGGTAGAGCGGGTCGGGCCGCGTGTGGGGAACCAGCGGCTCACTCGTCGCGGGGGCTGTCATCCGGTTTGGCGCCGCGGGCGGCCAACGCTTTCTGAAAGAGCTCGAGCTGCCGGCGAATCAGGCCGGAATGCGGGTCCAGCTTCGCCGCTTGCGATTGATACTTGACAGCGTTTTCCAGATCTCCCTTGGTGTAGTAGCAGCGACCGAGCGTGTCGAGATAGCCGGGATAGGCGGGCCGAATTTCGAGCGAGCGGTGGCTCAGCTCGATCGCTTCGTCGTAGTCGCCCAGGGTGTTGCCGACGAGCCAGGCATATTGGTTGCACATGATCGAGACACTATAGTTCAACTGCTCCTGAAGCTGTTCCGTAGGTGCCTTTTCGGCTTCGTCCCGAAGCTGCTCATACTGCTGCTTGAACAGTTTGGCGGCGTCCTCGATCAGTTGTTTGGTTTTGGCCTGGCGCTCGGCGGACTGGTCGGGCAGCCGATACAAGGCGATCAGGGCGTCGGCGTCGGTCGGGTCGTGCTCGACTCCCTTCTCCAGCCGCGCCTGTGCCTCGGCAAACTTTTGCTGCTCGACCAGGGCGCGGGCGAAGAAGTAGTGCATCCGGGAATAGACCCCGCCGGGTTCGCCCCGGACGCGCTCGCAGGTCGCTTTGGCCGACTCGTCCTTGTCCATCAATTCGCAGAGCGGCTCGAGGGTTTCGCCCGCCGCTTGTTCCTGGCCCTGATCGTGCAGCAATTCGGAAAGCTGGAAGCGGGCCTGAAAGTCGAGCACCGAACCTGGGGTCGTGGTGGTCACGATCTGCCGGAACTCGCGCTGGGCCCAGTCGTGCAGGCCGATCTCTTGCAGCTTGGTCCCCACCAGCAAGTGCTCGTCCAGGTTGTCGGCCCGCACCGCCAGGGCGCGGGCCGCCGTCGCTTCGGCCTCGGCCGTTTTTCCCAGCTTGAGCTGCGCCTCGGCCAGCCGATACAGCAGTTCGGGGTGGTCGTCGAACGTGGCGCCGAACCGCTCGGCCACTTCGAGGACCACCGCATACGCCCCCCGATGGATCAGCCAGCCGGCGACCTCTTTCACTTGCTCGGGCGTGCCGTCGAGCAATTTGAAGGTGCGACGAATGACGGCGATCGCTTCGTCGTTGCGCTCCAGGCGCGACAGCAATTCGACCTGCCAGCGATACAGATCGCGAACGATCTCGCGGCTCGTCTGTTCGGGGTGCTTGTCGAGCGCCTCGTGCTCGGCGCCGCTCGCCCGGTCCCAATCGGCAAGCGCCGAAGCGGGATCGAGCAGCGTGCGGCAGTAGAGCCGCAACCAGGTCGCCGCGGGCCGCTGGCTGCTGCCGACGACCGCCGCGATCGCCTTGGCAAACGTCTGTCTCGCATTCTCGTCGGCAATCGCCGGCTGCTCCATGACCTTTAAGGCGGCCGCTTTGGAGAGGACATCGACGGTCTCGAAGCGGGCCAGCCGGCAAAGAGGGAGCACTCCCTGGCCGCCCGCCAGCGACGCCAGCTTCTCAATCCGAACGCGGCGTTCCCCTTCGCTCTGATCGCCGTAGCCGCTTAAGATTCGCACAACCGCGGGAGCGTCGGACTCTTGAAACCAGCGGACGCTCATGCTGCGGACCAAATGCCGAGCCCGCAGGGCGACTTCCGGATCGTTGTCGTTCTGGGCGACGTGCAAGGCGTCGAACGCTTCCAACCCAAGCTGCGCCAGTTTGGACTGGGCGGTCTCGCGCGCGGCGAAGTCTTCCGCGCCCAACTGTTTGATCAGATCGGCCAACTCTCCTTCGCCGACCGGGGGCGCCAGCGGAACTTCGGCCCGCAAAGTCTCGGTTGCCGCCAGGCACAGGCCCAGCGTCAGGACGAGTGTCCACCGGCTCCATCCCCGAATCGCATGCTCGTGCATAGTCCACCTGGTTTCGTTCTGCTGGTCGCACATACTCTCAGAATACCGCAGGCCGCTTTGGCCGGACAAGCCAAGCGCGCGGCAGTACAATCGGGCGAGACCTGTTTTTTCGAGGAGGAGCGCCTTCATGGAACCCAGAATCAGTTTTGTGACGCTCGGGGTGAGCGACCTGTCGCGGGCGACGGCCTACTATCGCGACGTGCTGGGTCTGGCACAGCGCCCCTCGCCCTCGACGGTCGCCTTTTTCGAAATGGGAAAGACCTGGCTCGCGCTCTTTCCGCGCGAAGCACTCGCCGCCGACGCCGGCATCTCGGCCACGGGAAGCGGCTTTGCCGGAATTGCCTTGGCCCACAATGTCGCCGCCAAGGAAGAGGTCGATGCGCTCTTGGCCCAGGCCACCGCGGGAGGAGGCCGGCTGGTCAAAGCGGGCCACGTTGCCGAGTGGGGTGGCTACTCGGGCTACTTCGCCGATCCCGACGGATTTCTGTGGGAGGTGGCCTGGAACCCGGACTTTCCGCACGTCTAGAACCCTTTGCCCAGTTTACGGCTTGAGCGCGATCACGCGGTGAAAGTGCAATTGCACCTCGCGATTGACGACGCGGCGGACCCCTTCGGCAAGGCACCGCGGCTCGTTGTCTTGCTGACCGAGGCGAACGATCTCGTCGAGCTTCGTCCCCGGCGGCACCGTGAACGTCGATTGCTGGATGATCTGATTTCCCGCGTCGAGCTCGGGAACGATGAAGTGGCAAGTCGCGCCGTAGGTGAGCATGCGGCCGGCGTAGGCGTCGTGATACGGCCGCGGTCCCGGAAAACTAGGGAGCAGGCCGTGATGCAGGTTGATGATGCGACCACCCGCATATTTCCAGCAACTCGCAGGCGGCAGCACTCGCATGTAGCGGGCCAGCACCACGTAATCGACCTGGTGCTCGTCGAGCAGAGCAACCATCCGCTCGTCGTCGGCCCGGCCTTCACTATCGCCGATCATCTCCCAGGGAACGTCGAACTGCTCGGCGAGGCCGCGGCAGGCGGGGCGATTGCCGATCATCACGGCGGCTTCCGCCTTGATCTGCCCATCGCGAATGCTCCGCAAAATTGCCAGCCCCGTTTCGGGCCGATAGGTGACGCAGATCGCCAACCGGGGCTTGGCGGCTCGCTCGTCGGGCGACCAGACGCGCACCGAAAGATTCTTCAGCCTGCCGATCTCGCCCAGGGCATGGCGAATCTCCGCGAGTTGCGATGCCGGCAGGTGGACCCGAACGAGCATGGCGAAGAGAGCCTCTTCGTCGTGGTCGTACATCTGGATTTCGGCGATGCTGGCACCCTGGCCGGTCAGGTAGTGGATGATCGGGTCCGCCAGGCGAACGTTGTCGGGTCCGACGGCCGTGATGACGATCTGCATGGCGAGAGGAAGGACTGGGGACTGGGGACTGGGGGCTAGGGCTGGGGGCTAGGGCTGGGGGCTCGGCTCGGCTCGGATAGCTTTCGGCCTAGTGCTTTGTCAGGCTTTAATTTTGGGGTAGAGCCGCTTCAGTTTTATGCG
>JBBDYF010000227.1:74444-82040 GCA_040901775.1 Pirellulaceae bacterium | reverse complement strand
TACGACCTGGTCCACATCCTGCGCCGTGACTGGAGCAAAGGCCTCGGGAGCAAGCTCCAGGGCAAGCTGAACATCTACGTCGGCGACATGGACAACTACTATCTGAACAACGCCGTCTACCTGGCCGAGGAGTTCCTGAAGTCCGCCACCGACCCTCCGTACGGCGGCGAGGTGGATTACGGCGACCGCGCCGAGCACTGCTGGAACGGCGATCACACCCGTCCCAACGCCACCTCCCGCCTTCGCTACCATCAGATGTTCGCGCCCAAGATCGTCGAGCGGATCCTGAAATCGGCTCCCCCCGGCGCCGACGTGGCAAGCTGGCGGTACTGATCGGCAGGGTCGGCCGGGAATGCGGCGGCCGCGCCGCCCGATTCCTCCAGTGACGGAGAGAGGGAGGTTCCTTTTGCGTCTTTTCATGATCGTGGGCGCCGCGGGAGTGGCCATGGCCGCGCTGGTCGCGGCCCGGGGGCCACAGGCGGCCCCGGCGGCTTCGCCGGCCGCCCAGCGTCCCGGGATGGCGCGCGCCACGTTCGCCGGCGGCTGCTTCTGGTGCATGGAGCCGCCCTTCGAGAAGCTGCCCGGTGTCGTCTCGGTGACGTCCGGCTACACCGGCGGGCCGGAGAAGAACCCCACCTACGAGCAGGTGTCCAACCACGCCACCGGCCACGCGGAGGCGGTCGAGATCGTGTTCGACCCGAAGGTGATCACCTATCCGCGCCTGCTCGAGGTCTTCTGGCACAACGTCGATCCCACCACGAACGACCGACAGTTCTGCGACGGGGGCCGCCAGTACCGCACCGGCATCTTCGTCCACGACGCCGAGCAGCGGCGCCTGGCCGAGGAGTCGAAGCGCGAGATCGAGCGCACCAGGAAGTTCGCGGGGCCGGTGCTCACCGCCATCGAGGACGCGGGCCCCTTCTACGCGGCCGAGGACTACCACCAGGACTTCTACAAGAAGAGCCCGGTCCGGTACTACTCGTACCGCGCGGGCTGTGGCCGCGACCGCCGGCTCGAGGAGCTCTGGGGGGACCAGGCGGGGCACTAGGAAGACCTTGCACGCGGCGGAGGATCTGCTATACTTCGTTCCTGCCTGGTCGTCGCCTTAGCGTTCGAGCTTCACCTTACGAGGTACCTCGTTCCTTTCGCGCAACCGGGTCTCAGGCATAGGAGGCCTGTACGCAAATGATCGAAGGTACAGTGAAGTGGTTCAACGATTCCAAGGGTTTCGGTTTCCTGTCGCACGAGGGTGGTCCGGACGTGTTCGTCCACCACTCGGAAATCCGCGCTGAGGGCTTCCGCAGCCTCACCGAGGGCGACAAGGTGCGGTTCGAGATCGTGCAGAGCCCGAAGGGGCCGCGCGCGGCGAACGTCAGCCGTATCTGAAGCCGTAGGAATCCGAACGTAGGAGGCGCCCGGGGCTTCGGCCCCGGGCGTTTTTCGTTCGTGGCCTCGCTCTGCTGGCGGCCGATCCACGTCAGACTGTTGGCGTAGGGTCGATGACCCAGGAGGCCCGATGTCCGACACCTTCCAATTGAAGCCGGGCGCAGAGCGACGGCGCGAGCAGCACCGATGCACGTGCGGCGCGCGCTTCGAGGTGGGGCACTACGGCGACCCGCTGCTCACCGCGGTCCAGGTCGACGTCAAGTGCCCGGCGTGCGGGAAGCCGCACACGATCTCGGTACCCAAGGGGACGGAGAACAACCTCAGCGTCGAGCGTGCGGCCGGCCTGGAGCCGGAGACGGGCGGGAGTGGCTAGCATCCTTCTTGCATAGTGAGTCGCGGCGGCGTGTGGTCTCGAGAGGAGGGCACCCATGAGGTGGTCAACGGGTCGGCGCAGCGACAACGTGGTCGATGCCCGGGGCCGTGGAATGGGCCTGCCGATAGCGGGCGGCGGGATCGGGATGGCCGTCCTCGCCCTCGTGGTCTACCTTCTCGGAGGCGATCCCTCCGTCATCACGAACCTGCCCACCAACGAGGGCGCGCCCGCGGAGGCGCCGGGGCCGGCACAATCCGGCCCGCCGGACGAGGCCTCGGAGTTCGTCCGCGTGGTCCTCGGCGACACCGAGGACACGTGGAACGAGATCTTCAAAAAGAACGGCCGGGACTATCCCGAGCCTCAGCTCGTGCTGTTCACCGGGGGCGTCCAGTCGGGGTGCGGCCTGGCGCAGTCCGCGATGGGCCCTTTCTACTGTCCCCGGGACCAGCGGGTGTACATCGACCTCGATTTCTACCGCCAGCTGCGGGACCGGTTCGGCGCGCCCGGCGATTTCGCCCAGGCCTACGTGATCGCGCACGAGGTCGGGCACCACGTCCAGAACGTCCTCGGCGTCATGGACCAGGCGGGCGCCGCGCAGGAGCAGGCCGGACGCCGCGGGGCCAACGCGGTGTCGGTGCGGTTGGAGCTGCAGGCGGACTGCTTCGCCGGCGTGTGGGCGAACCACGCCGACACCGCGCGCAAGGTCGTCGAGCCGGGGGACATCGAGGAGGCGCTGAACGCGGCCAGCGCCATCGGCGACGACAAGCTGCAGCGCGCCACGCAGGGGCAGGTGGTCCCCGAAAGCTTCACCCACGGGTCCTCCGCCCAGCGCATGGGCTGGTTCAAACGGGGCTACGAAACCGGCGACCCCAATACCTGCGACACGATGCAGCAGGGTTAGCCCATTTTCCGCTTGACACGGCGCACCGGGCTTTTCTATAGTCGCCGGTCAATGCATCGGACGACCATCCCGGCGTTTCTCACGGTGAGCGGGCGTCGTCCGTCCCTGGCCCCCATGGCGATGCGAACCCGCCGGGGGCCCTTGTCGCCTTAGCTCGAACCGAGCGGGCGTAAACGAGGCCTCCGGCGGGACACGCCGGGGGCCTTTTTCATTTTCCGCGCCGAAGTCCAGGCCCGGACCCGGACGCCGTCCCGTCGGAAGCCTCCTGTCGAGCAGGAGGTCTTGCGATGCCGGACGTTCAATGTGGCCTGATCGGGTGCGGCACCGTCGGAGGCGGTGTCGTCGCCCGGTGGGCGGAAGAGGTGGCCGGCGCCGCTCTCGCCACCGTTGCTGTCCGTTCTCCGCGAAAGCGGCGTGACGTCGACCTGTCCGCGGTGACCGTGACCGGGGACGCATGGGACGTCGTGCGCGACCCCCGCATCGGCGTTCTCATCGATGCCACCGGCGACTGCGACGCCCCCCGCGCCTGGGCCCTCGAAGGGTTCGCACACGGCAAGTCCTTCGTGACCGCGGGCAAGGCGCTCGTGGCGCGCCACGGCGCCGAGCTGGAAGAGCGGGCGGACGCGCAGGGTGTCGGCTTCCGTTACGAGGCGGCGGTGGCGGGCGCCCTTCCCGTCGTCGCCCTGCTGCGCCTCGGCCTCTCGCCGGGGACCGTGCGCGCGTTCGAGGGCGTGATCAACGGGACCTGCAGCTTCATCCTGTCCCGCCTCGCGGAAGGCGTTCCCTTTGCCGCGGCCCTCGAGAAGGCGCGGCAGGCGGGTCTGACCGAGGCCGACAGCGCGCGTGACACGTCGGGCCGCGACGCTGCCGACAAGCTGGCAATCCTCGCGCGCCTCTGCGGCGTCCCCATCGCCGCGGACGAGGTGTCGATCGCGGGCATCGAAGGGCTTCGGCCGGAAGACGTCGCCTTCGGCCGCGCGCGCGGCTGGCGTCTCACCCTGCTCGCGACGTTTCGTGCGGTGTCGGGCCGTGCCACCGCATCGGTGGCGCCGGCGTTCGTCGCCGAGGACGCCTTTCTCGCCCAGGCGCGCGACGAGGAAAACGCGATCCTGCTCGACGGCGGGCCCGCGGGCTGGGTTGGCCTCCTGGGCCGCGGGGCCGGCCGTGCGTTCCCACGCAGAGCGTGGGAACGAGATTCGCCGTGGTTTGCTGACACAAACCACAGCCACCCCGGTCGGGGCCTACTTGTCCCTACCTTGCCGCAAATGTCGGCTGCTTGATTGGCTTGGCAGGGGGCACGTCGGGCAGCGATTCGTCGGTTTGTCCCTTGGCGCGCTTGCACCGGATCACCGCGACGACCTCTCGAGCCGTGTAGCCGCGGGCAATCATGTCCCGCTTGAGATGGTTGTCTTGCCACGAGCGAAAGGCGTGCGAGCCGTACACTGCCAGCACCCAGATCGAGAGGAACGAAAACAGCCCTACCCAGCCCACGACTGCTGTGACATCGACTTCACTGTTCATGATCGCCACTCCTTCAGTTAGGAAAGGATTGACCGCTTCCCGGTATTGTGTCACCGGGGCCGCCGCGCGGCAATCAAGGACGCCCGGCCGCCGTGGTTTGCTGCGCAAACCACAGCCACCCTGACCAATTCCCGCTACAAAAAACGCTCCCACGCCGCGCGGGCGTGGGAGCGAGTGTTGGTAGGTTCCGCCTGCCGGGCGGAACCTCTGGCTCCTGAAGGAGGAGCCCGCTTAGTCCAGTTTCACGGCGACGCTCTCGTCGGCCGCTTGCGAGGCATTGAAGTACTGCGTCACCTGCTCGGTGATGTTGACCCCTTCCGGCTGGTCGAGTTCGATCTGGCCGGGGTAGGTCGTTTCGGCGTTGACCAGTTTCTCAGCCACGTCGATCCGAGCGCTGATGTCCTTCACTACGTCTTTCGTGCGAGCCAGGCGGCTGTCGTCGAAGTTGAATTCGCTGGTCGATTGGGCCACTTTGACCATTTCCAGCCGGGCGTCGAGGTTGGCCACATCGACTTCCAGTTGGCCCTTGGCGGCTTGCATCGCCTTCAGCTTTTCGCGGCCGGCGACCAGCCCCCGATCGCGGGCGGCCAGCACCTGCTCGAGCTTCTCGAGCGTCGCCTCTTTCACCTTAAACTGCTCGAACCGCCGGCTCAGATCGGTCTCGACCTGTTCGGACGAGTAGCTCTTGCCGGCATAGACGAACGTGCTGTCGCCGCGCCTCAGGTCGGCATTGAGCCGCTCGATGTCGGACTTGTTTTTGGCCAGTTGCGTTTCGGCCGTTTCGAGTTGCTCGCGGAGTTGCTTGACCTCGACCTCTTCCTTGGCGATCAGATGCATGTTCTTGTGAATCTCGGGATCGAGATCCTGAATCATCTGCCGCGCCCGACCGAGCTCGTACTCGACCGGAACCGCATCGCGCACCGACTGGCGCACCATGCCCAACGACGTGCGGACGTGGCTGAAGCCCTCGCGGCCAAACAGCAGGCCGACCAGCACCAGCACTCCGACACCCACCAAAATCCCCTTTTTCATCATGACTCGGCCCTCCCTTAATGCAGCCGCCCCGATTGGGAATGACAAAATGTGTTCTGCGTCGGCTGGCGGCCCCACGGGCACAAGCCCGCGATTGGCCGTTCGCTCGACATTCAATGGCAACCGCATGTGGCGGTCATAGGGAGTCGTTCGTCGCCGGTCGGCCGGTCTTGGCACGAACTTGCCGCTGGAGGGCGATTTTTTTCAAGTTTCTTTCCATCCGGTCGCGGCTGGCGAAACGGATCTGTATCGCTTTGAGACGGCCACTGTCGCATGATCGCAACGCGGCCATCCGAATTGCGACACCTTTGGGCAACATATCTGGCCAGTAAATAAGCAAAAACCAGACTGCTAAAGCACTTAGGGCAATTGGTCGCGGGGCCCACCTAAAAGGCACGACAATTGCAATTCAAAGTGCCAGCCATCACCGCGACTGCCGAATCAGTCATCCAACGCAGGGAGCAAGACGATGCTCACGCCCGCCACAAAACCACAGCCAACCTTGATTCACCATCCTTCGGCGGTGTTGGACAGTTATTGCACGTTCGATCTTGCGAATCAGGCTTGGCTCGAATTCGATGAGAAGCTCTCCGCCCAGCTTTCCGCCTGGGAAGAGCAAAACCGCGGGCTGTGGACCTCCAAGGCCGTCCGCGAATCTTTGGGCCGATAGCGGTCGCCCGCAAGTCAGGCGGGCCGGGGAGGAATCAGCGATTGCCGCCCCCGGCTCAGGACTAGCAGCCCGCCAATCGTCAAGCCAATTCCCGCCAGGAGCCAGGGCGAGAGGGCTTCGCCAAAGATCAACACCCCCGCCGCAGCCGCGAGCGTGGCCTGGGTGGCATTGAGCGCGTTGACATAGAGCACGCTCATCAGTTGCAGCGATTTCGATAACGCCAGAAATGCCAAGGCGTTACAGACGCCGGCCAAGAGCATCATCGTCAGGTCGCGCGAGCCCGTGGCGGCGATCCCCGCAGTTCCCAGCCGCAGGTAACTGAGCGTTCCCAAGCTCAAGATGCCGACCAGCGAGACAATCAGCAGCGTGCTGGGGAGCGGCATTCCTTTCAAAGCGGTGTATCGGATCACCACGTTCAAAATCGAATACGCCAGCCCCGAAAGGCAGCCGGCGGCGACACCCGCTGCCAGCTCCAGCCGGGTGCCGGGCTGGCGAGTGACGGCGGCGCGGGCGTCGTCGGCCCCCAGCGAGAGAATGGCAATCGCCACCAGCAAAATGCCCAGCGAGAGGGCGGCCCGTGGCGAGACCGGCTCGTGCAGAAAGATTCGCCCCAGAATCGTGGCCGACACGATCATCCCGCCGAGCGTCAGCGGCACCGCCAGCGCCACGCCAACTTCGCCCAGGGCATATTGGAACGAGATGTTGCCCACCATCTGACCGATCAGCCCGGCCCCGGCGATGAGCAGCAGGATGGGCCAACTGGCCCCGACGCGGTGCCCCTTGCGGTACAAAATGACCACCCAGGGAAACATGAACAAGACCGTCGGCAGCGCCTTGACCGCCGAAACCCAAACCAGATCGCAGTCGCTGACCGACCGCAGAAAAGCATTGGCGGCCGTATAAATCACGGCCGACGCCAGGCCGCAAATCGTCCCCAGAACCAGCGGATCGACCAGCTTGTGCGGCTGCGGCGGGAGATGCTTGGGCGGGGGGCTCACAACCCAATTGTAAATGTGACGGCGATAGCGGATAGAGGAGGTCGGTTCAGGGCGAGCGGGAGGCGTCAGCCTCCCGATAGGTTTAGCGACGGCGATCCGAGGACAATGGTATTCTTAGCCGGATGGGTATTTCCTCGATTACTTTTCAAACGGTGGAGAGTGCGGCGCGGCATGTGGCGCGGGCGCTGCGTGCGACGGGACACCGGGTCGTCTTTGCCGAAAGTTGCACCGGCGGGTTGCTCTGCGGCGCGCTTAGCAAAATCCCCGGAATTTCCGACCACCTGTGCGGCGGCATGGTGGTCTATCGCAACGAAACCAAGGCCGAGTATCTGGGCATTTCGCGCAAACTGCTGGCCGACCCTGGCCCGGTGAGCCGCGAAGTGGCCGAGCAGATGGCGCTCGGCGTGCTGGCGCGAACGCCCGAAGCGACGATCGCCCTTTCGGTGACGGGGCACCTTGGCCCCAACGCCCCGGCCGCGCTCGATGGGCTGGTCTTCGTTGGCTTGGTCTTCGTCAGCCGGGCCAAGCGCAAGCCGCGGGCGGCGAGCGTGTATGAACTGAATTGCCGGCAGATCGCCGGGCGCATGGCCCGCCAGCGCTGGGTGGTTCAGCAGGTGCTGCAATTGCTGGGTGAATGGCTAAAGTAGTCCCCGGCGAGCGGGAGGCGTAAGCCTCCCGATGGGGTCGCTCCCGCGGGGAACGGTTCCTTGGAAAA
>JBBDYF010000227.1:0-74344 GCA_040901775.1 Pirellulaceae bacterium | reverse complement strand
GGTTCCTTGGAAAATGGATCGCTATCGGGGAGCTGACGCACCCCGCTCGCCTGGTTCGCCGATTCCTACCTAAAACTCCAGCGTCTCGCGGCGGTAGCTCAAGTCGAGAATGTCCATCGGATGCACGATTTTGAGGGTTTCGCCCTGCATCCGCGCTTCGCGGGCGATCTGCAACAGGCAGCCGGCGTTGCTGGTGATGACGACCCGCGCCCCGGTGCGGCGGATGTTGTCGAGCTTGCGCTTCGCCAGCCGCTCGGCCATTTCCGGCTCGGTCAGGTTGTACGTGCCCGCCGCGCCGCAGCATAAATCCGATTCGGCCAGATCGACCAGCTTCAGCCCCGGCACCTTCTGCAAGATGTTTCGCGGCTGCTCGCGAACCTGCTGGGCGTGGGCCAGGTGGCAAGCATCGTGATAGGTGGCCGTGAGGCGGATTTCGCCCGGCGGCTGGATGAGCCCGAGTTGATCGAGAAACTCGCTCACGTCGCGCACCTTGGCGGCGAGTTCTTCGCGACCCGCTTGTTGGTCGTCGGAATCCGGCAGGCGAGACGCCTGCCCCACGTGCCAATGATGCCCATAATCTTTGAGCATCGACCCGCAGCCGGCGACGTTGACAATCACCGCATCGACGCCGCCGGCATCGAAGGCCCGCACGTTGGCATCGGCCATGTCGCGGGCCGGGCTGCTGGCGCCGCCGTGAAAGTGGATCGCCCCGCAGCAAACCTGGCTTTCGGGCACCACCACGTCGCAGCCGTTGTGTTGCAACACGCGGGCGGTCGCCCAGTTGGTTTGGCGGAACAGGGCGTCTCCCACGCAGCCGGTGAACAGGGCGACGCGGGCCCGCCGCCTTCCCTTGGCGGGCAAAAAGGCGGGCAAGGGCGGGGCCGGCCGTTCGAGCTTGGGCAGCAGCGTTGCCATCCGGCCCAGCCGCGTCGGCAGCAGCCGCCACAGGCCCGACTGAACCAGCAGCCATTCCAAACCCAGCCGCTGGGCCCAGCGGGCGGGGATCAGGGTTTTGCGCAGCTTGTCGGGATAGGGAAACAGCCCGAACAAAATATACTTATGGAACCAGTCGTCCGACTTGGCGGCGCCGTGGTCGGGGCTTGCCTGCTCCATCTCAATGCGGAACGGCTCGATCAGTTTGCCGTACTGCACGCCCGAGGGGCAGGCCGTTTCGCACGCCCGGCAATCGAGGCACAGTTCCAAATGTCGCCGCACGTCGTGCCCCAGTTCCAGCCGGCCGTCGCGCACCGCCCGCATCAAATAGATGCGGCCGCGGGGGCTGTCGTTCTCGTTCCCCGTTTCGACATACGTCGGGCACGACGCGGTGCAGAGGCCGCAGTGGACGCAATCGAGAAACAGCCCGTAGTCGATCGACGCACCGGGGCGCGCTGCTGCGGCTGGCAGCTTGCCGGTGGCGGAAAGCTTGCCGACGGCAGGACCGATTTGCGAAAGGGGCAGCGGGCCGGCAGCGGGCGGCGGCAAGGCGGTTGGGATGGGTTGAGTAACGGTCGTCATCGAGCGGGAGAACGGAGGTCGGAGAACGGAGGTCGGCGGTCAGTAGCTGGGGTGGCTGGGGTTGGCATGCATGCCAACCCCGGCTGCCGTGGTTTGCTGCGCAAACCACAGCCACCCGTAGGAGTCACACGTAAACGAAGCGACCACGATTCAATATATCCTTTGGATCGAATCGCCGCTTGACCTCGCTCATCAAAGCGAGGGGCGAGTCGAGCGCTCCCCACACCCCTTGGTGCGTCATCTCGGCCCCCGACGGATTCGACAGCACCACCACCTGGCCATGATGGGCCGCCGCCACCGGCTGCAACTTGCCCACTAGCGCTCGCGATAGCCCCTGGGCGGGAAACGTCGCCAGCTTGACGATCACCGTGCCGCTGCCGGCGTGGGCCTGGATCGAGCACTGGGGGTCGAGCTGGCGGGCAGCCGCAACGATGGCCGTCACCCCGCTGGGAACGACGCTCGCCTTGAGCACCAGCGGGGACTCGCCGGCGGCGGGAAACTCAATCAGCCGCTGCCAGAGGGACGAAGTCTCGCCGACGATGTGCGGCCCTTCGATGCCCGCGGCCTGCCACTCGCTGGCAAGCTGGCGAGTCATGTACTCGACCTCGGAGACGGTCCCTTCCAGGCCGACGACCAGGTACAGCGGAGCGGGGGACGAACGATCTAGGGCTTGCAGCGCCGGATCGCCGTCCCAGGCGGGGCCGGCGAGCAGCTCGATGGCGACCGGCGTCGCCTCGGAATGAACGAGCACACTCAACACTTGCTCTGCCTGTTCGGGCGATTGCAGGCTGCATGCAAGCAGGGCCGATTGATCGGGAATCGGCTTGAGTTTCAGAGTGACCTGGGTAATCACCCCCAGCGTGCCGAGCGAGCCGGTCAGCAGCTTGCAAAAGTCGTAGCCCGCCACGTTTTTGACGACCCGGCCCCCCCCTTTGAACGGCATTCCCCGGCCGTTGATCGCCGAAATGCCGATCACATAGTCGCGCACCGTTCCTTGGCCAAACCGCCGCGGCCCGTTCCAGTTGGTCGCGATCACGCCGCCGATCGTCGCCCGCTCGGCCCGCGGCACGTCGATCGGCAGCCGTTGCCCCTCGGTGGCGAGCAACTGGGCGAGGGCCCGCATGGTGAGGCCCGCCTCGACCGTCACCGTCATGTCGCGGGCGGGATAGTCGATCACGCGGTTCAAGCCGGCGAGCGACAGTCCGTGGCCCGGCGCTTTGGCGGGCAGGCCATAATCGAGGCTCGTCCCGCCACCGATCGGATAAAGGGGCGTATCGCTTTCGAAGGCGTCGCGCACGGCCGAGGCCACCTCGCCCGCATCGGCGGGGGAGAGGGTTTTTTTGATGGGTAAGATATCAGTGGGATTCATGCTTGCTGTTCGCTAGTTAGTTCGTCCCATCGGATTATTCGGAGATCGCGCGAGCCGAACATATTAGCCACCTGCTCTCGGACCCAGGAGCGATCGAGAGCGACGCCCTGGATCCGAAGAATCTGCTTAATATCGAGCAAATCTTGCTCGCGGAAGAACATCATCTTGAATACTACCAGGGTCTCCGCGTCTAGGACCGACACCCGATCCTCTTTGAGGAGCATCCGCCGTCGCCGCGCCTTCACTTTGTCATAGAACGAACTGGTCGGAACGAAAACATCCACACGGGTTGCGACGAACTTCGCAGAACAAAAGCCATGCTCGCGAAGCGATTGTGTTGCTCGGGCGACAGGCACTTCACAACCGATCTCTTGCAGTTCCCAAACCACTGCGGAAGGCTTGTCCTTCGGCATGAACAGTGTGAGATCGACGTCCAACGTGCCTCGCGGCCGGCCCCAGAAACCGAGGGCGATCGCTCCGCCCAGTGCGTATTCGGTGCCCCGTTTATCCAGCGCCCGCGCAAGGCGAACTGCAACCTCGCCAGGATCGAGAGGTGCTTTACTCGCGATTGTCATCGGCGGCACATTTGCGCAGGAATTCCCACGTCGAAGCCGGCCACGGGTCGGGAGTGGCTGGCGGCAAACCGGATGCGAGACGCCCGGCATGAATCATCGCGGCTGCACGACAGACCGCCAGTATCTCTTGGCCGCGCTCGCGATCTGACTGCTTGCGAAGACGATCGATTTCCGCGTCTTCCTGCAATCGTTCGCCGGCGGCAATGTCGAAAATAAGTTGACTCTGGGACATGGCTACAAACCGTCAATGGCGCGACATGAAGTAGGCATTTTATGCCAACCCGATCATGCTCAATTATACCATCTCCTCACAGCGCCGCGCGCCGCCCTGGGTGCTTCTGTTCCATGCCGCACGCGCCGGCGGTGAACGGTAACGTGCAAACGCTGGCCACTCATTCGATCGGAACCTCAACCTTCATTCCGTTCTCCTTGCGAAGCAATCCTCGCTCTCCCCAGTTGAAAAGTATGCAAATGAACGACCGAGTGTATCACGAGCTCGTGGCTATGCGAGTCGCGGGCGAGACAATCCTCGAAGCCGCTGTCGCCGAATCGAAATATACCCAGCAGCGCAACCGACCTACTGCATCGTCAGTCCTGAGTTGAGGGGGATAGGACGGGTCTCCCGACCCGTCCGGACGGCCCGTCCTACGATCCATCGTTTTCAATGTTGACTCTGCACTACCCCGGTGCGGATGGTGGCGAATTAGCTCTGTAGAACTATAATGTAAATTAAAAAACTACACGAGACGCTTGCGCCTCGGTATAGCGCAGCCTCTAACCTGTGTCGCCCACCCGTTGCCACGGTGCGGGGCCTCTCTATACTGCGTTTGCCTTGGCCCGTGCCCGGCCGGCTTG
Source organism: Pirellulaceae bacterium (assembly GCA_040901775.1). Lineage (GTDB taxonomy): Bacteria > Planctomycetota > Planctomycetia > Pirellulales > Pirellulaceae > CAYLLN01. The sequence goes on along the minus strand of JBBDYF010000227.1, from coordinate 70,030 downwards.
GCCCGCCCTGCATCCTGGGCGATTTGCTGTAAACTATGGGCTGACTTGCCCTTCGGTCAGAAAGGTCCGCCGTGAGTCCTACCCCGGTCGATGCCCCCGCGTCGTCGTTTTTGGCCCGCAACGAGTTTCTGCTCCGACGCCTGCATTCGCTCTCCGGCCTGGTGCCGGTGGGGGCCTATATGGTCGTCCACCTACTGACCAACGCCCGCGTGCTGGACAGTGCGGCTGCCTTTCAGAACTCGGTTTATCTGATCCACAGCGTCGGCAAACTGCTGCCGGTGATCGAGTGGGTCTTCATCTTCATTCCGCTCTTGTTCCACGCCATTTTCGGCGTGCTGATCATCCGCGGCTCGTTGCCCAACAGCGGCACGTACAAATATCCCCGCAACATCAACTACACGCTGCAGCGGGCGACCGGGATGATCGCCTTCGTGTTCATCCTGTGGCATGTGTTTCACATGCACGGCTGGATTCATGCCGACTGGTGGATCAAGGGAGTGGCCGAGCCGCTGGGGGGGGCCCAGTTTCGGGCGTACAACGCCAGCAGCACCGCAGCCGAGGCGATTCAAATGTCGGCGATCGTGCCAATCCTGTATGCGATTGGCGTGCTGGCGACGGTGTTTCACTTGGCCAACGGAATTTGGACGTTCGGAATCACCTGGGGCCTGTGGGTCACTCCGCCGGCCCAGCGGTGGGCCTTGAGCGCCTGCCTGGTCTTCGGTCTGGGCCTGGGCGTGGTGGGCCTGAGCGCCCTGGGCGGCTTTGCCTTGATGAGCCAGGAAGCGATCGACCAGGCCGTCGCCCACGAAGAGAAAGTGCGATTGGCCAAAGAGGCGAGCGGCGAGATCGTGCCGGACGCGCACAAGTCCCGTCCCGCGGGAACGACCGCCGCCGAGCAAGAACACGCCGCCGCGACGCCAGAATGAGTATCTCTAGCCCTAGTCCCCAGCCTCACTCCCCAGCTCCTTCTTCCCATGGCAAAGCAACGCGTTCTGATCGTCGGCGGTGGCCTGGCGGGCCTGGCGGCCGCAATGAAACTGGCCGAGCTCGACATCGTCGTCGATTTGATGAGCCTGGTTCCCGTCAAGCGCTCGCACAGCGTCTGTGCCCAGGGGGGAATCAACAGCGTCAACGACTTGACGCGTCAGCAGGGGGACGACGAGTCGCTGCACTTTGACGATACGGTGTACGGCGGCGACTTTCTCCAGCATCAGCCGCCAGTGAAGGAGATGTCGGATTGGGGGCCAAAAGTCATCGACCTGATGGACCGCCTGGGGGTGACGTTCAACCGGACGCCCGAGGGGATGATCGACCGGCGGCGGTTCGGCGGAACGTTGTTCAAGCGCACCGCCTTTGCCGGCGCGACCACCGGCCAGCAGTTGCTGTATGCTTTGGACGAGCAGGTTCGCCGCTGGGAATCGGCCGGCAAGATCAAAAAGTACGAATACTGGGATTTTCTCGGCCCGATTCTGGACGACTCCGGCGTCTGCCGCGGCGCGGTCGCCCAGGATCTGGTGTCGATGGTGATTCGCTCGTTCCCGGCCGATGCGGTGGTCGTCGGCAGCGGCGGGCCGGGGCTGATTTATGGCCGCTCAACGATGTCGATGGCCTGCACCGGCAGCGCCGCCAGCCGCTGCTTCCAGGCGGGGGCCAAGTACGGCAACGGCGAGTTCATCCAGGTACATCCGACGGCGATTCCCGGCGCGGACAAGTTGCGGCTGATGAGCGAATCGGCCCGCGGCGAAGGTGGCCGGGTTTGGGTTCCCCGAATGCCGCAAGATCCGCGCGATCCGCTGGCGATTCCCGAAAGCGAGCGATATTACTTCCTGGAAGAGCGCTATCCCAAGTACATGAACCTCGTCCCGCGCGACATCGCCACCCGCGAGATTTTCGACATCTGCGTGAACGACGGGCTATCGGTCGAGAAAGACAAGCAGTGCGTCTATCTCGACCTGACGCACATCTCGCGGAAGGAACTCGACCGCAAGCTGGGGGGCATTCTCGAAATCTACGAGAAGTTTCAGGGGGTCGATCCGCGCAGTACGCCGATGAAAATTTTTCCCGCCGTCCACTACGCGATGGGGGGCATGTGGGTCGATTATCAGAAGAGCGGCAGTGGCGGCCTGACCATCGGCTCGCCGAAAAACCAGCTTACGAACATTCCCAACCTGTACGCCATCGGCGAGTGCGACTATCAGTATCACGGGGCCAATCGCCTGGGGGCCAATTCGCTGCTCTCGTGCATCTTTAGTGGCCTGGTGGTCGCCCCCGGCATCGAGACCCTGCTCAAGGGGCAAAAGCAAACGGCGGCCGAGCTTCCCGCGTCGCTGTTCGATCAGTCGCGAAAGCTACATCAGTCGCGGCACGATTCGCTGCTCAAACGATCGGGAGGAACCGAGAACCCTTATTTGATTCACCAGCAGTTGGGCGAAGTGATGACCAAGGCGGCCACCGTCGTTCGCCGGAACGACCAGTTGGCAGCGGCTCTGTCCACCGTTGGCGATCTGTACGAGCGGGCCAAGCGGTGCGCGCTCTCGGATACGGGAAGCTGGACCAACCAGAACGTCGTTTTCACCAAGTCGCTGCTCGACATGTTCCCGCTGGCGCTGACGATCCTGAAGGGGGCTCTGCAGCGCGACGAATGCCGCGGGGCGCATTTCAAGCCGGACTTTGCCTTTACCGCGCTAACCGCCACCGAGCCGGCCGAGCGCCGCCGCCAGGCCGAGGAATGGTGCGACCGATTCGACGCCAACAACGCCAAGTGGCTCAAATCGACGATCGCCCAGTGGACCGGCGATGAGGTCGAGATCACCTATGAAGAGGTCGATACCTCGCTGATTACGCCCCGCCCGCGGCTGTACGGCCTGGTCGGCGCCGAAGAGATCGAAAAGGTCTGGAAAGAGCGGCAAGCGGCCCGCAACGCGGCTGGCGGCGGCAACGGCAGCCAAGTCGGAGGAAAGGCGGCTGTGAGAACTCATTGATCGTTCAGAACGGCTCCGATGAGCGGGTGACATGGCACGCTTGCATTTTGGAATTAGCGATCAGTCGAAGGCGAGCATCCATAGACTTGCCGACGCGAAAGCCTTGGCAGCCGCCGGACGCTGGCGAGGAGCCATGTACCTGGCCGGCTACTCTGTGGAATGTCTGCTCAAAAAGAAGCTGCTGGAGAAGTTTCGGTGCCGGACGCTATTCGACCTGCAGGACGAACTGCATAGCCGTGTCACTTTAGCGCTGGATGCAACCATTTTCACTCACCACCTGGAATCCTTATTCGCACTTGCCGGCGGCTTGCAGCGCGTGCGGGAGAACCGCGAATCGTGGGACCAATTCAGGATTGTCAACGAATGGGTTCCCGCATGGCGTTACTCTCCGGATATGTCTAACGTAGAAGATGCGGACGAATTCTTGTCGGCGGTGGATCGCGTACTGCATTGGATCCACGCCAACTTGTGAGGGCACCTCGATGGCTGACGAACAACTCAAGCAGCAGATTCGCGACGTTCTCAAACAGGTTTATTTTACGTCACCCGACGACATGGTCGATGTTTCGGACGGTCCAGACGATAGCGTTCACTTGGTGCTGATTAGTCGTAAATTCGACGGCCAAAGAGCCAAGGCCAAACACGAACTGATTTCGGACATCTTGGTAGGCAATTTGCCTTCCGAAGTATGGAACCGCATCTCCCTTACGATCTGTCGCTCGCCGGAAGAGATCAAAGCTGGGCTATAGAATCCCTTATTTCATGGCACCCCATTTAAGTACCAGCCGCAAGAACATTTACAACAATCATGGCTGAACACCATTCCAACGGGCACGCGCACGAACCTCACACCAGCGGCGGCCACGACGCCCCGCCGCGGCGGCCCGCTGCGTTCGAGGTGCGCATCCTCCGGCAAGACGGCCCCGGCCAGCCCAGCTACTGGGAGCGCCACCGCGTCGAGTACGAGCCGGAACTGAACGTGATCAGCGTCTTGCAGCGGATCGCCGCCCAGGCGACGACCGCCGACGGCAAGCACGTACCGCCGGTCGCCTGGGACTGCAACTGCCTGGAAGAAGTTTGCGGGGCCTGCACCATGCTCATCAACGGCAAGGTCCGGCAAAGCTGCTCGGCGCTGGTCGATCGGCTGCTCGACGAACGCCCCGGCGAGATTGAGCTCTCGCCGATGAGCAAGTTTCCGGTCGTCCGCGACTTGTGCGTCGATCGCTCGCGGCTGTTCCGCGCGCTGGAGAAGGTGAAAGGCTGGATTCCCGTCGATGGCTATTACGACGTCGGGCCCGGCCCGCGCGTTTCGCCCGCCGATCAAGAACAGAACTACCCTCTGAGCGAGTGCATGAGTTGCGGCTGCTGCCTCGACGCCTGCCCGCAGTACCTGAAAGTCGAGGTCGAGCGGCTCGAAGGGGAGACGGACGAAGCGTACCAAACGCGCAATAACGCCGAGCACGATCGACACTTCATCGGGGCGCACGCGATCAGCCAGGCGATGCTCTTCAACCGCCACCCGACCGGCGCGGCTAGTGCCGGCGAGCGGCTCGACGCCCTGATGGCCGAAGGGGGCATTCAGGTCTGCGGCAATGCTCAGAACTGCGTGGCGGTTTGCCCCAAGCACATTCCGCTGACCACCAGTATCGCGCGGGCGGGCCGAGCCACCACGGTGCATCAGCTCAAGAAGTGGTTTGGGGCTTAGGCGCCGCTAGCACGCCCTTCACCCACGCCAGTCGCTCCGGCGCTAGCGCGGGCGGTGGCGGGTCTTTGGAGTAATTCACTTCGCGGCGGTAAGGCCCGCGTTCGTAACAGCGCTCGAAAATTGCCTGCAGATCAACTTCCACGGGACGATCGCCGGGCAGCAAGGGGATGGATACCTTCGGCAACTTATCCGCCAGTTGAATCGGGTAAACGAAAAAGTCGTCTGGTTGATCGAAACAGTGGACGCAGACGTGATAGTCCACGGGCCCACACCGGAGGACGATGTCTTTCAGCGGCACCGCCGTCGTGTGAGTTCCCGCCCGGAGCAGGTCGATCTCGACAAGATGCACTTCCGCTCCCAGCATCTCGCCTTGCTTTTCTCGGTAAGCCGCGCGCGCTTGCTGGCCCGGCGATTTGTTGATCGGACTGAGCACCTCAATCGCCGTCACGAGGCGCGGTTCTCCTTCCCCCTTGGAATAGATTTCCAGAAAGGTCTCGCGAAACTCATCCCAAGCAGCGTAAGGCGCGGTGATCCTGATGGGCATCTCGGCCACCGCAACGCCGCCGTCGTCTATCGGAGGGCGACCGGTAGGATGGCTCGTTCTCAGCACGCTGACATCGGGAACGCGCGACCCTTCCACAAATTCCAGCCAGACGCGCTGCGACCCCTTGGCGTAGTACGGTTCTGGAAGTTGCGGCTGAATGAATTCTTCCATGTACACGATGAGTTTGTCGTGCAGATTTGGAAAGACATTCGGATGCTCCAAATACGGGTCCATTCCCGGAAACGGCGATGGCATAAGCGTTGCTCCGCGATGCTGGGCGGCGGGACATTCGCCCGGCGGCCGGTATAATTCCGGCTCGCGACGATTGCCTCGATCCACCTCCATTCTACTCCACCGCCGTGACTGCCGAAAACCTCGAAATCGCTGCCGCCGCGCACGACCTGTCGCCCGCCCAGCGCTCGGCGATCGAGGTGTTGACCCAATCGATCGGCCGCGAGCTGTTCGCCAACCTCGAGCACAGCCAGCCGCATGTCTGGCAGCGCCGCTGGTGGGACGATCGGCTGATGGCCTGGTCGATGCACGACGAAGACTTGAAGGTGCAGCTCTTTCGCTTCGTCGATGTGCTGCCGATGCTCCATTCGGCCGAGGCGGTGACCGGGCATCTGCACGAGTATCTGGACAAGGTCCGCGATCGACTCCCCTCGGCTGCTCGGGTGGCGCTCGGGGTGGCGCGGCGGGTTCCCTTCACTCGCGCCGCGGTGGCCCGGGCGGCCCGCGTTAGCGCTACCGATTTTGCCAAGCGATTCATCGCCGGCGAGAACCTCGGCCAGGTGCTGTCGGCCGCCCGTCGCGAGCGCGATCTGGGCCGAGCATTCACGCTCGACATCCTGGGCGAGGCGGTCATTAGCGAAGCCGAAGCGAGGCAGTATTTCCAGGCATACATCGACCTGTTGGAAGCGATCTCGCCCGCAGTCAATTCCTGGCCGGCCGATCCGCGGATCGACAGCGATCATCGCGGGCCGATCCCGCGGGTCAACCTGTCGATCAAGCTGTCGGCGCTCGACAGCCAGTTCGACGCGATCGACCCCGCCGGAACGCTCGCCCGCGTCGGCCACCGGCTACGCGAACTGTTTCGCGCGGCCCAGCGGCTGCGGGCGTTCATCAACGTCGATATGGAGAGCTACGAGAAAAAGTCGCTCACCCTGCACATCTTTCAAACGATCCTATCCGAGCCTGAATTCCGCGACTGGGCCGATGTCGGCATCGTTTTGCAGTGCTACCTGCGCGAAACGCTGCCCGACCTGGTGCAGCTTTGCGACTGGGCCGCCCGGCGCGGCACGCCCGTCTGGGTGCGGCTGGTAAAGGGGGCCTACTGGGACCACGAGACAATTCGCGCCCAGGCCAACGGCTGGCCGATCCCCGTCTTTCAAAAAAAGTGGGAAAGCGACGCCCACTTCGAGGCCTGCACGCGATACGCCCTGCAATGGACGCAGCACCTGCGGCCGGCGCTCGGCTCGCACAATCTGCGTTCGCTCGCGCACGGCCTGGCGACCGCCCAGATTCTGGAATTGCCCCCCGCGGCGCTCGAGCTGCAAATGCTCTACGGCATGGCCGACGCCGAAAAGCAGGCCCTCGTCGATCGCGGCAGCCGGCTGCGAATCTACATGCCCTACGGCGACTTGATCCCCGGCATGGCCTACCTGGTTCGGCGGCTGCTCGAGAACACGTCGAACGATTCGTTCCTGCGGGCCGGCTTCGTGGAACACCGCTCGCCCGAGGAGTTATTAAAAGACCCGGCGGAGAGCGCCATCTGGCCCGTTAGCCGGGAGCAAACTTGCTCCCGGGCCGACGCAACCGATTCATCGCACGCCAACGACCGGGACCAAGTTTGGTCCCGGCTAGAAATGACCGACGCCTCCATGCCTACTACCTTCTCGAACCAGCCCCCGATCGACTTTGCCCAGCCGCGGCAGCGGGCCGCCATGCAAGAGGCGCTCGCCACGGTGTGCGAGCGACTCGGCCGCCATTGCCCGCTGGTGATCGGTGGCCAGGCGGTCGATACGCCCCAGCGGGGCGAGTCTCGCGATCCATCGTACAAGAGCCGCGTCGTAGGAACGTTTGCCTTGGCAGATCATCAGCTTGCCCACCAAGCAGTGGCAGCCGCCAAGAGCGCGCTGCCCGGCTGGTCGAGCGGCGGGGCAGAGCGGCGAGCAGAGTTTCTTCGCCGCGTGGCCGATGCGCTGCGCGACCGCCTGTTCGAGCTGGCCGCCTGGGAGGTGTACGAGTGCGGCAAATCGTGGCGCGAATCGACGGCCGACATCGACGAGGCGATCGACTTTTGTGAGTTCTATGCGGCAGAAGCGATTCGCTTGCAGGGCGGGGTCGGGAGACCCACGCCCAACAACGGCGTCGATGTGCCGGGCGAAGAGAACCGCTTCGATTACCTGCCGCGGGGCGTCGTGGCGGTCATCGCCCCGTGGAACTTTCCGCTGGCAATCTTGACCGGCATGACCGCCGCCGCTCTGGCGACCGGCAACACCGTGGTGATGAAGCCGGCCGAGCAATCGTCGGTGATCGCTGCCCTGTTGATGGACATTTTTCGCGAGATTGACTTGCCCGCCGGCGTGCTGAACTACTTGCCTGGCAAGGGAGAGGTTTGCGGCGCCGCCCTGGTCGAACATCCCGACGTGGCTTTGATCGCCTTCACCGGCTCGCGGGCCGTCGGCCTGGCGATCAACGCCACGGCGGCCGAGGTTTCCAAATCGGGCATTCCCAACGTGAAGCGCGTGATTGCCGAGATGGGGGGCAAGAACGCGATCATCGTCGATGCCGACGCCGACCTGGACGAAGCGGTGGCCGGGGTGATGAAAAGTGCCTTTGGCTACCAGGGACAAAAGTGCTCTGCGTGCAGCCGAGCGATCGTGCTGGCCGACGTTTACGAGCCGTTCCTGAATCGCCTGATTGAGGCGACGAAAAGCCTCCAGCTTGGTTCAGCCGACGATCCGGCAACGAGCATCGGCCCCGTGATCGACCAGGAATCGTTCGAGCGAATTCATCTCTACATCGAACTCGGCAAGACCGAAGGCCGAGTGGCCTTGGCGATGGATGTTGGCGACTTGGCCGAGCAGGGCTATTTTATCGGGCCGCACATCTTTGCCGAAGTGCCGGCGACCGCCCGAATCGCCCAGGAAGAGATTTTCGGCCCGGTGCTGGCCGTCATGCGGGCCGCCGACCTGACCGAGGCTTTGCAAATCGCCAATGGCACCGACTACGCCCTGACCGGCGGCATTTTCAGCCGCAGCCCCGCCAGCCTCGACCGGGCGCGGCATGAATTCCTGGTCGGCAATTTGTATCTGAACCGGCCCATTACTGGCGCCCTCGTCGGCCGGCAGCCGTTCGGCGGGTTTAAAATGTCGGGTATCGGCAGCAAGGCGGGCGGGCGCGACTACCTGTTGCAGTTCGTCGTGCCGCGGACCATCACCGAGCATACCGTGCGGCGCGGCTTTGCCCCGCCGTCGGACACGGGTAATTTAGTCGTGACAAAGCACTAATTCGACTGTCTGAAATTCAAAATCGTCGGAAAGTGTTGCTCGGTAATTGTTTATGAAGTGCTAGCAAGTTTTGCGGCCAACGCCGCACGGAACCGTGGAAATCGCACGCATTTCTCAATCAAATTGAGACAGTCGAACTAAAGCTTGACGCTGCGCAGGCGGAGCGAGTTGACGATCACGCTCACCGAGCTGAGGCTCATCGCCGCGCTGGCCCACATCGGCGAGATAATGCCGAAGGCGGCCAGAGGGATGCTCAGGGCGTTGTACACGAACGCCAGGAACAAGTTCTGGCGAATCGCGGCCGAGGTGGCACGGCTGAGCCTGCGGGCGCGAACGATCGCTCGCAGATCCCCTTTCACCAGGGTGACGGCGGCGCTTTCCATCGCCACGTCGGTTCCGGTCCCCATTGCAATGCCGACGTCGGCCTTGGCCAGGGCCGGGGCATCATTGATGCCGTCGCCCGCCATCGCCACCCGCCGTCCTTCGCGTTGCAGGCGAGCCACGATCTCGCTTTTCTGCTCCGGCAGCACCTCCGCATAAATCTCGCCGATGCCCAGGCTTTTGGCCACCACCTCCGCGGTGACGCGGCTGTCGCCCGTCAGCATGATGACGCGCAAGCCCTCGGCGTGTAGCATTTCAATCGCTTCGGGAGTGCTCGCCTTGATCGGGTCGGCGACGCCAATCAGCCCCGCCACACTTCCCTTTACGGCGACGATCATCACGGTCTGGCCCTCGGCACGTAGCGTTTGCAGACGAGTTTCGATCGATCCAATATCGACCGCTTCCTCGGCCATCATCGCCGGGTTGCCAATGACAATCCGTTGCGACTCGGCTTCGCCGCGAACCCCCTTGCCCGTCACCGATTGAAAGTTGCGGACGACTGCGTGTTGGACGTTTCGGTCTTGCGCTCCCCGCACGATGGCGGCCGCCAGGGGATGTTCGCTTCCCGCTTCCAGTCCCGCGGCGATTGCCAATAGCGACGACTCGTCGAAGCCGGCGGCCGGCTCAATCGTCACGAGCTTTGGCTTGCCTTCGGTCAGCGTGCCGGTCTTATCGACCACCAGCGTGTCGGCGCTGCGCAAGGTCTCCAGGGCTTCGACGTCGCGAAACAGCACTCCGTTCGTCGCACCGCGTCCCGTTCCGACCATGATCGCCATCGGCGTCGCCAATCCCAAGGCGCAGGGGCAGGCGATGATGAGCACCGCCACGGCGTTGACCAGCGCATGGGCCAGTCGCGGCTCGTCGCCCCAAGCGGCCCAGCCGACGAACGTCAGCAGGGCGATGACCAACACTGCCGGCACGAAGACGAGCGAAACCTTGTTGACGAGCTTTTCAATCGGAGCTCGGCTCCGTTGGGCCTCGCCCACCAAGCGGACGATCTGAGCGAGCAGCGTGTCGCCGCCAACCCGGTCGGCCTGCATCAACAGGCCGCCGGTCCCGTTCACGGTTCCTCCGACGACTTGGCTGCCGGCCGACTTTTCCACCGGCATCGCCTCGCCGGTGACCATCGACTCGTCCACCGAGCTTTGTCCCTCGAGCACGACGCCATCCACGGGTACTTTCTCGCCGGGTCGAATCCGCAGCCGATGGCCGACCTGCACATGCTCCAGGGGAAGGTCTTCTTCGACACCCGCCGATCGGACTACGCGGGCCGTTTTCGGGGCCAATCCCAATAGCGACCGGATGGCTGCTCCGGTTTGAGCCCGGGCTCGCAGTTCGAGCACCTGTCCCAACAGCACCAGCACGACAATGACGGCGGCACTATCGAAATACGGTTCGACGGCTAGGCCCGTGCGGAATCCGGCGGGGAATAACTCGGGCGCAATCGTCGCCACGACGCTGTAGAGGTAGGCCGCTCCAACCCCCAGCGAGATTAGCGTGAACATATTCGGGCTGCGGTTGACGACCGACGACCAACCGCGCTGGAAGAACGGCCAGCCGCACCAGAGGACCACGGGCGTGGCGAGGGCCAACTGCACCCAGTTGAGCGGCAGCATGTTGTCGTGCAGAAACTTCATCACCGCCTGCGACGGGACCAGTCCTCCCATCGCGATGAGGAAGATGGGGACGGTTAAAGCCGCTCCGATCCAGAACCGGCGCTGCATCGAGGCGAGTTCGGGGTCGGGCCCCTCCTCGGCGGTCGGCTGCATCGGTTCGAGCGCCATGCCGCACTTCGGGCACGTGCCGGGGCCGTCTTGCACGATCTCCGGATGCATCGGGCAGGTGTACTGGCCTGCCGCGCGCGGCGGACTTGCCTCTGTTTGATCCAACGATTGCTTAGCAATGTACTGCTCGGGCGCGGCCTGGAACTTCGCCAGGCAATGCGTGCTGCAAAAGTAGTAGGTCTTGCCACCGTGGGCGTGCGAACCGGCGGCGGTGCTGGGTTCGACGGTCATCCCGCAAACCGGATCTTTCGCTCCTTGCTCGGAGTTGGTGTGACAGCAGGAATGGTCGGTGGCTTGTGGATCGTGAGACATGGGTTCTCCTCGTTGCTAGTTTACCGTCCCTACCCGAACCGCAGGGTCAAAAAGCCCCGCTTGCGAAACTGCCCGTGCGGCGTATCGGCGATCAATCTTGAACTTGATGCATCCAGTGCTGGCGGCAAGAATTGCCGAATCGGCAAGGTTGCCTGTTGGCTTGGTAAGCTTTTCAGACGTTTGTAAGCATTGTAACCAGGTGTCCAGTGCTGTCACCCAGAGACGAATCGCCGATAAGTGCTTGAAAACGACCCTTTTGGCGCGCTGCCACAAACATGCGCGAGGTTTGGCACGCCGGGTGCAATAAGGCTCTGTCCATCTCGTCCCCTCAAACTCGTCTCCGTCAGTTCGTACAAAGGAGTGTGCCATGCTCGTTCTCACGAGAAAGCTGCAGCAGGAAATCAAGATCGGCGACCAGATCACCGTCACCATTCTGCGGGTCAAAGGTCAAACGGTCCGTGTCGGGATCTCCGCTCCTCGCGACGTCCGCGTGATCCGCGGCGAATTGCCCCCCGGCGCCAATCAGGCCGCAGGTTCCGCGGAAGAAATGGCGATCGAGGAAACCAGCCTCATCATCGCGGGCGAAGAACCGCAGGCCGATGCGGCAGATGAAACCGCCTGCGACCGGAAGCCGCCAACGGTCTCCCAAGCTCCCGCCGCGCCCCGGCTGCCGCAACGCAGCCGGTTCAATCGATCCGGCCATCCGCCGCTGCGGTTGGCAATGGCGACCGCTTCGACGACGCTCGCCAAGTAATTGCGGCTGCCAAATAGCGTCGCCTGCTAACGCATCGCGGGGACCGGCCGATAACCGACCGGCGTGATGCCTTCCGGCCGAGCCACCCATTGCTCGGCGCCGGCGGCGTGTTCGAGCAGGATTCGCCGCACTTCCAAAATGGCCAACGGGTGCTGGTGAACGGTCAGGTGGTCCGCCGGCACCTCGATCTCCGACCGCGCGCCGTCCAGATGGGCACTGGCCAGATCGACCACGCCGTCCCCTGCTACCGAGACGCGTCCCAGAAACGTCTTCTTGGGCACGACGCCGACGACGTTGTGATAGACGGTCCAATCGGCCTTGTCGGCCCGCGTCATCACCGGAAAGATCGGGCAATCGGGGGCCAGCGAGTCGATGCTCGTCGTCATCGTCAACAGGTCGGTGTTCTTAAACGCCCGCGGGTTGTCGCGGATCAGCTTGTTCGTCAGCTCCGTCATCACCTCGGGCAACCGGATGAAACTGCGGCCCAGGTACTTGGTGTAGTCGTTGGCAAAGTCGCTTCCCTGGTGCGGCGTGCCGAGCGTCACGACTCGCCTGACCGACGGATTCGGATGGAAGTAGAAGCACTTGGCCAGGTTCTGGCGTTCGGCCGGCGTGGCGTCGAGCTCTTCCAACGGGGTGTCGCTGATGATCCGCCAAAACTCGTTGCCGCTCTGGATGGTCTGCAACCGCGAGACGAGTCCTCCCATGCTGTGCCCCACCAGCACCAGTTGATCGAGTCGCGGGTTCTGCAGTTGCGGGTCGAGCACCGTCCGCACCTCGGCCAGCGTATCGCGAAGCTGCGCGGCACTCGTCCAGAAGGGTTGCCCGGTGGGATACAGAAAAAACCAAAACTGGTACCGGCTGCGGATTTCGGGAAACGCTCGCAGATCGTTGAACATCTCCATCCAGGTAGTCGGGCTCGACCAAAGCCCATGAACCATCACCACGGGAATGCGGTTCGGGTCGTACGGCTCGACCATGTACAACCCCTTCATCCCCTGGGCCTGGCCGGGGCGGAAGAGGCCGAACGTGGAGATGTCCTTCTCTTGGAACGCCGGATCGGCCAGAAAGAACGCCAGCGGCGTCGTTAAATCGGTTTCGAGCGGAACGAGCCGGTTGCAAACCTCCAGGTTGCTGGCATACATCGGATCGTACAGTTCCAGCACGCAACGATGCACGCCCGATTGCGGCTGCTGGGGCGTCGGAGTTTCGACCCGCAGGAAAGCAGTAACGGGAAAGCTCAGGCCAGGAGGATAATACCTCTCGGCGGGCGATCCGCCTTCCTGGCGGCGACGGACGGCGATCAACGGGACGCCCAGACCGTAGGTATGGTGCCGATTGGTGAGCGCGTCTCCTAGTTCAAAGTCGCTGACGAACTCGAGCCGCTCCAAATCTTCGGGACGCCACGGCCCGCGAAGCTTCATTTCGACGTGGTACTGCTGCGAACCGGTCTGAATGATCTGGGTTTCGCCGGGCCGCAACCGTCCCGCGTCGTTGACGATCCGCAGGGCCGATTCGAGCGAAGCGTTATACAGATCGCACGCGCGGCGGAACTGCGGATCGTACGGATTGCGAAAGCGGTCGAGATTCGGGTCGAGCAGGTACCAATAGGCGTGCGCCACCGACGCGCCGTACAGATCGAGCGCCGATTTTCGGTCTCCGCCATCTTCGATGCGCTTCCCCTGGATGTAGGCGAGTTCGGCATACGAGCAGATTTTCTCCGGCGTCGGCTCGGCGGCAATTTCGGTTTGCAGCTTCGCCAGAACCTGCTGCGGATTTTCTTCGAGCTGCGCGACCAAATCGTAGCGCCGCAACAACTGCTTGGTGCGGGGCGTGGGCCGGGGACCGCCCCGGGCGAGCAGCTTGAGCGGCGCGGTGAGCACGTTGTTCGGCCGATCGCGCCGCGTGATATACCGCGGCTGGGCGCAGCCCGACCCAAGAACCCAAATGGCGCACAGCGCAAGCGCGATCCGAGCGGGCATTCCCGCGGGACAGCGAACTGACTGGGGACAACGAGCACCTGCCATCGGGCCTTTTCTTTGCGCGCACTCTGGGCGGAGCACCGGCCAGCCGGCCAGAATTAGGAGCCTTGCGGTCAACCGTCAAGGTCATTTGCCCGCAGCGCCGTGGGTTGGGCGTCTCGCCTGCCGGACGTGCTTGGCAGGGGCAACGCCCCCTGAGACCTTCCGCTTGGCGAGCGGGGCGACGTCAGCCCCTCCGATCCCCCCGACGTTTCGTTAATCGCTGGTCGATTATTTTCGCAACGGGCCGCTCCAAACTGATCGCAAGCGAAACGACGCAAGTGATAGTCCTGCCTTGGGTTACAAATCGAATTGGCGATCAGTTTATCGACTCGTCCGCGAGGTTTTTCTTATCGGCGCGATTAGCGAAACCGACTCCCCTTCCTACGACCGCTGCACCAAAGATTCCACCACCAGAATGCCCGGACCTTGCTCGTGGCTGACGATCGCGGCATAGGCCGCGGCGTCGATCTGGTCGGCCGGCTGGTCGTCGCGGCCGGTCCAGCTCAAGAGCTCGGCCTCGAAGGCAGGCCGCCAGGCGGTGTCGTACTTGGGCAGGTAGATTTCGCCCCGCTGCAGCTTGTCGATCAGCCGGCTGGCGCGGGCCGATTTATCGCGGCCGCGGGTTCGGATGCACTCGATCGGCATCTCGGTTTGCAGCACATCGACGCTCGCCTGCCCCAGCTTTTCGTTTTCGATCCAGATCCGCTCTGGCTCCCACTCGTCGTTGAGCTTGCGGAGCAGTGCGCACAGCCCGTCGAAGCCGACGCGCTCGCGTACCTGGTGACGCAAGATCAGAAAGCGACTCAGCTCTTGCCGCGGTTGGTCCCAGACTTGGGCGACGGTCCAGCTCGCTTCTCGGCCGCGGGCCTCGCGCATCCGATCGGCCGACGTGCCGGCGGGATCGACCGTGATGAATCGCCGGCAACGCTCGGGACGAACGACGCTCAGCAGGCGGCCATCGGGGGCGAGCAGTTCGAGCTGATCGCCCGACGCACAAACATAGTCCCGCAGCCACTCGGCCCGAATCAGCCCTTGCTCGACGACGCTCCAATCGCCGTTCATCAACCGTTCGCGTTCGATCGGCGGCAAGTGGGCGAGCGACTGGCGATACTCGTCGCCGTTCAAAAAAGGATTGTCGGCGATCCGCGACGGAATGTAGCTGCGACCCACTTTCCACTGGGCCTGTTGCCGAGAAACGCACGATTCACTCTCCGCGGTCGCCAGGTCGATGAACCGCTGTTTCACCCACAGGTGGCCGACGTTTCCCGGATTGCTGGCCGAACGCACCCGCAGCGGAGCGTCGAGGACGGTTGGCTTTCGCAACCGGCTGAAGAGGAACAGGTAGTCGGCCTCGGCCAGTTCGGTCAGCTCGTCGAAGGCGATCAGTTGGTACTCGCTCGAGGCGTAACGATACTTGTCGAGCGGGCTATCGAGATAGCCGAAGGTGATTGTGGCGGGGGCCAGGCCGGCGGGGAACGACCATTGGCGGCGCGTGGCGTTCCATTGCACTCCCGCCGGAGCCAGCCACTCGTGCGAGCGCGGCATCAGGCCGCCGGCCAGCGACAGCCGCTGCGTATCTTTGCGAAGGATGAGCGCCGCATAGCCGGGAACGTGGACGAACTGCAAAGCGGCCATCAACAGGGCGGTGCTATTGTGTGTCGGGATCATGGTGCGGCCGGTGAGAAACATCCCGTCCTGCGCCGCAACGCGGATGCACTGCACGGGCACGCTTCGAATCCTTTGGCAAGCAACGATATAGCGAAACTTGCGAGTCCTTCTTGTGCCGAACTTTTGCAGTCGAGCTTTGCGCGGCAGGCGAAAAACCGGGTCCGGGGGCGTCCACTTCACTGTCCACTTTGGCCCGATATCGCGCCCATTCAGACGAGCACGACCTTCGCGGAGATTGGCCTTATGGCCGAGGGAACACGCCAACTCGACAACTGCCTCAGCAAGCTGGCGATTCGTATTGGTAAACTCGGCCGAACCCGAAGCCCGGGCCACCGTCCCGTCAGTATCCATGAGTCCCTGAAGCACGGCCAAGCGCTGAGCACGCGATGCACGCAGGTAAATCGTTGGGACGTGCTTGTTATTCAAAACGCCCAACTGCTGCAACGATGCGGCAAAGGGATTGACAACTCCCGCTCGGCCTCCGCTCCGCATTCCCCGCGCCGGTGTGCCGATTCGCCAGGCATAAGGATGCTTGCCACCACGGCGACAGACGGAATAACCCGCGCCGCGAATGAACTCGATCACTTCTGCATCAGCACTCGTAAATCCCGCGTTGCTTGTATTGCCATCGCCGAGCCAGGCGCCAAGGACATAAGGATCGATCGGGAGCTCTGAGTCCGGCAACTCCAATGCTTCAGCAACCGGGACTGCATGGTTCACCCGACCCCGGCAAGTAAGCGTGGCCGCAATCTCGGCTGTCGTGCGGACCGTGCCCGTGGGTGGCGATTTGTTGGCTGGCGGATTGCTGCGGTTACGTTCGATGAGACTCGCAGTAAACGCGGCCGACTTATTCCCCGATACGCGAGTCGCTCGCCGCTGTCGTCGCGCCTGTCGCCAGAGGGGATCTCTCCGGGTGAGTGCATTCAGCTCGACAGTGTCGTATGTGAGCCAGAGATGCTCATCGTCGCAGATGATCGCGCTACCGTCGTCAAAAGTCAATCGCCAACACTTCTTGCCGGTCGTGATGCCGGAAACTGCAAGGACTTCCGTTGGCTTGCCATCCATCCCCAAAACAAAATCACCGGGACGCAGGTCACCGATCGTCGTCCATCCCTGGGGAGTTGGAATCATGGTCTTAGTGTACAGCGCTTTGCCGCCGCCGGCCGCTCCGCCGAAGAAGGCTTCGAGGCCGTCGAGATTGAGAAACGCCTGTTGCGTCCCGGTCGGGACCTGCGGGCAATAGCGGGCGAGCGAAGCCGCCGCGGCGCGCCGCTGGGCATCGGTCAGGTTTGGCAAGGTGTCGAGCATGGCGGTGTTCCTTGACTTCAATGCCCCGGTGCAACCGGTTCGCCCAGGTACTCGAACGAAGCGACGGCTCGGCCGGTCGAACAGCGAATGGCGCGCTCGCCCAGGCGCTGCCGCGTGCTGCCGGTTTTTTTTAGTCCCACGTATCGCCAGCGCGGCGAACGTGAGCAGTAGCCCACGATGGCCGGATGGCTGGCGGTGATGGTGACGCGGAATCCCTGCCCGCGCTGCTGCTCGGCCGCGGATTCGGCCAGGCGGGGGCCAATTCCTAGTCCCTGAAAATCGGGCAGCGTGACGAGTCGCGTGATTCGTTTGCATCGCTTGTGGCCGAGCGTGGCGACGACGGCGCAGAAGGCGACGAGTGCCCCTTCCCAAAACGCTGCATAACACGTCGCGGCGGTCGAGAGGCCGCCGCTCAGATAATGATGTCTGGCAAACCGGGTCCACAGGGCTTGCGGGACCCGGCGGACGGCCAGGCGAATGTCCGGTCGCCGAAGACAACCTCGCGCCAACTGCGGCGGCGAGCAGGCCAGGTCGAGCACCCAGTCGGGCGATAGCCAGGGGACAAAATCGGTGTGGCACGACAGGGCGACAAGACGCAGACCAGGAGTCAGGGAGGCGGTTGTTCGCAGGTGTTTTGTAATCGCGGCGCTGGCGGTGCGGGCGACCGTGCGATCGAGCGTGCTGGTGAATTCGTCGCAGACGAGCAGGCTGGGCGCTCGCAGAATCGCCCGCGCCAGATCGGCCCGGAATCGTTCGCCCGTGCTGAGCACGCGATACGGCTTCAACCAGGCGAGCGGCGTGGAAAGGCCGACCGCCGTCAGCAAGCGGGTAAGCTGTTTGAGCGAGCAATCGCTCGCCGCATCGCTCAGGGCGTCGATCAGTGCGGCATTGCTCGGCCAATCGCCCGGAGTGTGGAGTGCGTCGCCAAACGCCGCCCTGGCCAGCGTCGTCTTGCCGCTGCCCGACGGGCCGACGATCGCGCCGATCGTCCACGGCTCGTCCATTCCCGGCACTTCGGCCGTCAGCCGGTGGGCGAGGCGCTCTTCGACCGGTAGGTCGAACAGGCCGGCGAGTTGCTCGGTGCGGAACGAGCGGACGAGGGGCGTGGCAAGATCGACGGTGATAGTGGGCATGGGCAGGCTTCCTTACAGCACCAGCAGACGGAGTTTGAGCCCTTCGCGGCGGAGGCGCTCGAACAGGTCGCGCTGCTGGGGTTCGTCGGCGCACTGGATGACGATTTGAAACAGTTCGGGCGGGCCGAGTCGCTTGGTGGCCTTTTCCTTGCGAGCAGAAGGTCCAGTCCGTTGTGCAGACGCGGCAGCGCTAAAGGCGGTCATGGGCGTCTCCCTTCTCATTAGCCGGGGCCAAACTTGGTCCCGGTGGGCTAGCGCAGGTCTCGAAAAGACCGGGACCAGGTTTGGTCCCGGCTAGACCAGGTTTGGTTCCGGCTGCTTGAGCAAATTGTCTTGAGCCGTTTCGCAGCGCAAAACGCAAGTCAGGCAGGGCCAGCGATAGACCATGCCGCCGCAAGTGGGGCAGCGCCGCAGGTTGCCCGCCACATAGTCGGGGGGCGGATCGTCGTCGGGCAGGTCCGCTTCGCTCAGGTCGCGGCGATGGCGTAGCTGGCGGTCGGAAGCGATCCGACTGATCGTGCCGACCGCCAGGTCCAGGCGGCGGGCGATTTCAATATGCCGCACCCCTTCGCGCAGCAGGCGGCGAATGGCGGTCAATTCGGGAAGCGTGAGGTTGTGGGACATGGGAGTTTCTCAATCTTAAAAAACTTGTGAGGAATGTTTCACTGCCTCTTGCAGAGCGCACTGGGCCGGGTATCATCTTTTGTCTCGCTCGCCGCCGCTTCACTCGCCTCGATCCTTCACCGCGCCGGAGTCTTTGCACCATGGGTAAAAAGAAGCCCAAAAAACCCGCCGTTCGCGTTCCCCGCAAAGAGCCGTACTCCAAGGCCCGCCTGGGGTCGGTGATCGAACGGGTGAAGGAGCAGACCGCGAAGCTGGCGGCACTGTCTCGCGCGATGGACGATGCCCATGTCAACTCGGTGGCGATCGATGGTCATGCGATGCTGCTCCGCGGGCTGAATCAGATCGAGAACTTTGTCGATAACGCCAGCCGGGCCGTCCGCGAGGCGAAGCTGGCGAAGGAAGGGCTCTAGGTCTGCGGTCGGCCAAACATGGCCGAGTACGTTTCGACCAGCGAACGAGGGTGAATCTGGTACTGCGGCTCGCGGCCGAAGTTGAGCTGGGCGATCGGCCGGAGCACGTCGCGATCGACCGAGCGAATCAACTCGGCCAGTTCCTGATGCACGGCCGACAGCGCCACGGCAAACGGAATCCAGCGCCCGCTGTAGCCGCTGCCCGAACTCGATGCCTGAATGATCTCCGGCGGCACCTCCAGGGCCTTCCAGATTTCCAGGTCCAGGTCGCGCTTCCACTGAAAGATTTGCGTATGACCCGGCACGCTCTGCGGCGGCGTGTAGTCGATCAGTCGGTTGCCCAGCGCGTCGCGCAGCATCGGCAGGGCGAGCGCTCCGCCGCTGTGCCGCGACTCGACCAGTTCGCGAGCCATTTCGCGCCAGCTCACCTCGGTGCCGTCGGGCCGTTGCACCTGCTTGTCGGCCGGATACCAGAGGATGTCGCCGATATATGCGTCTTTAATCATCCGCAGTCGCAGCGTCCGCTTGGCGCCGCCGGGCATCCATTTTTCGAACCACGCCGGGTAGGCACGGGCCAACAGCGCACAGCCGTAAGGGTTGGTGCATTCGGAGTCGAATGTGCAGACGAGGGCTTGGGGAGCGAGGAGGATGCGAGCGTTCCCCGGCGAGCGGGGTGCGTGAGCACCCCGATAGGCTTCGAGCCGGGAGGATAAGTCTGGACCATCGGGAGGCTGACGCCTCCCGCTCGCCTGATGCGCTTGGCTCTCGAAGCCCACGATCTGGTCGTTCTGCATCAGCAGTCGCGAGTGTTGCGGGTGATGGTCGATCAAGCGTTCGACTTCGAGCATTCCCGCGAACGGGCCGGCGGCGGTGCGGCGATAGACCACCTCGAACGGTAGAAAGCCGAACAGTTTGGCCCGCAACAACTGATGGGCCGAGCCGTGCCACAAGGCGTTCCACTGCTCCTGCACCCAGCGGACGACGAGCTGATCGCTGCCAACGACATCCACTTCGGCTGCCATGAGCAGGCCGTTGCGCGCTCCCAGGCCAATGCGGACTTGCGGGTCGTAGCGCATCAGCTCGGCGATATGCAGGGTGAACGGGGGCAGCTCGTCGATCCGCATGACGGTCGGTTCGACGCGCTGGATGCGCGTCGCCGCCGGCTGCGAGCGGCCGAGCAGGGCGTGGCGGAGTTTGAAAAACAGGCTCATCGTGTTGGCTCCCATGCATGGTGGAAGGGGCACCGGGACCAGGTTTGGTCCCGGCTAAGAATCAAACGTCCGGGACCAGGTTTGGTCCCGGCTAGGTGCGGTGCGAGTTAGACGCTCGTTTCTTCGACGCGTTGCGCCTTGCGATAAGGCTCGTCGAGACGAATCTCGAAATTTGTCACGCTCGGCCCTGGCGTGTGGCTCTCTGGCGCTTCGGGCACTTTCCACAATCCAGCGGCGATCTGGTCGAGCGCCGCCAGGTAGGCGTCGTGCTGCTGTTGCAGTTGGGCCGGCGCGGCCACGCCGCGGCGCGTCGCCAGCCAGTACGCGGCAATCGCCGCGTTGGCATCGCGGCACCAGGCGTTCGCCGCGAGATCGGCCAGCGAATAGCGCGTTTCGAGTCGTGCGTTGATGGCGTTCGCCGCGCGCTCGATGGCCCGCGCGATGTAGCCCAGCTCGGTTGCCGAGAGCGTGCCGGTCGCATCGTCATCGACGCTGGCCAGTAGCGAAGCGGCGGGCCAGATCGCTTCGAGGTCGGCTTGGGTGCAGTAGGTTTGCATGGGGAGAGGAGGGCTAGGGCTGGGGGCTAGGGCTGGGGAGGGAGCAGCGACCGGGACCAGGTTTGGTCCCGGCTAGAGTGGTTGTTGGTTAGCTTTAGTAGCTGCCGCCGGTGACCAGGCCGTAGGCCAGCGCCTGCGGCGTGTAGAGCGCGGGAATGCCGTTCATTACCGCCGCCAGGTTCCAACCGCTCGGATCGTGTACGGGGAACGAGTAGGCGTAGAACCCGAACCGTTCGTGCTTCGGTCCGCCGGGGCCTTCGGTCACGATTTCCGACCCCTCCAGGTATTGCACCCAGCGCGGGCTCGGCTCGGGCAGGAAGGCCGCGCGGTCGTCCTCGATCAGCTTGGTGAACGTCTCGGTCGAGCCGTTCCAGATCTCCAGCCCGTAGTCGATCACGTGGAACGTGACCCAGGGAACGCTTCGCAGCACGACCGTGAATTCGCCCTGACCGAGCCGCTGGTGCGATTGCCAGAAGCCGTTCGCTCCTCCCTGGTTTTGAACCGTGTCGTTGTTGACGACGTGTTGCCACGCCGCGCTCGTCAGCACGACGTGCGCCAGGCCCATGCCGGTCAGTTGCACCATCGCGGCGTTCACGCGATGCAGGTGTTGCGGGATGTCGGTCGCCGCGGCGGCCCAATCGGCATCGAGGATGTTCCCCGCGCCGAGCATGTTGAGCTGGCTCAGGTTTCCCGCGGGAAGTTGGAAGTCGATCGTCGTTTCGCCGCCGCTGAACCCGTGTCGCAGTTCGTCGCCGTCCTCGTCGTACGAGTACGAACCGCGGAGCATGGCCGCCGTTTGAAACTCGATCAGGTTGGCAAACCGCTGGGCCAGATACGCCTCTTGCCGAGTGAGGTACACCTCGCCGTTCTGGTCGAGCGAGCTGTCCGAACCGCCGATCGCCCGCCGGTTGAGCAGATCCTCGTCGAGAAGTTCGATCGTTTCGGCCGCCCGCGGAAACGTCGCCGAAACGCGACTCACATTCTGCGGCTTTTGCCGGCTGGCGGCCTGCCCCGGCACGCGGCCCGAAGCCACCCTGCGCGAGACGTTGAACACGTCGTACGAGAAATTGCGGCCCGATTGGCGGGTGCTGTTGCTGCCTCCCAGGCCCCAGCCGAGCAGGTTTTGCAGCGAAGTGCCCGGCAAGTCCAATTGCGAGATGGCCTTGCGGATCGTCTGCGGCGCGAGAAGTTGTGCAGTGGAAACGGACATAGAAGATTCTCCGTGGGTTGAACTTGGAACTTGAAATTTGAAACCTGGAACTTGGAACTTGAATCAGGCCACCGTCGCGGTTGTCCCTCCCAGGTTGGTCACCAGCCACTTCAGCACGCCGGTGTCGGTATAGAGGCACTCGACCAGCACCTGGCTGCCGATCTTTTCGCTCGCGGTGCTGAAGGTGACGGTGTTGGCCGCCACGTTGCCCTTGTGGACCAGATCGGCCGAGCCTTGAATCACCAGGTTGGCGTCGGCCGTTTGAACGAAGCGAAAGGCGAGCCCGTTCTGCTTCGTCGGCAGCGTGAAGGTGGCTGCCGCGGTGGTTAGAAACAACAGGCCGTTGTCGCCGGCGACGACCGTATAGCTGGCCGCCTTGCGATAGATGCCCCGCGGATGCATCAGCGTGCCGGCCTGGGGCGAGGTTTCGCGGTCGAACGTGCAGCGCCCGCCCAGTTGCTGCTTGGCGCGGGGATCGAGGCCCAGTAGCTCGCCTTCTTTCACCAGGCCATGCACGAGCATCTGCACGAAGCGATCGGTCGCCGTGCCATCCGCGAGCATGTCCTGGTGCTTTTCCAGAATGCCGACGGCGATTTGCCGGCCGTCGTTGGCATCGGCCGAGTAGGTGTTGGCCTTGCCGGTGGCATCGACGATCGTCAGCACGTTGCCGCCGCGCAGCGTCGTCGTCGGCGAGTTGCCGCTATCGACGGCGGCGCCCAGCAACGTGATCTTCCGCGTCGCGGCCAGGTCTTGTCCGTGCCTGCCGACCCACAAGACGTTGGTTTCATCCGCCTCGACTTGCGCGGCGAATCCCGGGGCGTTGCCCGAAGAAAATTCAGACATGTCATGCTCCTGAAAATGGAAGGAACGGAATTGGTTGGTTTGGTTTCAAACGGATCGGGTGCCACGTCCCACGCTTGCGTGGGCGTGCTCGCAGTGCGGTTCGCACGCCCACGGCTTTGAGCCTTCTGCATTCCACGTGTGCTGAGGTTTTCAGCTATGGCAAATTACTAGTCCCCCGCACGGACCCGTTGGCCGCGGAGCATTCCGCTCCGCCGCAATTGCTGCGTGGCGATCGCCTCGGCTTGCTGTTCAGAAAGCTGGTCGGCGTCGCCATCGAAGAAGACGTCGCCGCCGGGATGCTGGGGCCGCGCCAACTGTTCGCCCGAGAGCCGCAGCACGGCGGGCAGCCCTTCTTCGACCGCTCGAATGGCCTCCTCGGCGCTGCCGCCGCTGGCAACCACGTCGGCCAGCCGCGTGCGCAGGCCGGCAGGCAGCGTGCTCGACTGTCGCAGGCGAGCGGCCGCTCCTTCGCGCCGGGCGAGCTCTGCCTGTTCGGCCGCATGTTGGGAAAGGTCGGGGCTGGGGTTCGCGACCTCCTGGCCGGCCGGCGAGTTCGCTTCCGCAAGGGCAGGCTCACCCTGAGCCTGCGGCTGTGTACTCTCGATCTGTTGTACTGCCGCAGTCGATTCCGGCGCAGCGGCGTGCGCAATCTGAGCGCTCATGGGCTGTTCTCCCAAAGAAAATGAAGTGAGTCAGAAGCAGCGCGGGCGGCAGGCGGAAGAGTTCCGCAATCGTGGCGAGCGATTCGCTCGCTGCCCGCGTCGCATGTCGATGGGTGGAATGTGGCAGGTGGACTTGCGCGCGTCAATGAACTTGCGCGCACGTTTTCGCGATCACCCGGACTTGTGTACGTTTGCTATGATGTAACTCCAAGCTGGTCAGCGAATTGCTAGCAGGCCAATCGACGTAAGTCGCGCGAGATTATTTTTGCGCCGTGACTAGTCTGGTCACTCGGAAGGCCCTTGTTCACCATCGGCAAAACCGATTTCCGAGAGAAACGCTTCTGCGAAGCGTCGCTAAAGCATCCGACCCCTTCAACTCTCCACCCCTTGCCGCCAGCAATGGGCGAATAGCAGTTGCCATTCCAGGCGAGCGACGCGCCGGGTCAGGGTTTCAGCCGACGGCTTGCCCTCGGCAATCGTCTGGCACAGATCGACGAAGCGGTGCGGGTCCCATGTCGCTTGCGAGGCCAGAAAACCGGCCGACGCATCCAGCGTGGCGGCAGCCGCCAGTTCGCGCACGCCCTGGGCGAGCGGCTCATGGATCGGATGCTGCGGCACCCGCCGAAACCAATATTTGGCGTTGCCGTAGTCCGGCTCGCGGCGATGCACAATGCCGTGCCAGTAGCTGCCGTCGGCCGTTTCGATCTCCTGGCTGATCTGGTGCGATTCGTCCTGAAAATCGTGCCACAGCCACAGACCCGCCAGACAGCATCGCACGGCAGCGTGATCGACGACCTTGCGGCTGCCGAACGTGCGACCGAGCGCGAGGGCCTGCAGCTTGGCCCGCGCCGGTTCGTTGGGAGTGCCCGGCCCGAGCTCGGGCAGCCGGTCGCCGGAGAGCAGATCGGCAATGGCTGGGCCGAAGGAGCGTGGATTGAAAGCCGCAGCGTTCATACTTTCCCTGATAGGTCGATGCGGCCTGGCGATGCGGCCTGGCGATGCGGCCCAACGGGCCGACCTGCGCCAGCCCAGGGCGCAGCCCTGGGTTGGAGGCGCAAGCCAGCATCCAAAGCCCCCACGGGGCGCGCTCGCTGGGCTAATCCCACACATACCTTTCGTCAATTTCAATGCCATGCTTTCTGCAGAGCGTGCGGAACTCGTCTTGAAACGTCATCTGCCGATGATGTTCCTCTTGCCGGCGGATGTACTCGATAACCGCCCTCCGGCTCGATTCACTCACAGAAAAAGCGCCGTATCCTCCCTGCCAGTAAAAGTTGCCGTAGGCAGGTCCCTTGGTCTTGATCCACTTTGAGCTGGCCGTTTTTACCTTTTCAATCAGGTCCATGACCCGAATTTTGCGAGACAACTGACAAAGGAAATGAATGTGGTCCGCCACCCCGTCGCATGCCGATGGGGGGCATTCAAGTGTCTGCAGGGTCTTAGTCAGATAGGCATGAAGTTCATGGCGAACCGCGGAATCCTTGAGCCAAGGCGTACGGTGCTTCGTACTGAAGACGACATGCACCAGGATTTTCGCCAGGGACTGCGGCATGGTGGCACCTTCGGCAGTGCGCCCCTGCGGGGCTGACGAAACTTTAACAACTCATCAACCCAGGGCGTTGCCCTGGGCTGGCGCAGGTTGCCCCTATGGGGCACGGATAGCGACCGTCGTACTATTCTTTCTTCTCTTCCGGCTTGGCCTCTTCTGGCTTCTCCTCCTCCGGCTTCGCTTCCGCCGCCGGCTTGGCCTCGGCCGGTGGGGCAAACAGTTCGGCCCGGCTGGCGACGTTCCACAGCTTGAGCGAGTCGTTGTGGCTTCCCGTGGCGAGCAGCGCGCCGTCGGGCGAAAAGGCGACGGCCCAGACGGTGCTCTTGTATGGCCCCAGCGAGGCCGCTTCTTTCTTCTCTTTCACGTCCCACAGCCTGACCGTTCGGTCGTGGCTGCTGGTGGCGAGCAGCGCCCCGTCGGGCGAAAAGGCAATGTCGCTGATCCAGTCCTTATGTCCTTCCAGCGTCGCCTGCTCTTTCCCTTCGGCGTTCCACAGTTTGATCTTCCGATCGGCTCCGCAACTGGCCAGCAGCGCGCCATCCTTGGCCCAGGCGACGGCCCACACCGCGCCCTCGTGCCCTTCGAGCTTCGCCTTCTCGGTCCCCGCGTTCCAATCCCACAGCTTCACCAGCTTGTCGGTCGAGCAGGTGGCCAGGGTCGCCCCGTCGGGCGAGAATGCCAAGTCGTACACGGCTGCCTCGTGCGCCTTGACCGTTTTCAGTTCTTTCAGCCCCTCGGTTTCCCACAGCACGATGTTGCCATCCTCGCCCGCGGTGGCAAAGTGCTTGCCGTCGGGCGTCAGTGCGACCGACCGGCACCACGACTTGTGCTTGTCGAGCGTTTGCTGCGGCTTCTTCTCGGCGACGTTCCACAGAATCACCTTGCCGTCGTAGCCGCTGCTGAGCAAGGTCTTGCCATCGGCCGAAATCGCGACCGACCAGACGTTCGTCGGCTGCCCTTCCAAGCTGGCGACGAGCGCGCCGGTTTTGGGATCCCAAATCTTCACGTCCCCGGGCCGATATTGCAGGCTTTCGCCGCCGCCGGTGACCAGTTGCGAGCCGTCGCTGTTCCACGCCAGCGACGTGACCCAGCGGGTATAGGTGGCAATCGTCGGCGGCGGGGCGGGCTCTTGAGCAGGCTCCTGGGCACTGGCCCAGCGCAATGGCGAGGCGGCAAGTGCGCAGGCAACGATCACAATCGAGACAAGATGGCGGCGCATGGGGCAAATCTCCGGGTCGCGTAACGAGTCGCGGGACAATGACTGTCCCCTACGGTACTACGCCCCGCGCCCGCATCGCAAGGATCGACAGCGCCAAAATTCAGGGCGCGTGCGATTCATCACGCCAGAATTTCCGTCACCACGTTGCCGTGCACGTCGGTCAGGCGATAGCCGCGGCCGCCGTGGCGATAGGTCAGGCGGGTGTGGTCGATGCCCAATAGGTGCAGAATCGTGGCGTGAAAGTCGTGGACGTGGCAGCGGTTGGAAGCGACCGTGGCCCCAATTTCGTCGGTCTCATGTCGTCCATCTGGTCGCGCAGATGGGGGAACAGGTCGCTGACCAGCGTGCCGCACTCGCCGCCGGATTGCAAGCTTCTCCGCGTTAACCGTTGTTATTGAGCGTCCTCGCCCGAACGCTCGCAAGCTTGCCCCTACACCGCGCCGCTGAGCATCCGATCGAATTCGTTGCGTACGACCTGGTAGCACTCGCAGGTGACCCGTTCCAGCCCTTGCCGATCGAGCACCGAAACGACCCCTCGGCGATGGCCGATCCAACCCTTGGCATGCAACGGCTTGAGCACCTCGGTCACGCTCGCGCGGCGGACCCCCAGCATTTGCCCCAAAAACTCGTGCGTGATGACCACCTCCGACGAGCGCGATCGGTCCAGGCACCGCAGCAGCCACAGGCAGCACCGCTGCTGGATGTTGTGCAGGCCGTTGCAGGCCACGCTTTGCATGATCTGCGAGAAAAACGCCGTTTGATATCGCATCAGCAAGCGCCGCAGCGGCGTGTCCTCGCGCGTCTCTTGCCACAGAGTATCGGCGCGCATTCGCATCGCCTGTCCCTCGATCTGGACGAGGTAGCGCTGCGGAACCTTCTCGATGCCCATCAGCACCGGCAGGCCGGCCAGCCCCTCGTTGCCGACCGTGGCGACTTCGATCGTGCTGCCGTCGTCCATGCTGGTCACCACCGAGATCAATCCCTCTTCAGGGAAATAGACCTCGGTAAACAGGCCGACCGGTTCGTGGACGACCTGATGCAGCTTGATCGGTACGCGCTGCATCCGTGGCAACAGCCGCTCGAGCTCGCGCGGCGGCAAGGCCGCCAGAATACGATTTTGAACAGTCCGTTGCGGTTCAGGTTGCCTTGCCATGATGTTCCACTCCTAGCCGTCCATCCCACGGGCAAACCAAGCGTGCGTGCGCCTTCAACGCAACTTCGATGCCAAACGTTTGTTGCCGTCAACCGCGTGCGAATCCTCGTA
Source organism: Pirellulaceae bacterium (assembly GCA_040901775.1). Lineage (GTDB taxonomy): Bacteria > Planctomycetota > Planctomycetia > Pirellulales > Pirellulaceae > CAYLLN01. The sequence goes on along the minus strand of JBBDYF010000227.1, from coordinate 42,375 downwards.
TTTCGCTCAATCCGCGCATTGGCTGCTGTTTGTTTGCGCCGCGGGTTGATTGACCGGCGGCCGCGCCCTGGCCGCGCAGCAAACGGGAGGTCTGTACGCTGGCGGACAGAAGTAGCCCGTCGTCTCGATCACACTATCTCATCGCCGTGGACGAGCTTGGTTCCACCGTCCTGTTCGAACTGCCCCTGAGGTGGCCTGTGGCGAAAGATTCGCCTGACCCCGCGTTGCCCGCACCGTCCGACTCTGTCAGGCCGGGCGGCCCCTTGCGCATCTTGATCGTGGACGACCTGGCCGACGCGGCGGAAAGCCTGGCGCTGTTACTGCGAATGCTGAAATACGAAGTGCGAACGGCCAACTCGGGTCCGCAAGCCCTGGCGCTGGCCAGCCAGTTCCAGCCGCAAGCCGTGCTGCTCGATCTGGGCTTGCCCGCGATGGATGGCTGCGAAGTGGCCCGGCGGCTGCGAGCCAATCCGGTGACGCAGAACATGTTCATCGTCGCCCTTAGCGGCTACGGCCACGCCGCTCATCGGAAGCTGGCCGCCGAAGCAGGCTGCGACGAGTACCTGGTCAAGCCGGTCGAGCTGGCCGCGCTGCGCACGTTGCTCGGCCGGATTTAGTCCTCTCTCCCTGGGTAGTGATACCGTTTGAGATTTCTCGGGCGGCCGATCCCGTGGTCGATTGACCCACTCCCAGCCGGCTACAATCAGGGAAATGGAGCCGAACCCGTATGAGTCACCGCAGACTGAACCCGCAAAGCAATCGGGAGTGGCGTTGGTGTTGCTTGTGCTGGGTGTCGTGTGCTGCCTGGTGTCGTGGTCAACCTCGCTCTTCCCCTCCGTCGGTCCAATGATTAACCGAATAGACGGTTTGCGCGTTCCACTATTGTTGTTCTTTTGGGTCAAAGCATGGGCGGCATTCATAGGCCCCGTTTTCACTGGAATCGCGATGTGGAAGGGTTCGGGCGTCATCCGGGTATCGGGAGGGTTGGTGCTGCTCCTGCAGTCACCGCATTCACTTGCAACGGTCCTTTGGATGCTCAAAATCTGGTAGGCGGCTAACCCCATGCAATACCGCCTCCGCACTCTGCTGATCGTGCTGGCCGTGCTGCCGCCGGTGCTGGCGGGCGTATGGATTGGCGGTGGTGCTGCCCTGGCCGAGGCCCAGCGCAGGCGGCAGGAATACATCGATTCTGTGGACTGCGGGCCGAACACCTTGAAGCCAGCGACGACTCCCTCGCCGCCGGCTACAATCAAAGGCATGGATAGCGACACCTGAAGCCGCCTCAACTGCTGCAAGGGCTTGCAGACGGCACGATCTCTAGGTCGTGGGCCGTGCTGATCTTGCCGGCGTGGATTGCCGTCGTCGTCGTCGCATCGCCATTCATACTCGCCTTGCTGCTCTACCAAGCGATCACTCGCATCTGGCGAGGAAACCTCGAAACGATGCCATACCGCCTCCGCACTCTGCTGATCGTGCTGGCCGTCCTTGCAGCGTTGCTCGGCTGCCGCCCCGACCCCGAGATCGAACAACTTCAGCGTGGGGCCGAGGACGTGGGCCGCGTATGAAGACGAATTGTACGGGCACTTTGATCGCGATTTTCTATGGAACTCTCCGCAGTGCCTTGGAAAGCTCGTTCGCTTGCGTCAGCAGCCACTTCTGGGAGGAAAGAATGCCACGTTTTGGCACTTGATTTCAGTAGACAATGAGTCCGATTCAGAGCGCGTGGGACCGAGGCTTCGTGAAATTAATCGCGTTCCAGATTTGGAACGATGCGAGCGGATTCGCTGGATTCGTCCCATTTTGGAAGCCACAGACGGCAAGGTTCTGCGCTGGAAAGCCGTAACAAGAACATCCCACGGCAATGACAAGCGGCTGCTGCTGTCGCTGACAGATTTCAGCTACCTGGTGGTGCTTAGCGAAAGGAGCAGTCACTTCTTGCTCGTTACTGCGTATTGGGTGCAGAGAAAGCAGAGGCGCGAAGCTCTTGCGAGAGATTACGGAGAACTGAAGCCATGAAATGACAGAGGCCGCCCAATTGGACGGCCTCAGATACTCCTTCTGCCATGGGCAGATGAGCTAATGGGATTATCGGTTAATTCTTGCTCCCAGTCAAGAAAGCGACACGTTTTAGCACGAGGATTCAAGCGAGCAACCGCCAAACTTGCAGGCAAAACCACAAGTCGTTATCTAACAATAACTTAGGATCGCGACATAACGTCGCTCGGTCTAGGCCACTTGCTAACTGGACACTTTGACGAATTAAGATTCGATTGTTTTCCACTTGGAAACTTAGCCTGCCTGCGCCGCGGCGAACGTGTACAATTCGGCATTACGTCTAACTTCTCGCATTCCAGTGGCCAACCCATGCCCGACGCTCCCAAAGTTTGCGTCGTCGGCCGCGGCACGGGCGCGGTCCCCGCCAACCGCTTCGAGGCCGTTCGCCACGAAGCCGACTACGAGCAATTGGCCGCGGACGACGACCTGCTGGCCGACGAGCGGGCGGTTCCCACGCTCTTTCTGCCCGACAACTCCGCCTCGCTCATTCGCGAGAACGACAGCCCCGACATCCCCTTCCGCTTCAGCATCAATCCGTATCGCGGCTGCGAGCATGGCTGTGCCTATTGCTACGCCCGGCCGACGCACGAAACGCTGGGGATGAACGCCGGGATCGACTTTGAAACGAAAATTCTCGTCAAGCACGATGCGGTGCGGCTGCTGCGCAAGGAACTGAACAAGAAATCGTGGCGGAGCGAGACCATCATGATGGCCGGCGTGACCGACTGCTATCAGCCGGCGGAGCGGCGGTTCAAACTGACCCGCGGCATTCTGGAGGTGCTGCTCGAAGCCCGCCAGCCGATCGGCATCATCACCAAGAACTCGCTCATCCTGCGCGATCTGGACATCCTCGCGCCGCTGGCCCGGTTGAACCTGGTTAGCGTGGCCCTGAGCGTGACCACGCTCGACGCGGAACTGGCCCGCACGCTCGAGCCGCGAACCGCCACGCCCGCCGCCAAGTTGCGGGCGATTCGCGAGCTGTCGGCCGCGGGCGTTCCGGTGCGGGTGATGATGGCGCCGATTATTCCCGGCCTGACCGACCAGGAGATCCCCGCGCTGTTGGCAGCGGCCAAAGAGGCGGGCGCGCTGGGCGCGGGATACGTGATGCTCCGCCTGCCGCAGAACGTGGCTCCCGTGTTTACCGACTGGCTGGCACGAAACCGCCCCTTGGCGGCCGAGCGGGTGCAGTCGCTGATCCGCGCCATGCGCGGGGGCAAGCTCAACGATGCCCAGTTCGGCAGCCGGATGCGCGGCCAGGGCGCATACGCCGACCAGGTGGCGCAAACGTTCCAGGTCTTTGCGCGAAAGCTGGGGCTCGACCGTCCGTGGGAGCCGCTCGATGCATCGCAGTTTCGGCCGCCGCGTCCGCCAAGCGGGCAGTTGCGGCTGTTTTAGGTGGGCGACTACTCTTCCAATAGCTTAAACGCCTCGATAACCTTTTGCCGGTGCCGGCTGCCGAAGACCAGGACCATTAGTTGGGTCATGATTTGTCGCTGGTCGCGAGCGAGAAACGCTTCGCCGCCGCCGGCCGACGCGATCTGATAGAACTCGGGCATCGCCTCGTCGCTATGGCAGGTCACCGTGCTGATGATCCCCTTGTTTTGCTCGCGAAAATTTTTGGCGATCTCCAAACATCGCTTCAGCTTTTGGGGATGCGGCGGAGCGTCGCCGAACAGCAAGATCACCTTGCGGGCCGAGGGGCGATACTGGTTCTGATTGACCGACCAGTACAGCCCTTCATCGACCGCCTCGGGATGGTCGCCGCCGCCGCCGGCCGAGATGCGCGAGAGAAAATCGCTGGTGTCTTGAATACTGCTGGTCAGCGGCATCCCCTTGGTCACGTACTCGTCGCCGTTGTCGCGATAGGTGCAGATGCTGATCCGCGCCTTGGGAACCAGCCGGGTCAGGGTCGCGCCGATCCGCTCAATCTGCTTTTTGACCTGGTCGATCTCGGGCGACATGCTGCCCGTGCTGTCGAAACAAAGGACAACATCGAGGCCCGTGCGGCGGAGTGTGCCGACCATCCCTTCAAAACTTCCCCCGCCCATCGAGCCGCCGCCGACCTGCACCGAGCCCAGGTCGAACGAGCCCGACTCTCCGCCGCTGGGCGACGGGGTGCCCAGCGCCGCCCAGTCGCCCGCCGCCGAATCGGCAGCCGGGGCGCTGGGCGCTTCGACATCGGCCAGTTCCATCTGGTCGGTCGTCTGCTCTTTGGCAACTTCGCCGACGCTGAGTTGCTCTTCCTGCGTCTCGCTCAGTTCCTCGACCGGGAGGATGCCGATCTGCACTTCTTCCCCCTCGCCGACGCCGCCGGTGCCGCCGCTGGCTTGCAGCAGGGCGACCACCAGAAACGCGACCAGGTGGATCACCAGCGAGGCCAGCCCCGAGAACGAATTTTCCAGCCAGTTGCTCGGCGCGTGGCGCTGCACCGCCTGCGGCTGGGCCTCTTCGACCGGCTTGGGCAGGCTGATTTCGCCCCGGCAATGCGGACAGCGACCGACACCCCCCAGGTCTTCGGCCCGGATCGAGAACTCGCCGCCGCAATGGATGCAGACAATTTTCATGGCCGTCGAAGCTCGCAGCACCTGCGCCCCGTCCTGTGTATTGTCCGTCCGTGGGCAGGCAAAAGCCAGAGGTCGGAGGTCAGAGGCAAGAAACGCCGACACCCCGGCCGAATAGACCGGGGCTGGCTGTATTCCGCGCTCCGAATTCCGCGCTCCGAATTCCGAGCTCCGCACTCGTCTTACAGCCCGCCTTGGGCTTCCAAGTCGGCCTTGTAGGCCTTCTGGGCGGCGGCTTCGCGGCTCAGCTTGAACTCGGGGCCGGGGGCGAAATATTGAATATCGTCGGCAATGTAATAAGCGCTCGGCAGCGTCTGCCCGGCGTAGGTTCCCTGGCAGCCGGTGGAACCCAGGGCGGCGAGGGCCAGCCCGATGCCACACAAGGAGGTTTTCAGGCAGAGGGAGGAGTTCTTGGTCACGAGTGGTTCTCCGCGGAACGGGCCGCACGACCGGCACAGGCGTCAAAGTCGGTGCAAACGTCACGGTCTTTATCGGCGAGCCGGGGGCGAAAACTTTGGCCGCTTGGCAAAGTGAGGGCGAATTTCCCCGCTCGCTGCTGCTAGCTCGCCGTGCTGGCAAAGGGAGATCCACCTTGCGGCTTTTGAACTCTCGTCACCACTGATCCGCCTTATTCACCGCGATGGCCGCCGCTAGCTCGGTCGTCTTGGGGCGCAGTTCCAGGCCAACGTAGTCGGTATAGCCCAGTTCCTTCGCCTGCCGCAGCACCCGGCTGTAGTTGATTTCGCCCGTCCCCGGCTCGTTGCGCCCCGGATGGTCGGCCAGTTGCAGGTAGCCGATCCACTCGATCCCATCCTTCATGCGGCCGCACAGATCGCCTTCGCTGATCTGCATGTGGTAGAGATCCCAGTTAATAGCCAGCGCGGAGCTGCCGACCGCTTTGCAGATTTTGACCGCATCTTCGCTGCCGTACAGGCAATGCCCCGGATGATCGACCCGGCCGTTCATCGGTTCGAGAATCAGCATCACCCTTTCACGCTCAGCGATCGGTGCGGCCCGCTTCAGCGCTTGGATGCATTGCGCGTGCATCTGGTCTTTCGTCATGCCCGGCTGATTATCGCCCGCCACCACGGTCATTTTTCGGCACTTGAGCTGGTGAGCCACCGCGCACCCCTTCTCGATGGCGGCGACGAACGCATCTTCCTGATTGGGGTCGTTCATACCGGGCTGAAAACCCCAGGCGGTAAACTGGGCAATCTCGATCTTCAATTCCTGCGACAGGCGGGCGATCGCTGCCAGGTCTTTCCCATCGTGCGGCCAGAACTCGACCGCCGGATAGCCAAATTCGGCCGCCTTTCGCAGCCGATCGAGAAAGGGGAGCTTGCTCCACCACATCTCGATATTGACGGCGAAGCGGGTGTTTTTGGTCTTCCCGAGCGAACCTGGTTCGATTGTTGGCTCTTCGGCCGCGTGCAGGTGCGTGGCAACCAGCGGGGCAGAAGCGGCCGCCGCCGAGCCCGCCAGAAAAGTGCGACGTGTAAAGGACATGTGCGAGGGCTCCTTGAAGTGGCCGCAATGGGAGGCGATGCCGGGAAGTTCGCCGGCTGCATCGTTTGGCCGGTTTCCTTTATACTAAGCGGCGAGCCCGCGTAGCTACCTACACCAACCCGAAGCGTAAGCGAGGGACCGTGCCGTGTTGGAACTGCGGGTTAATATGCTGCCTAAACGTGCGGCACACCGCCATCCCACCAGAACCGCGCAACACGAAATCCGTCGATGCCCGATAAACGCCGCATCCTGATCGCCGACGACAACCAGGCCAACCGCGAACTGCTCGAAGCGTACCTGGCCGGAATCGACTGCGAAACCGAAATCGCCGTCGATGGACAGGACACGCTGGCCAAGGTCCAGTCGTTCAAGCCCGACCTGATCCTGCTCGACGTGATGATGCCCAAGCTGAGCGGCTTTGAAGTCTGCCAGAAGATCAAGTCCGATCCGAAAACCCGCCGGATCATGATCCTGATGGTCACCGCGCTCAACGAAGCAGGCGACATCGAGCGGGCGGTCAAGGCCGATACCGACGACTTTTTGTCGAAGCCGGTGAATCGCCTGGAGCTGACCAAGCGAGTCGATAACATGCTGCGGCTGGTGAACGTCACCGACGAGAACGAGCGCTTGCGGCGCTACATCGAAGAGATGGAAGACAGGGACGGGCCGGGAGGAAAGAAGGGGTAGGCCCGGAGGCATAATGATGTCGTTACGTGGCGGGCGCTGGCCGCGGCGCGCGGGTGCCACGCAGCAGCGTCCAGGCGGTGGGCAAAATCACCAGCCCCATGCCCAGCAGGGTCAGCCCGCTGAACGAGCGGCTCCAGAAGGCCATTTCCAACAGCATCACAAAGCCGACTTGCGTCAGCCCGACGACCGAAACCTGGGCGGGCGGCCCGTCGGTAAAAGCCTTGGTCAAAAAGAGCTGGCCGACGGTGGCGAACAGTCCCACGCCCAACAGCATCGCCAGCGTGCGGACGTCGGGAGCGAATGCGCGCGTCGTGGGAAATAAAAACAGCGCGAGAATGCAAGCGGCCAGGGCCACGGCCGAGAAGTGGGCCACGATCGCGCGGGAATCGATCTCTTTCACCTGGTGCAGGCCGATCATCGCGATGGCGCTGGTGAACGAGCAGACCACGGCCGCGCCGATGGCCAGGTGAGCGCCGGCGAAGTCGGGCTGCTGAATCAGCACCAGGCCGACCAAGCCCAGGGCGAGCGCGGGCCACAGGTCGAGCGGCGGCATCTGCCCCAGCATCGGCCACGACAGCACCGCCACCCACAGCGGGAACATGTTGGTCAGCGTCAGGACTTCCGAGACCGGGTAGTGGGTCATCGCGTAGAAGCCGCACACCAGGCTGATGCTTCCCGCGATGCTTCGCATCCACAGTTTGCGGGGCCGCAAAAAGACGAGCTTCGCCCCGCCGCCAACCGCCAGTGCGGCGGCAAAGATCATCGCCAGGCCAGTGCGGGCAATGGCGATCCACTGCCAGTCGCATTGATCCTTCAGGCCGGCGGTGAGTGCCGCCATTCCCGAGAAGGAGGCAGCGCCGAGCAGCATCCAGACGAAGGGAAGGGAGGACGTATATGCTGAAGGAGTGGGGCGGGACATGCCAGGAAAACCGGCGGAGGGCGAGTGGCGGAAGACCCATTCTAGGCCGAGAAGCTCCGCGAATGAAGGTGCAGAGCCGCAGCGAGCCGGCGAGGTTCGCGCCCCTCCGCTAAAGGGCGGTTACGGGCCTCACAGTTTCCCTTGCCGGCGAAGCAGGGGAAGTCTGGAATTTCGCCGGCGGGGGCGTTAAACTGCGGGACACTCCGCCCCCGACGGCCCATTGCTATCTTCCACCGCCAACCCAAGGTTCCTCCCATGACACGTTCCCTTGCCTCGCGTCGCCAGTTCCTGCAAACCGCCGCGGCTGCCTCGGCCGTCGCTGGCGTTCCCTACTTCGGCTGGACCTCGCCGCTGATCGCCCAGGATGCCCAGACCAAAAGCAAGAACGACCGGCCGCTGCTCGGCTGCATCGGCACCGGCGACCGCTGGAACGCCGTCGGTCCGCAGGCCATGAACTTTGCCGACTGCGTCGCCGTGTGCGACGTCGATTCGCAGCACGCCGCCAAGGGGAAGGCGAAAGCGCTCGAACAGAACAGCAAGAAAGGGCGGCAACTCGACGTGGCCGTTCACGAGGACTATCGCAAGCTGCTCGACCGCAAGGACATCGAGGTGGTGACGATCGTCACTCCCGATCACTGGCACAGCAAGATTGCCATCGAGGCGATGCAGGCGGGCAAGGACGTGTATTGCGAAAAGCCGCTCACCCTGACCATCGACGAAGGAAAGCAGATCGTCAAGGTGCTGAAAGAGACGGGGCGCGTCTTTCAGGTCGGCACGCAGCAGCGCAGCGAGATGGCGGCCGAGAAGGGGAAGTTCCCGCAGCAGTTCCTTACGGCCGTCGCCCTCTGCCACGCCGGCCGCGTCGGCAAAATCCAGCAGGTAGAGTGCCGCATCGGCGGCTCGCCGACCAGCGGCGAGATTCCCCAGGCCGCCGTCCCCAGCCAACTGAACTGGGACATGTGGCTCGGCCAGGCGCCGCTGACCGAATATCTCGAAGGCCCCAAAGGGAATGGCGGCTACCCACCGTCGCGCACGCATTACGAGTTCCGCTGGTGGTACGAATACTCGGGCGGCAAGATGACCGACTGGGGCGCGCACCACATCGATATCGCCACCTGGGCCATCGGCATGGACAACAGCGGCCCGACCAGCGTCGAGGGGGTCATGGCCGAGCATCCGGTGCCGTTCAAGGAGGGCTGGCCGACCGTCAGCAACCGCTACAACGCCGCGACGAAGTTCGACGTGAAGTGTATGTATCCCAACGGCATCGAGCTGCACATCCTGAGCGAGGGGGAAAACGGCATTCTCATCAAGGGGGACAAGGGAGAACTGTTCGTCAGCCGCGGGGCCCTTCGCGGCTCGGCGGTCGATTCCCTCCAGGACCAGCCGCTGCCGGCGGGAACGATCTCCAAACTGTACAAGGGAAAGAAGCCGGGCAACCACATGGCCAACTTCTTCGACTGCATCGCCGACCGTTCGCAGCCAATCAGCGACGTTTATACCCATCACCGGTCAATGACCACCTGCCACCTGGCCAACATCGCCATCCGCCTGGGCAAGCCGCTGAAGTGGAACCCCGAAACCGAGCAGATCGAGGGGGACGATGTGGCCAATGGCTGGCTGAAGCGCGAGCAGCGGAAGGGGTATGAAGTGGTGGGGTAGTTTTGACTTGGACGACTTCTCATTCTGGTTCACCACTCAAGGGGTCGGCCCAACGACCCCTTGAACTTGCCACGAATCCCCCGCACACGATGGACGATTCGGAAAGAGGCCGCGTTAGGCTATTGCCGTTTGTGCGGCATATGTTGCTCTGTGACGACGCCCGTCCCGCTGGGGAAAATGCTCGCAAAGTGACTGTTTACGGTTTGACGAGTACAATTACCGTAGGAGACAAAGCGTTTCCGGTGACATTCGGGTTTTCGGTCTATCTCCAACTGACGGAAGGTCGCGGACAGGGCGTAGGGAGAATCCTTGTTGTTCATTCCGAAAGTGGCGACGTTTGCCACGAGGGTCAAGAGCATCGAATGGCTTTTTCTGCTGATCCGCTCCTGGTCCATGCGGCCGTCTTTCGAATGACACAGTGTGAGTTCCCCGCACCGGGGTTATATTGGGTTGAGTTTTGGTACGAAGAAGTTCTGCTGGCTCGCGAGCCGCTATTGGTGAGGTGATTTATGAATCCTGTTCAGCCTGTTCCACCTGACGGGCTTTCAGAAACCGTTCGCATGCCTCGGGAAGAAGCTCTACCAATTCTCACAGACGAAGTGGACGTGTTTTGGGAGTTCGAAGACCGAGACACGCGTCACGATCCGACTGTCAAGCACTTGCGGCCGGAGCGCCGGCGATCGGGTGCCAACAGCAACGAACAGACTTCCCCCTCGTAAGTTCATGCTGCCGCTCTTGCATCCGGGCGTCCAGCGAGCATAATACGGCCATGCGACCCAGCGGCTGCTATCGGTGGTTTACCTTGACCCTTTCCGAGGGGCCGCGGGAGGTGCGTCGGTAACAGCCGCCACAAATCCAGCTTTCCACTGCCCCGAGGACCAGCCAGGTCGCTCGGGGTTTTTTTGTTTATGAACCCCAATTCCCCCCACATTCATTTCACCGGCTTACGGGAGTTGTTTTCGATGATCGTCGTCATGCAGCGCGAGGCCACCGCCCCGCAGGTTCAGCACATGGTCGAGCGGGTCGAATCGCTCGGCCTCAAAGCCCACGTCATCCAAGGGACAGAACGGACCGTCATCGCCGCCATCGGCGAGAAGCGATCCGACACCAAGGACGCCCTCGCCAGCGGGCCGGGCGTCGAGGAGGTCGTTCCCATCCTCGCCCCCTACAAGGTCGCCAGTCGCGAAGTGAAGAAAGAGCCGACGCAGGTCGTCGCCCTGGGCATGAAGGTGGGGGCGGGGACGATCGGCATCATGGCGGGGCCCTGCTCGGTCGAAAGCGAAGAGCAAATCCTGACCACCGCCCGCGCGGTGAAGGCGGCCGGCGCGACCGCCCTCCGCGGCGGCGCATTCAAGCCGCGGACCAGCCCCTACAGCTTTCAGGGGATGAAAGAGGAGGGGCTGAAGCTGCTGGCGCTCGCCCGGCAGGAGACCGGCCTGGCGATTGTGACCGAAGTGGTGGCCAGCGAAGACGTGAAGCTGGTCGCCGATTATGCCGACGTGCTGCAGGTCGGCGCGCGGAACATGCAGAACTATCGCCTGCTCGAAGCGGTCGGCCAGACTCGCAAAGCGGTGCTGCTGAAGCGCGGCCCGAGCGCCACGATGGACGAGCTGCTGCTCGCCGCCGAGTACATTCTCAATGAAGGCAATCCCAACGTCATGCTCTGCGAACGGGGCATTCGCACCTTCGAAAGCCATACCCGCTTCACTCTGCCGCTCGCCTCGGTCCCCTACCTGCACCACAAGACGCACCTGCCGGTGGTAATCGACCCGAGCCACGGCACGGGGCACACCTACCTGGTGCCCGAAATGGCGGCCGCTGCGATCGCCGCCGGGGCCGACGGCCTGATCCTCGAAGTGCATCCCGATCCCGAACGGGCGATGTCCGACGGCTACCAGTCGCTCAACTTGCCGCAATTCGCCGAGACGATGGCCAAGTGCCGCGCCGTGGCTGCGGCCCTGGGCAAGACGCTATAAGGGGTAATTTGAACAGAAGGCAACGAAGAAAACGAAGGATGGCATTTGCCAACCCGATCCTACCTCCTCTTCCTACCTCCTACTCTTTCTCCTCCTCTTTGTTCCCTTCGTTTGCTCTGTTCAAAAATCCTCGCCCCTCCGCGAACTGGCGCGCCATCCGCGGTTCACTTGCTACGACCGAACCGGTCGCAAGCTGCTTGCTGCAGGCCTCGACCGGCGGTCGGAACCCTTGCGTTACTCAGCCGCCAAAAACTTCACGCAGACCGGTGCGCCGATCGTCACCAGGTCGCCGGCCTGGGTAAGCTGGCCGGTCGCCCGATCAATCTTGAACACCGCCACGTTGTCGGTCCCCTGGTTGCAGGCGACGATGATTTGGCCGGTCGGGTCGATGCCAAAGTTGCGCGGCGTTTTGCCGAGCGTCTTCTGGTGGCCGGCAGCCGTCAGTTTGCCCGTCTTTTCGTCGCAGGCAAAGATCGCCAGGCTGTCGTGCCCCCGGTTGCTGCAATAGACGAACTTGCCCGCCGGATGGACCTGAATCTCGGCGGTCGAGTTCCCTTTCAATTCCTGCGACTCGGGCGGCAGAGTGCTAATCGTCTGTAGCTGGGTCAGCTTGCCGCTGTCGGCATCGTAGGCCAGCGCGGTGACCGACGACTGCATTTCGTTGCAGACGAAAGCGAACCGCCCGCTGGGATGAAAGGCAAAGTGCCGCGGCCCGCCCCCGGCGGGCGTGGCGACAAAGGCCGGGTCGTTGGCTTCAATGGTTCCTTGAGCCGGATCGAGCTTGTAGATCAAGATTTTGTCGAGCCCCAGGTCGGCGGCGAAGGCGAACCGGTTGTCGGGCGAAACGTTGATCGAGTGGGCATGCGGACCTTTCTGCCGATTCGGATCGACGCTCGAACCTTCGTGCTGAATGGCCGAAGCGGCGGCTTTCAGCGAGCCGTCGTTCTGGACCGGCAGCGAGGCGACGCTGCCGCTGCCGTAGTTCGCCACCAGGGCGCAGCGCCCCGACTTATCGACCGAGACGTGACACGGCCCCGCCCCTTGCGACGATTGATGGTTGATCGGCGTCAACTTGCCGCTGGCGCGGTCGAGCGAAAACGCCGTGACCGCACCGGCCGGTTTGCCCCCCTCGCTCACCTCGCTGACGGCATACAAATATTTTCCGCTGGGATGAATCGCCACAAACGACGGATTTTTAATCCCCTCGGTCACGCCCACCTCGGTCAGCTTGCCGCTGGCCAGGTTCAGCCGGTAGCAATAAATTCCCTTGCTCTTGCCGCCGTTGGTGTAGGTTCCAAAGTAGGCGAGCAGTTCTTTCGGATCGTCGGCGGCCGGCGCGGGGGTTGTGATGGTCATGCTCGCCAAAACGGCAAGTAACGTGCCAACCTGAAGAAAGTTGCGGTTCATCGGTTCCTCGGCGGAAAAGGACTGGGTGAGTGAAGCGGCCCAAAGTGTCGCATGAGCGGGGAGCAGAGGACAGAGGGAGGATGGGCAGTAGCCAGTGGTCAGTGGGAGGGAGCCGTAGTGGCACTGTTCGCGCCGGAGGGAATCGGGACAATTGCGGGATGGATACTCCCGCCAAGAGCCGCGATGAGCTGGCTTCGCTGTATCTCGACCAGTTGCCGTTTCCACCCTACCCGGTGCAGGAAGAGGCGCTGCTGACCTATTTTACGACCGACCAGGGAGTGCTGGTCTGTGCCCCGACGGGGACCGGCAAAACGCTGATCGCCGAAGCGGCCCTGTTCGAGGCCCTGCACACCGGCACGCGGGCCTATTACACCACGCCCCTGATCGCCCTGACCGAGCAAAAGCTGGAAGAGATGCAAGCCGCGGCGGTGCGGTGGGGCTTCTCGGCCGACGACGTGGGCCTGGTCACCGGCCACCGCCGCGTGAACCCCGATGCACCCGTGTTGGTCGTCGTGGCGGAGATTTTGTTTAACCGATTGTTGCAAGCCGGGGCCTCGGGGCTAGGGGTTGGGGGCTCGGGGCTGGGGGGTCGGGGTTCGGCAGAAACCAACCCGATTCATACTCCCGAGCCCCGAATCCCGAACCCCGAACCCCTTGTTTCCCCCGCGCTCGACTTCAGCAACGTCTCGGCCGTCGTGATGGACGAGTTCCACAACTTTGCCGATCCCGAGCGGGGGATCGTCTGGGAACTCTCGCTCGGGTTGTTGCCGAAGCACGTTCGGCTGCTGCTATTGTCGGCGACGGTCGGCAACGCGTTCGAGTTTCGCCAGTGGCTGCAAGCGGCGCACGGCCGTTCGATCGAGCTCGTCCAAGGGACCGAGCGGAAAGTTCCGCTCAACTATCGCTGGGTCGGCGACCTGCTGCTTTCCGAGCAGCTCGAAAAAATGGCCGAAGGGGACGAGCAGCAGCGATACACGCCCGCCCTGGTGTTTTGCTTCAATCGCGACGAATGCTGGAACGTCGCCGAATTGTTGAAAGGAAAATCGCTGCTCGCCAGCGGCCAGCAAAAGCGCCTGTCCGACGAGCTGGCCCTGCACGATTTTTCGCAAGGCGCGGGGCCCAAGCTAAGAGCGATCTTGCAGCGCGGCGTCGGCGTGCATCATGCCGGAGTGTTGCCCAAGTATCGCCGCATCGTCGAGCAGCTCTTTCAGCAAAAGCTGCTGGCGGTGTGCGTCTGCACCGAAACGCTCGCGGCGGGAATCAACCTGCCCGCGCGGAGCGTCGTGATGCCGACGCTGCTCAAAGGGAAGCCGGGCGCGATGAAAATCATCGACGCCAGCTCGGCCCACCAGATTTTTGGACGGGCCGGGCGACCCCAGTTCGACACCCAAGGCTACGTCTTCTCCCTGGCGCACGAGGACGACGTAAAAATCCTCCGCTGGCGGGAAAAGTTCGACCAAATTCCCGAAGACACCCGCGATCCCGGCCTGCTGCGGATGAGGAAAGACCTGAAACGGAAGCAGCCGACGCGCCGCAGCACCGAGCAATACTGGACCGAGCCGCAGTGGGACAAGCTGCGGATCGCGCCGCCGCTGAAACTCGCCAGCCGGGGACCGATCCCCTGGCGGCTCTTGGCTCACATGCTCGATGTGACGCCCGACGTGGAGCCACTCCACAAACTAGTGGGCAAGCGGCTGCTGGAAAGCGGCCAGCAGGTCGGTGCTCAGAAGCAACTCGATCAGATGCTGCTGACGCTGTGGGCCGCCGGCTATGTGCGGCTCGAACCGCCGCCGCAGAATGCGGGGAACGGGGCTGGGGACTCGGGGCTGGGCCCCTGGGGGGGCTGAGATTGCAAAAGCGGCCCCTCCGAAGAAACAGACTGAAACCGAGAAGATGCTTTCCGCCGCGCTGGCGCAGCTCGCGCGAGAGAAAGCTTCGACAAGCGACGCTGCCACACCTTCCGCTGTCCCCGCCCCCAGCCCCGAGCCCCCAGCCCCCTCCTCCTACCAGGCTCACTTCGCCTATCCCACCGAAACGCTGCCCAAGCTGCTGAAACTGCGTGGCATCAATCCGCTGTATGCCATCTACCTGGTCAATCAATTGGGGATCGCCAGCCGGGAAGAACGGATTCAGGCCTTCGAGAGCGTGCTGGAAATGCCCGGCGCGGTGGCCAAGCACGTTCGCGTTCCACGCTACGACGAAATGCCGCCGGGTCCGCTGGCGACGACGCGGCTCGACGTTCAGCTTTTGCAGATGGGCCTCGCCACGCCCGAACAGCTCGGGGCCAAGGCTCCTCGCGACGAGGACGAGGGCCCACCGACCCGCGAAATGTTTGCAGAAAAAGTCTGGCCTCTGACGCTCGGCGAAAAACTGCGGCTGCTGTTCGACGCCACCTTCCCACACGTCCATTCGCTCTTTACGACGAGTGTCTGGTGTGCGGGCGAAGTGCTCGAATTCGGCGGCAACTTCAACAAGTACATCACCAGCCGGGGGCTGCAAAAGCAGGAAGGGGTCGTCTTTCGGCACCTCCTGCGGCTGATCCTGCTGCTGAAGGAGTTTCAGCAGTTCACACCACCAGAATGCTCTGCCGCCGAGTGGATCGCCGAGCTGCGCGAAATGGCGGACCAGTTGACCGAGTGCTGCCGCCGCGTCGATCCCTTGAGCACCGACAAGGTGCTGGAAGAAGCAGAGCGGGAGGAGTTCTGAGTGCGGAACTCCGAACGCGGAGTGCGGATTAGGATGAACGTGCTCCTCCCCACTGACAACTGCCCACTGACATCATCCCTGCATGTCCTTCGATCCCTACCAGCAATGGCTCGGCATCCCGCCGCACGAGCAGCCGGCCGACCATTATCGGCTGCTGGGGCTGGCGCGGTTCGAGGACGATGTGGCCCGGATTGCTGCGGCGGCAGACGAGCGGATGGCGCTGATCCGGAGCTACCAGGTTGGGCCGCGGTCAAGGTTTACGCAAAAGCTGCTGAACGAGTTGGCGACGGCCAAGGTCTGTTTGCTGTCGCTCGCTGCGAAGAAAGAATACGACCGCCAGCTCGCCCAGGCAATGGCGGCCGCGATGGCGGGCCAGCCGTCGCCGATGGAAGCAGCCGAGGCAACGCCGCCTCCTGTCGCCGCTCCACGACTGACGACGGAATCCACGCAAGAACCCCGCGGTGCGGCGATTGCTCGCCCGGCTGGCTGGCGGCGACCGATCTTCGCGGCCGTGCTGACGGCGCTGTTGTTGTTGGCCGCGGCCCTAGGCTGGAGTGCATTCAAGAACAACGAGGAGAACGCCGCCGAGCCGCCCATTGAAAGCGGCCAACCGGCTGAGTCGAATCCCGCGCACCCCTTGTCCGCTGATCCCGTGCTGGTCGTGCAGATGCAAGAGCCGAGCGGGGTGGTGAACCTGTCGCTCGCCGCGGCTCTGCTGCACGGCGGCGTCGAGCGGCGGAATGTCCCGGCAGGTCAAGTGCTTGCCAACTGGGCAGCCGCCGAGGCCGCAGCCGAGTGGCGGTTCAAGCTGCTGGTTCCCGGCTTTTTCGAGTTGCAAATCGAGTATGCCGCGACCGAGGCCGCCGCCGACGCGCAGCTCGTGGCCCATGTGGCGGGGCAAACCAAGCACTGCAGCTTGCGGCCCACCGGGGACGCAGGGTCGTCCGTCACCGACTCGTTCGTCGTGGCGGTCGCTGCCAGCGGCGAGCACACCCTGGTCCTCCGCAATGCCCAGGCGATGCCGCCGGATTGGCTGATTCTGAAGTCGGTGCGGCTTGTGCCGATTGAGCGGTGAGGATAGAGGCCAGAGGTCAGAGGTCAGAGGTCGGAAATTTGGAGGGAACGAGCGAACGACGTGTGGATCGAGCTAGGCTTTCCTTGCCGCGAAATCCTTTGCGCCGTGAGGAAATTCGATGCCTCCGTTTCGATTCATTGCATCGCTGGTGCTCGCCTTCGCACTTGCCGCGCCGCTGGCGGCCCAGGAATCGCTGGTCCGCTTGAAGCTCGATGGCAAGCCGCTTGAAGGGACGCCGCTAGCGTTCAACTCGCGGCAAGTCTTTTTGCTGGCTCGCGACGGGCAACTGTTCGAGTTCCCGCCGGCCCAGGCCCAGGACTACAGCCTGGTTCCCAGCGGCTTTAAGAGTTATTCACAGGCCGAAATTCGGGGCGGACTGATGCGCGAGTTCGGCCGGGGCTTCGAGGTCTCCGGCGTGGGGCATTACTTGGTCGTTCACCCGTCGGGGCAGAAGGACCAATGGGCGCCGCGGTTCGAGGAGCTGTATCGCTCGTTCGTGCAATACTACGCGGCCCGCGGTTGGCAGCTCACCGAGCCGCGATTCCCGCTAGTCGCCGTCGTCTATCCGCGGCAGAGCGATTTTCAGCGGCAGGCCACGAAGGAAGGGGTGCCGCCGGCCAGCGGCTTTCTCGGCTATTACTCGACCTCGACCAATCGCATTTTGCTATACGACGTGACCGCCGGCCGGAGCGACGTCGATTGGACCGTCAACGCCGAGACGATCGTCCACGAGGCGGCCCATCAATCGGCGTTCAACACGGGGGTTCACAGTCGGTTTGGCGTCGCCCCGCGGTGGGTGGTGGAAGGGATCGGCACGATGTTCGAGGCCCGCGGGGTCTGGCAGTCGCGTCGCTATCCGAACCGGGCCGACCGGGTGAATCGGGGCCTCTTATCGTCGTACCGCAGCCAGGCCGCCACGGGCCGCCCGGGGGCGGAAGCGATTGCCGAGATCGTCTCGTCCGACCGGATGTTTCAAACGGATCCCAACGGCGCGTACGCCCAGGCCTGGGCCTTGTCGTTCTACCTGTGCGAGTGCGAGCCGAGGAAGTACTTTCAGTATTTGTCGAAGACGGCCGCCATTCCCGCGTTCAGCAATTATCGCAGCCCGCAGCGGCTGAAGGACTTTACGGATGTGTTTGGCACCGACCTGACGATGCTCGACGCCCGCGTGCAGCGATTCGTCGCCGGGCTGAAGTGAGCCGGCGGCTAAAACACCTCGGCGATCGGCGTGCCGCCGTCGGTGATCGGCACCGGGCGCTCGCCCGCTTGCAGGTGCCCCTTCGGGTTGATGCCCAGGGCCGCGTGAATGGTGGCGTGTAGATCGGGCACACTGACCGGCCGGCTGACGATCTTCATCGCCAGGTCGTCAGTCTGGCCGATCGCCTGGCCCGTTTTCAGGCCTCCCCCCGCCAGCACGATCGAAAAACATTTGCCGTGGTGCCCCCGGCCGCCGCCGCCGTCGAACCCGGCCGGCCGGCCGAACTCGGTCGCCACGACGATCAGCGTTTTGTCGAGCAGCTTTTTGGCCTCCAAGTCGCGGACGAGCGTCGCCAGGGCCTGGTCGAGCTCTTGAATCAAAGCGTGCTGCTGCAGGATGCCGTCGTTGTGAACGTCCCAGCCGGTGCCGTTCAGGAAGTTCAAATTGTGCGAGACCTCGATGAACCTCGCCCCCGCCTCGACCAACCGCCGCGACAACAGGCACCGCTGGCCGAACTCGCCGCCGTAGTCGTTGCGCAGCGCGGCCGGCTCTTGATCGAGTTCAAAAATGCGGGCAAACTGCGGCCCCGCCAGCCGCAGCGCTTCGCCCACCGTGGCATCGTACTGCTGGATCGGCAAATCTCCCGGCTGCCGGGTGAGATAGTCTTTGCGCACCTGGCCGAGCAGACCTTCGCGGCGGGCCTGGCGCGCGGTGGTGATCTCGGGCGGTCGAGTTAGTCCCGCCGGCCCGCTCTCGGTATCGGTCAGATAGACATAGCCGTGCTTGGCGCCGAGAAAGCCCGGCCCGCGGGTAATGTTCGGGTAACCGATCAGCACGTAGGCCGGCACCCCTTCGCCCGCCGCGCCCCGCTGCTGGGCGACGATCGAGCCGATCGAGGGATAGACGACGGTGCCGCTCGTCGCCCGGCCGGTGTGCATGTGGTTGACCGCAGCCGCATGTTCGTCGATCGCGTCGTGATGCACGGTGCGGATCGGAATGAACCGGTCGAGCAGCGGAGCGCAGTGGCTTAAATGTTCGCAAACCTGCACGCCGGGGATCGCGGTGTCGATCGCCTTGTAGTATGAGCCGGGCTTTTTGGCTTTGGGATCGCCCTGGGCTTTTACGTCCCAGGTGTCGATCTGTCCCGCGCCGCCGCCGAGCCAGAGGAAGATGCAATGCTCGGCCTTGCCGCGGGGCGCCTCGCGCGGCGCGGCGTCGTCCGCCAAGACCTGCGTACTCGCCAGCGCTGCCGCGGCTGCACTCGTCGCCAGAAACTCACGTCGATCCAATGCAATTGTCATCGCGACTGACCCCTAATTCTCTTCTGACCACTGACTACTGACCACTGACTACTGACTCTACGGTATCCACACAAACTCAGGACTATTCAATAGCGTCCAAACCAGATCCTCGGCCCGCTCGCGCCAGTCGGCGGCAAGCTGGGTCGTCGGCGGATCCCCCTTCTCCACTTCCTTCTGCCAGGCGAGGCGGATCGCGTTCGATTCGCTTTGCAAATGGTTCGACCAACTCACCCCGTCGCGCTTCGGCCAGGTGGGGCGCGGGCCGGGCTCGGCCCCGGTCTGGCGATCGTCGAAGCCGGGGGCGAGCAGTTCCGCGAACATCGCCTGCTCGTCCGCAGTCGGCGGACGCGAGAGAATTTGCGCGTAAACCTGGTCGATAAACGCCGCCGGCGAATCGGCCTGCATGGCGAGCGAAACGAACACGCTATCTTCCGACAACTGGCTGGCCCGCTTCGGGACGACGCCGTTGGCCAGAATCGCCGGCTGCAAAACCGTCGGCTCTTTATTGCGAACCGAGAGCGGATCCTGTCGCGAGGCCCGCCAGCCGAACGCTTCGAGTACGTCGAGTGCCGTTTGCGCGGCGGGCAACGACAGGCTCGGCCGATCGCGCTCGTTGCTCATGCTGGTGAATTGCCACGCCCGCCGCGGCAAGCCGAGGCTGATCGACGACGTTTCGAGCCGCGTCCCCATCCCATCGACGCTCAGTTCTTCGACGTGCATCTCTTTGCCCGCCGCGGCCAGCAGCGAATCGAGCACCTGCTCGGCCGACATTCGCCGGCGCGCGGGGGCGGCGAAAAGCTCGGTGTTTTCAAACTGTTCGTCGCCGGCAAGTCCCTCGCTCACGTTGGCACGTCCCTCGCTTACGCTTCGGGTTGGTGTGCGCTGGTAGGCGTTGGAATTGAAGATCAGGCGGGCGACGTACTTCAGGTCGTAATCGTGCAGGACCAGCTCGCGGGCCAGCCAGTCGAGCAGTTCGGGGTGCGATGGAGTGGCGTTCTCCCAGTCGTCCACCGGCTCGACGAGGCCCAGGCCCAGGTATCGCCGCCACAAGCGATTGACGATCACCCGCGCGAAGCGCGCGTTTTGCGGCGATGTGAAGCGGAGCGCCAGTTCCTCCCGCTCGTCGCTAGGATCGAACAAAAACTCGACAGGCAACTCGCCCGCAAAGTCTTCTTCAAACGGCCAGCGCGGCGCGATCTTGGCCCCCGGCTTGAGTGTGACCTGCACCAGCAACGACGCCAGCGATTCGGGATCGCCCGGAATGGTGCTGGTCTTGGGCAGCGTTTGCTCCCCCCGGTGCAGCATGGCCGCCAGGTTGAACAGGTCTTCCTGCATAAAGCGGTGAGCCGGCGCATCGTGGCAGCGAGCGCATCTCATGTCAAAGGCCAGAAACGCGAGGCTGAGGTTTTGCGCCTTCGCGGCCAGCGGCGCGTCGTTCTCGGTGGCGACCGCAAAGCCGGCCGGGCCGCCGTAGCGCGGGCTCCCTTCCATCAGAATCAGCTCGGTGGCAAAGCGGTCGAACGGCTTGTTGTCGAGCAGCGATTCGTAGATCCACCAGCGAAACGGGCCGGTGTTGTTGAGCGTCGGATTGACGATGTTCGGGTTCTCGGCCAGCACGTCCTGCCAGTAGCCGACCCAGTTATCTGCCCAGCCGGGCTGTTGCAGCAAGTCGTCGATCAGCCTGGCCCGCTTGCTGAGCGCGGTGTCGGCGACAAAAGAGCGGACCTGCTCGGCGGTCGGCGGAATGCCCAGCGTGTCGAGATAGATTCGGCGGACGAAAGCGTGGTCGTCGGCCAGCGGAGTGGGAGCGACCTTCGCGGTGACGAGCCGGGCGTCGATAAAGCCGTCGATTGAGTCGTGAGACAGATCTTGGGACAGATTGGAAACTTGTCCTACATACTGGCGGGCGAATTCGTGCCTCTGCTGCCAGTATTTGGCATATTCGGCCCCGGCTGCGCGGCGACGCTGCCGGTTGATGCTGGCCAATTCTTCGCGGCGGGATTGCTCCCAGGCCAGCCAGGCGGCGTCGGTCAACTCAAAGCCCCGACCAGTGGTCGCGGCTTTGGAAACTGCCAGCACCCTGAATGCGTCGCTGCCGGCGGGGGCGATCGAGAGGCTCGTTTCGCCCAACTCCGGCCGCCGCTTCTTTCCTCCGACGAATAGCTCCAGCCTCGCGCGGTGCCAGCCGGCGGTCAGATCGACTTCGACCACTTGCTCGCGATCGCCAGGCTGCAACGGCCGGATATTCGGCGAGACTTTACTTTCGACCGGCTGATACGGGTTGTGGCCGTCGGTGCTGCCTGTGGGGAATGGGTTTTCGAGGACCAGCTTGTCGTCGAGATACAGGCGAGCCGCGTTGCGCGAGCGCAACAGCAACCGCTGCTTGCCCCCCGGCAGGTTCAACTCGGAGTGGGCCCACAGCACAAACGGACTGCTCCGGTCGGCAATCACGCCGTGCCCGTTGTACTTTTTGGGAACATCGACGAAGGCGAGCCTCCGCTGCGTGAAGCGTTCGCTCGGCTGCGCGGGAATGAAATCCCAAGACCAGGCGTCGGGCATCCCTTCCAGCACTTCGACCAGCACCGAGTCGCGCGGGATGGGCACGCTGGTGACATACGGCTTGGGCTGAACGACCTGCCAGCGGGCGGCGATTCGCTCGGCCGAGAGGGCCGTGCGATAGATGGCAACTTCGTCGATCCCTCCCGCGAACGAATTGCCGGCGTTGTTGCCCGATGCCGAGCCGATCCAGATTTGATCGTCATCGACCACCGGCCTCTCGTCGGTTTGGCCGCCGTAGTCCCAGGCACCTTTGGTCGGCCGGCCATCGACGTAGCCGCGGAGCGAGTCGCTTTGGCCGAACGTATAAACCACCGCGATATGGTGCCAGTCGCTGCCGGCGGCAAAGCCGCGATCGCTCGTCCAGCGGTGCCAGTCGTCCTGGTTTCCGCGGCGATTGTCGGCATCGCGAAACAAAAACGAGAGGCGACAGTCGCCACCCTTGCCGGCCAGGCGGAGCGCCCAGTTCTGGCTGTCGGGAACTGTCCCTGGGTTGCCCGTTCGCCCCTTGCCCACGACATACACCTGCTGGCCGCCGGCCAGCTTGGCCGGATTGACCCAGGCTTCCAGGGCGATCGTATCGCCGGCGGCAAAGTCGAAGGGGCCTGGTTTGCCTGCTTCCTCGCCGCTCACCTCGTCACTGCTTACATCGTCATAGCGCAGCGACGCCGGCTGATCGAGCCGGAGGGCCCGGTTTTCGCTGCCAAACAGCGGAAACATGCTGGGGCGCGGGCCGGGTTGGCCGAACTTGGCGGGGCCGGCGATCTGCTGGGGCAACCACGCCGAGCCTTCTTTTTCCGCCACTCCCCGGTCGTCCTCGAACCGCCAGTAAGCGACCGGCTTGTCGGCCCGGACCAGGTCGGCATACGGGGAAGCATCGGCGGGCGGATGGTCGTCCGAGTCGTTTTGCGGGGCCTGCTGAGCCACAAGGCTGGCCAGTGGCAGCAGGCAAAGACCGAGGCAGTAGAGGCAGCGCAACATGCAGCGGTCCTGAACGAGGGAGGCGACAGGCGTAAATCGAGAATCCCTTTAGGGTAAAGCGGGCCGTCAGAGCTCGCAAGCAAGTTTTCGCGGGTGCCGGAAACTGCAGCGCGGCAGATCGCGAAAAACCGCCCAGACCCCCATTTGACAGCCGACGTGCAGCCGATTTATTATAGCGAGGCTATGGCCTGCCCGTTTTGTCGGCGGGCGGCGAAAGATGGCAGGGAAGCTCGCGTTCGGCCTGGAGGCCCGTGGTAGTGCGCTACTGTGTGTCAGGAGTCGGAACGATGAAGAAGATCGAGGCCAAGGATTTCAAGCAGCAACTGCTCGCCCTGCGGTCGCGGCTGCGGGGGGATGTTTCTGCCTTGGCCGATTCCGCTTTGCGGAAAACGCGGAGCGAGGCTTCGGGCGACTTGTCGAGCATGCCCATACACATGGCCGACATCGGGACCGACGCCTTCGAGCAGGAGTTCACCCTTAGCCTGATGGAGCACGACGGCAGCGCCCTGGAGCTGATCGAAGGCGCTCTTGAACGGATCGAAGACGGGGCCTATGGTGTCTGCATCGAGTGCGAGGCCAAAATTCCCAAGGCCCGGCTGCAAGTCCTCCCGCACACGCCCCACTGTGTCAAGTGCGCCGATAAAGTCCCGAGCCGGTAAGGACGCACGTGTGCCCCGCCCCGCTCGTCGCCCCGGCAGCGCGGATCGGCCAGCTTCTAACGAGCGGGCTGACATGCCGCCGGTCCCTAAGAGCCGTTACGTCGTCTTTTTTGCCATTGCCATCCTCGGCTGCGCCGCGGACCTGTTCACCAAAGAGTGGATGTTTCGCTGGCGGGGCTTGCCCCGGGCGAACAATCAGTTTTGGTTGATCCAGGGCCGCCTGGGGATCGAAACCAGCGTCAATCCGGGGGCCCTGTTCGGCATGGGGGCCGGTTACTGGTGGATTTTTGCCCTGCTTTCCTTCGCCGCGGCCATCGGCATTCTGACCTGGCTGTTCGTCTTTCGGGGCGCTGCCGATCGCTGGCTGATCGTCGCCCTGGGGTCGATCACCGGCGGCATCCTGGGCAACCTGTACGACCGGCTGGGCCTGTGGGATTCGACCGGTCTGCCGCCGCACCTGCATCACGGCGTGCGCGATTGGATCCTGTTTGTCTGGCCCGAAGTGAAGCTGCGGATATTCAATCCCTGGCCGAATTTCAACATCGCCGACACGCTGCTCGTGACCGGCGCCATCCTGCTGGTGCTGCATGCCCTGCTGTGGCGCGAGCCCAAAGAGCAGCCGGCGGAAGCGCAGCAGCCCACCGAGGCCTGAATCGCAGCGCGCTTCTAGCCGCCTCGTTGAACCCGTAGCCGGAGGTGCAGGCTTGTGCGGGAAATTACGCGGCCCAGCCTCGACCCGCGTCCGGCGTGGTTCGCCACGCGAACCCCTGCCACCCGGCGCTCGCCGGTTAAGTAAGCGCCCGAGAGCAATACGGCAGGCGGGACGCCTGCCCCACGGATCGGCTAACCCACCTCCACTGGGCAGCGGTGCCACGCGTTGTAGAGGTAACCCTTCGCGTTCCACGCGGTCTCCTGCGGCTGGACGTAGCCCCGGTTGTCGGTCGCCCGGACGACCAGTTCGTGCTGGCCGGCGGGCAGCGCAAGTTCGACCCGCCACAGCCGCCAGCAGCAACGCGAGAAGCGGTTGGTAATCTCCGCCGTGTGCCATTTGCGGCCCCCGTCGGCGGAAACCTCGACTTGGCGAATGTCGGTCTGGCCGTCACCCGGCGGCAAGGCATAGCCGGCGATCGTTGTCTTGCCGGCCTTTAACTTGGCACCCGCAGCCGGGGTGCAGATGGCGGCGTTGATTGGGAACTGGTAGATCGGCTCGGCCGCGGCGTAGGCTTCTGGGGTATCGCTTTGGACCAGCTTGTACGCGCCCGCCAAGTAATGATTGGGCGAGGGGCGATCGCTGAGCGTGATTTTGCCCAGCCATTTGACGCTCCGCGCCCCGATATATCCCGGCACCAGCGAGCGCACCGGAAAGCCATGCTCGGGCAGCAGCGGCCGATCGTTCATGCCGTGGGCGAGCAGGGCCCCCGGCAGGTCGCGGGATTCGCGCAGCGCGCGCTCCAGCCCAATGGAACCGCCGAACGGGGCCACGCTGCCCTCTTTGTCCTCGATGGGATCGAGCCCCTCGAACCAGACGTGTTTGGCCTCGGGCCGCGGCTCGCACGCTTTCAGCACGTCGGCCAGCGTCGGGCCGGTCCAGGTGGCATTGCCGATCGCGCCGGCGTCCCACTGCACGCCGCCGACCGGCTTGATCTCGCTCATTTCGCGGCGGCGATTGCCGGCGCAGGTCAGCGTCGCCTCGACCGTGCGGGGTGTGAATTTTTCCTTCAACTCGCCCAGCGACAGTTCCACCGGCTTATTCACGAGGCCGTCGATCCGCAGGCGAAAGCTGTTGGCGTCGATTTTTGGCGTCGGGGCATGGCTGCGAATGTAAAAATGTTTCACTGGCGTGATGTTGTTTTCCACCAGGTGCGCCAAAGCCGGCTCGGCGTTGAGCGGATCTTCGCTGCGGACGATCAGATCCTTGGCGGGGGCGTCGGCCGACCAGCCTTGCCGGCCAAACGTGGACAACAGCGAAGCCGACGAGGCAGCGGCCGAAATGCGGAGCCAGTCGCGGCGAGAAAGGGAGGGCATCGGAGCGTCTCGCGAGTGGGGAGGGGATGCAGGTCAGCCCCGCATTCTAAGTTACCCAGCGCGGCGTTTCGAGAGTGGCCAAAGAGAGTGGCGCCGCGGAATGACGAAGGGAGCCGAGCCGCCCAGCTCGAGCCATCGGGGGGCTGACGCCGCCCCGCTCGCCAAATGCGGAACGCCACAGCGCCGGCTTAAAAGTCCCAGTTCATGCCGAAGTTGATTCCTTGCAGCCAATAGTCTTCGTCCTCGAAGGCAAAGGCGGGGCGGTCGTCGCCCACAGGCTGCGAAAGGTTGACCCCCGTGTCGATCTGGCGGCCCGAAGTCACTACGTCCGACCACCAGATCAGCGAGTAGCCCGTGTGGAAGCTGAGCGTCGGAGTGACATGGTATTTCAGGTTCAATGTCAGCTCGGGAATGTAGCCGAACGTGTCGCGCTGGTAGGTGCCGATGTTCGACGGCTGGGCGAGCAAGCCTCCCTCGACCGTCGGCCCGCCGCCAACCATCGTGCGGCCGCTGATGTTGACTTCCTGCCGGGTCACGCCCAAGGCAATCTTGCCGAGGGCCTCGATCGACCAGCAGCCGCGGGCCATTTGCGCCTTGAGCCCGACGTTGGCTCCGTGAAATTCGTTGTTCGTCCAAAAGCGGTCGCGAATGTTGAGCTCCAGGTCGCCGAACTGCCGCAGGATGCTGGTGCTGTCGATTTGCAGGGCGTCGTCCAAGCGCATGAACTGGTAGCCGGCGATCACGTCGATGCGGCGGCGATGGTTCTGCTCCATCATGATTTGCAGATACGCTTCGGCCCCCAGGAAATTCTGGTTCGAGTAGCTCGCTTCGATGCTCCCATCGGAGATGTCGGTCGCTCCGTCGTCGAAGGCGATCAACAGGGCGTCGTTCTGGTCGAGGAGCGTGTTGAAGAACGGGCGGGCCAAAATCGGGCTGCCATCCGAACTGCGGCGGAAGGTGTCGCGGGCCCCGCCGGTTCCATAAAAGCGGCCCGCGGCACCGACGTTCCGCTCTTCGTCGAGCCAGATGCCAAAGGTAATGCGGCCGCCGGCTTGCACTTCGTCGCCCAGGTACGACTGGCCAAACAGCACGTCGGCATCGGGCAGAACGCCTGCGTCCACCTGCGGCGTGCCGTCGGGGCTGGTCGTCACCAGCGGCGGCGTGACCGTTCCCTTGGCCCACCAGAGCAGGAATTCGGCGCTGCCAAAAATGTCCATCGTGCGGCAGCACTGCGTGCAGTCGCCGCATTGGCCGCTGCCGCAGAAGGTCTCTTCCGCCGGACAGGGATTGGTACACGAGGGGATGAAGTTCTGGTAGCTCGCCAGCGAAGCAATCTGGTCGGAGACGCTGTGCGCGACCTCTTGCCCGCCCGCATGCGGCGGCCCGAACGAGAATGCCGCGATTGCCGCTAGAAGAATCGACTTGAGTTTCATGGGCCGCGTCTCGCTGCGGAAAAGGTATCGCCCGCTGGCAAAAGCCATTCAAAGCTCCTAACGAAACCGCGTTTTCCCCGGTGTTAGCGTGGAAAGGCAGGGCGCTGCGTTAGGGATCGACAATATCCAAGGATCGACCGGCAAAATCGGGGAATCGAGAGAAGCCGGCGCAGGCGTCAAACTTTACGCAGCTTCGCGCTGCGCTCGGTTCGGCCTGTCGCCACTGCCCGCGCAAACGGCATTGCTTGCCGATTCTGGTCCCCAATGGTTTTCGGCCCGCGAAGCTGTGCGGATTGAGCGAAAAGTTCGACTTACAACGTTTGTAGGGCCAGTGCCAGCCTGCTAGCGGGGCGAACCAGGCACGCGACAACCGGCCCCGCGGTCGTTTAGAATAGAAGCAATCGCGCAGTCGTTCGCGCTCCTTTCGCGCACCTTTACTCCAGGCGATATGACCGTACTTCCCCCCGTCAATGGCGTTCCTACCGGCTGGACGGCCAACGTGCTGTCGGTCGTCGGCTGGCCAATCCAGCGCCGCCTGGCCCAGTGGGGCAAGCTGCTGGGGCAAATTTCGGCGTTTGAAGAGGAACTGCAATCGCTGGCCGATCGCGATTTGAAAAAGCGGAGCCTGTCGCTCCGCTATCGGGCCAAGTCGGGCGAGACGCTGGTGAAGATCGTGCCCGAGGCCTACGCCCTGGTGCGCGAAGCGTCGCGAAGGGCGATCGCTCAGCGGCACTACGACGTGCAGATGATTGGCGGCATGGCCCTGTTCAACGGCTGCATCGCCGAAATGGAGACGGGCGAAGGAAAAACGCTGACCGCCACGCTGCCGATGTATATTCACTCCCTGGTTGGCAAGGGGGCCCACCTGGCGACGGTCAACGATTACCTGGCCGAGCGCGACGCCAACAACATGCGGCCCGTGTACGACCTGCTGGGGCTCACGGTCGGCACCATTTTGACGAAGGACGCCAGCAAAGATCGCCGCAAGTCGTACGCCTGCGACATCACCTACGGCACGGCCAAGGAATTTGGCTTCGACTTTCTCCGCGATCGGCTGCTACTGCGGCGAATGGGCGTCAGCCAGGCGAGCATCTTTGGCGACATCACCTCGGCCCAACTCGATCCGACCGGCGAGCAGCCGGTGCAGCGGGGCGCGCACTTTTGCCTGGTGGACGAGGCCGATAGCATCCTCATCGACGAGGCCCGCACGCCGCTGATCATCGGTTCGCTGGGAGAAAAGGCGATCGAGAAAATCGTCAGCACGTATCGCTGGGCCGCCGAGATGACCACGCGCTTCGTCGAGGAAGAGCACTACGAATACGAGCACGACGATAAAAAGATCGAACTGACCGCCGCGGGCCGGCAAATCGTCCGCACGTTGCCCAAGCCCGACCTGCTGGCGACCGTCGGCCTGATCGACCTGTATCAATACATCGAGCGGGCGATCAAGGTCGATCGCGATTTCCTGCTCGACCGGCAATACGTCGTGAAAGAAGGCGAGATCGTCATCGTCGATGAGAACACCGGCCGCCTGGCCGAAGGGCGCAAATGGCGCGACGGCATCCACCAGGCGATCGAGGCCAAGGAAAAGATCGAAGTGACCGTGCCCACCGGCCAGGCCGCCCGCATTACCGTGCAGGATTTGTTCCTGCGGTATCAGCACCTGGCGGGAATGACCGGCACCGCCATGTCGGCCAGCCGCGAGTTCCGCAAGGTCTATAAAAAGATCGTCATTCCGGTGCCGACCAACCGGCCGGCCCATCGCCAGCGCCTGCCCGACCAGGTCTTCGCCCACGCCGAGGAAAAGTGGAACGCGATCGTGGCCGAAACCCGCGACCTGCACCAGCAGGGGCGGCCCGTTTTGATCGGCACCCGGTCGATCGACAAGTCGGTCATCCTCTCGCGGCTGCTCGGGGTCGAAGGAATCCCGCACAAGGTGCTCAACGCGCACGAGGTGGCGACTGAAGCCGAGATCGTGGCCCACGCCGGCTTGCCGTCCAAGGTGACCGTGGCGACCAACATGGCGGGCCGCGGCACCGACATCAAGCTCGGCGAGGGGGTGGCCGATTTAGGCGGCCTGCATGTGATTTGCACCGAGCTGCACGACTCGGCCCGGATCGACCGGCAGTTGGTCGGCCGCTGCGGCCGCCAGGGAGACCCCGGCACCGTGCGGCAATACATGTCGCTCGACGACGACGTGATCCGCACCGGCTTCGGTCCCGCAACGGCCGAAAAGATGACCGCGCTGGGCGAGGGGGCCCGCGTCGATCCGCAGCGCTATTTGAGCCTCTTGAAGCGGGCCCAGCGGAAGGTCGAGCGCCGCCACCTGCGCGATCGCTTCGTGCTGCTGCATCACGAGAAAGAGCGGAAGAAGATGCAGCGCGAAATGGGACAGGACCCGTATCTCGACACGCCGGATTAGGCAGCAAAGCCGCGACCATTGGCCGCGCTGCTTCCGCGGCTGAGCGGCCACAATCGTAACTAGCCTCGTCGGCGGCGTTTGGCGGGGGCGGGGAGCAGGGGCGCGGTCAGGCGCTCGTAGAGGGCGAACAAATGTTCGACGAGCTCGGGCCGGCCGATGTCGATGTCAGCCGGACGGCCGGTTCATCCACGTCGCCCTGGAAGGACAAGGGGCGATCGCCGTATTTGAGCGCACGGTGAAGAAGTAGCCGCGCCAACCCACGCGGAATGCGTCGTTTCCTGCTCTGCCCGGCCAAAATTGCAGGAACCTGCAGGCTCCCACCAGTTTGGCTACAGCAAGTCGAGTTCGACGGCAAAGACCTCATCCCGGAGATCGTTGGCCTTGTCGAGGTCGGGATCGAACCAGTACCAGTCTTCGCCCCCAGCGCCCGTAAGCTTGTCTAGGTCGTCGTCCGCGAGCACCGTGGCTCCTGCCTGCAGGAAATAATCTCCATTCAGGCGGCCGGCATAATCCGGGTTGCCCTGGGCCGCGCCGGCACCGCTGAGATTGGCGATCCGCGTTTCGTGCGAGTGGTCCGAGGTCCATTCGGCCACGATTGCGTCGAGCGCCGCATCGCGGTCGGAAAAGCTCAACCCCCCGGCAATGAGCAGGTCTTCGCCCGAGCCGCCGACGATGCGGTCGGCCCCGTCGCCGCCAAGGAGGAGGTCGCGCCCGGGGCCCCCGATCAGCAGGTCGTCGCCTGCGCCGCCCAGCAGAACGTCGTTCCCTTTGCCGCCGATCAGAGTATCGCTGCCCGCTCCGCCATCGAGCCGGGCGGGCAGGTTGAACCACGGGCCAGCCACCAGCAGGTCGTTGCCGGCCTGGCCAAACATCAGAAGCTGCGCGGAGGGCTGGAAGGGGCCGAGGAATTGCTGGTTGAGCAGTCCGTAAACTTTTCCCCCCCAGGGGAGCTGGACGAAACCCAGCAGATCGTTGCCTGTCGTGCCGCCGATCGCCAGCGTGCCACCGACTTGCATCGCCGCGACGGCGATGCTTGCCACCTGCGTCAGTTCCGTCGTTGCACCGTCGTCGTCCCGGACGCGAACCGTGATCGGATACTCCCCCTCGCTCGTGTACACGTGCGTTTGCCCAAACGAGCCCGTCGTGGGAACGCCGGCGGAGCCGGCGGCCGCGACGGTGGCCGGATTCCAGTCGCTCGCCGCGCCGTCGCCCCAGTCGATCTGGTAGCTGAGCGTTTCGCTGGAGAGCGGCAGGTTGTCGAAGCCCGGATCGCTGAAGGCCCCGCTGAAGCGGAGCGTCTGCCCGCGGACCCCGGAGAGCGGGACCGGCTGGCCTTCCGCGTCGAGATTGAGGCTTGAACCACCGAACTCGACGCTCGGCGCGACGTTGGCAACGACCAGGCTGGACGCTGCGGAGTCGCTTTTGTCCGCATCGTCGGTCACGCTCACGCCGATGGCATACGAGCCATTGTCGGCATAGGCGTGGCTGGCGGCGAACGATTTGGGGTCGCCGGCGGCAACGAAGACGATGGTCGCAGGCGCGCCATCGCCCCAGTCGATGGCGACGGCGTGGCTCTCGGTGGTGTTGAGATCGGCAAACGAGCCGCTGAAAGTGACGAGGCTCCCTTCGTCCGCGCTGGCCGGATCGACCACCAGCGAGGCCGGGTCGATCTCCGGGGGCACGAGCGACGGCACGAGCAGGCGCTGGCCGGCGACGTCGCGAAAGCCTTCCAGCGAGAACTGGCCGTCGAAGATGGAAGCGATCGGCAACGGATCGCTAAGGGCCAGCGTATCCTGAAAGACGTAGAAGTCGCCGGCGATTCCCAGCAGCGAATTAAGAACCCCCGTGATCTTCAGTTGCAGGAAGTTCGCGGTGAACGCGGGCGAGAGCATGACGCCCGTGTCGTTGGTGAATAGATTGTCGGCGAGGGAATAGACCGGATCGATCGAAAGCTCGCCGCCGGGATGAATGACGTTCACGTCCTCGCCGACGCGCGCCCGGTAAACGCTCCTGGTCTCGAACACGCCCGGCTCGGTTTCGACCTCGGCTGGCGTGCTGAAGTGCAGATCGACCATCAATTCGGCCTCGAAAGACATCGTCTGGCCGATGCCGAAGTACGCGCCCAGGTCGGTATCCAGCAGGTTGATCTCGAACGTGGACAACAGCGGGACGCCGAACTCGAAGCCCAGCGGCAAGCCGGACAGCAGGCTCAGCGAATCGATGTCAAAATCGACCTTGGCAAAGTCGATCGGGGTGATGCCGTCGCCGGTGCGGATTACCGGCAGTTGGCTGTTGACGATCTTCTCGCCGTCAAACGTGCTGTGGGGGGGCGTGTTGAGGTCGGGAGTCATCAGTTGCACGTCGGCCAAGGGAAAACCGACAAACTTCGACAACGGCGGCGGCAGGGCCGGCAGGCTGATGTTCTTGCCCAGCGATCCCGTCACCGAGACTTCGCTGGGCTGGCCGAAGGGGCGCAGTTCGATCCTCTCGGCGCCGATCGTCGTGCCGAAGATCTCGTGCGAGAACTTGCCGGAATCAAACCCCGCGTTGATATTGATCAGATGGGCGCCCAGCGCATACTGCTGGAGCGAAATGCTGGCGCTGGCGTCGAGGATGCCGCGGATCGACGCGTCAAGTTCCGAGAACTCGGTGCTCAGCGTGGGGCTGCCGGAGTTTTCCGACGTGTGGATCGTGAACAGCTCGCCCGGCAAAACGGCGTCGTCGAGCACTTCCAGACTGGCCGTCGTGGGATAATTCACGTCGACGCTGCCGGAGGTGACCTCGATGCTGCCGCCGACGCCGATCGCCAGCGCGCCGTCGATTTTCAGCTCGATCCCGTCCTTGGCCGTGACGTGGGATGCCGGAGGATTGCCCAGCCCGTTCTTGATGTCCGAGTCGCTGAACAGCAGTACCTTGAGTGCGGCGAATCGCCCGTCGTAGAGCGGCCAGGCGAATGGGTCAGCCGGGCGCTCGCCGAGGCCATTTTTCACCAGATCCTCGGCGGCCTCCACATTGCCGAGCGTGGACACAAGCATCGGCGTGAAGAATGCCGCGAACCGCACGTCGTACACGGCTCGGGCCGCATTCGGAACGGACTTGTTGGTGATGCCGCCGATAACCAGGGGCGCAACCGATTCCGGCACGACGGGCTGAACGAATTCAAACGACCCGCGGGCCGCGGGGTCGGTTCCAGGGCCCCACAGGCTCTGGCCGGTGGTATTGAAAGTCAGCGCGTCGCTCACCATCGCGGCCAACAGGGCTCGAATTTCGAGCCGTTCGAGGCCGAGGGTCACCGTCCTGCTCCGCGCACGGCGCGTCGCGCGGGCCGGAGTGCTTTGCCGAGGTCTGGATCGATATCCGAGCAGAGACGGGACATGCATGCGGCTTCTCCGGTCGCGACTTGCGCCGCGCCATAGCTGGGGGAAAGGTCACTGGGGTCGGGTCACGGTCGCTTCCGCCACCATGTACGTCGAACATTCGATTGCGTTACAGATTTTTCTTCAATGCGTCCGCCAATTGGCTTAGGATGGGTTTCTCGAAGGAACCTTCCATGCCCACACAACTTTCCCACCTGAGCCGCATCGACACGCCCTGGTCGATCGTGCGCCAGGCGCACGACGGCTCGGAGGCCGGCGTGCAGCAGGCCCGGCAGGTGCTTTTCGAGCGCTACGGCGGTGCCGCGCGGCGCTATCTGGGGGCCGTGCTGCGCGACGACGATGCCGCCGACGAGCTGTTTCAGGAGTTCGCTCTGCGACTGGTGCGGGGCGCCTTTTGCGGCGCGAACCCCGAGCGGGGCCGGTTTCGCGCCTTCGTCAAGACAGCCCTGCACAATCTGGTCGTCGATTTCCGCCGCCGGGCGGCGCGGCGCGAGCGGCAGCCGCAGGGCACGCAATCGCTGGACGCCGGCGTTCGTCTGGAGCCGACCGAGGATCTGTTCGTGCAGGCCTGGCGGCAGGAATTGCTCGAGCGGACGTGGGCCAGTCTCCACGCCGCCGAACGGGCAGGGACGACCCCCTATTACACGGCCCTGCGGCTGCTGGTCGATGAAGGGGAACCGGCCTCCGCGGACGTCGCCGCCAAGCTGGCCAGTAAGCTGGGGCGCGACGTAACGCCGGGTCATGCTCGCGTCATCGTCCACCGGGCACGCCAGTTGTTTGCCGACCTACTGGTATCTGAGGTTGCCGGCTCGCTGGAAACGGCTTCGGCCGAAGAACTGGAGCAGGAGCTTGGCGAGTTGAAGTTGCTCGATTATTGCCAACACGCGCTGGAGCGTCGCCGACAGGAACGGCTCGCGGCCGTGCCCCAGCCTCGGTCGCCGTCATGATTCGTCGTCCCCCTCCGCCGCGAGCCGATGCCTCCGACATCGGCAGCCTCAACGCGTCGCGGCTGGCCGTCGAACTCGACGCGCTGCCGCCGCCGCCGCTGTGCGACAACTTTGACGATCGGAGCGCCGGCGACGACCAGGCGCGGGGCGACGGAGCGCTGCTGCTACTGCCGGGCAGTCGGCTGGGAGACTACGAGCTATTGGACGAGATCGCGCGAGGCGGCATGGGGGTCGTCTATCGGGCCGTGCAGCGCGGGCTCGACCGGATCGTCGCGGTCAAGGTGATCCGCGACAGCGCGCTGGCTGGTCCCGACGACGTGGCGCGATTCAAGGCCGAAGCCGCCGCCGCCGCCGGGCTTCGGCATCCGCACATCGTTGCGATTCACGAGGTTGGCAGCTATCGAGGGCGGCATTTCTTTTCGATGGATTACATCGACGGAACGTCGCTCGCCACGCACGCCCGCGAGCAGCCGTTATCGGCCGGGGCTGCCGCGGCTCTGGTTGTCACCATTGCCGGGGCCGTGCAGGCGGCCCACGACCAGGGCGTGTTGCATCGCGATTTGAAGCCCTCCAACGTGCTCATGGACCGCGCGGGCCAGCCGCACGTCACCGACTTCGGCCTGGCCAAGCGCTTGGCGGGGGGCTCGGAGCTGACCAGCACCGAGCAGGTTTTGGGCACGCCCAGCTACATGCCCCCCGAGCAGGCCCGGGCCGACCGCGGCCAGATCGGCTTTGCGAGCGACGTGTACTCGCTGGGGGCGATCTTGTACGAACTGTTGACCGGGCGGCCCCCCTTCCGCGGCGATACGGCCCTGGCAACCATCCAGCAGGTTCTGGAAAGCGAGCCGGTCTCGCCCCGCCGGCTCAATCCGGCTGTGTCGCGCGACCTGCAAACGATTTGCTGCAAATGCCTGGAAAAGGCACCGGGCAATCGCTATGCCAGCGCCCAGGCACTGGCCGACGATCTGAACCGTTTTCTACGTCAAGAGCCAATTCTCGCCCGCCGCATTACCGCGTTCGGACGGAGTGCGAAGTGGGCCCGGCGGCGGCCGGCGGTGACCGCGTTGTTGGTCGCCGTCTTGCTGGTGGCCATTGCGGGGATCAGCGGCATTCTCTGGCAGTGGCACGCCGCGGCCGACGCGCGCGACAAGCTGGGCCGCGCCTTGCAGGCAAAGTCTCGCCTGTTCACCGAAGCCGAAGCGGCCCGGCAGCAGGCCGACAGGTCGGCGCGCGCGTCGCAGCGCGTCTCCGAGATTTTGATCGAGGTCTGCCAGGGGACCGATCGCACCGGCACGATCAGCGATTTCTTTTTGACGACGCCCGACGCCTCGGCGGAACGGATCAGCGGTGTCGGGCTCTTGGACCGTGCGGCCGGGCACGTTGCGGCGCTCGGCGATGCCCCGCTGGCCCAGGCGGAGCTGATGAACACGCTGGGTGTGGTCTATCTGTCGCTGGGCCAACTCGAAAAGGCGGCCGACATGCTCCAATCGGCTCGCGATGTCCGCCAGCCGTTGGACGCGGTGGACGGCCCTGCCGCGGCCAAGAGCCTGGCCTACTTGGGCGTGCTCCGCTATCTCCAGGGGCGGTACGACGAGGCGGAGCAATTGGCCCAGGAGGTGCTCGCCAGCGACCACGCCGACGTCACCGACGAGGACCAGGTGCTGCTGCTGGGAATGCTCGAGCTGGAGTTGGACGAATCGGACGCGACGATCCGCGAGGTCGAAAGGCTGGTGCTGGCGGCCTCCCACGAGGAGAAACGACTTGGACCGCAGGCCCATCGCCAGCGGGCGCTGCTGCTCGGCTATTTGTCGCTTATCCGCGAGCGGCGCAACGAACACAAGCTGGCCGTGCCGCTCGCGCACCGCATTCAGGAAAGCATCGGCCGCGTCGAGGGGAGCGAGCACTTCCAACAACCGTTTGTCAGGTGGGTCGCCGGCATGGTGGCGATCCAGTTGGAGCAGCGCGAGTTCGGCATCGCCCAGGTCCGCGGCGCCGTCGCCGACTTGCGGCGAGAAGTGGGAGACGCGCATCCCACCATGCAGATATTCCTGCCCGAGATGGCCCGGTTGTTTGAAATGTTGTTCGTAACGCGCGGCGACCCCTGGTTTGCCGATCGAGCCGAGGAGTTCTATCGCATCGCCCTGGAATGCCTGCAGCAAGGCTGCGGCCGCCAGCCGCGAGCGGCCATGTGCATGGAGCGCCTGGCGGGACTGCTAGAAAAGCGGAACCGAAACGACGAAGCGGCCAGGCTGCTCGGCGAGGCTTTGACAATCCGCACCGCGATTCTCGGCACCGAGCACCGCGACACGATCCGCACGCAGCAGGCGCTCAGCGGGGTTAAGGAAGGGGGGTAAGCAGCGGGGTTAAGAAAAGGCGTGCCACGCCCGTCCCAAGCCGCGGCGCGATGGCGACTCTCGCCCGACTATTTCTTCCCTTTTCCCTTGCCCAGGAAGCCCAGCCAGCCGCCAGCGCCGGCGGCCTTGGCCGCCTTGGCTGCCTCGTCCCCTTCTTTGACCGCCCGGTCGGGGCTGGTCAGGCTTTCGGCCAACGTGGTGATCGCCTGGGTGATGCTGGCCCGCGGCGAGTGCTCGACCAGCGGCACGCCGTTGTTTCGCACCTCGACCATCGTCTTGTAGTCGTTGGGCAACTGCCAGTAGATCTCTTTGCCCATCGTCTCTTGCCCTTTCTTCAGGCTGATCTGCCCGCTGTCGAGGCCGACGCGGTTGACGACGATCTTCACTTTGTCCTTCAGCCCCTCGACTTCGTTGAGCGACATCATCAGCCGCACGACGTTCCGCAGGCAGGGGAGATCGAGCTGCGTGACGAGCAGAATGTCCTTGGCCGACTTGAGGGCGACCATGTCCAGGGCGTTGTAGCTCTTCGACAGGTCGAGAATCATGTGCGTGAACGAGGCTTTCAAGAGGCCCAGCACGCGGGTCAGGTCTTCGGGCGTGACGAGCGAAGTGTCTTGCAGTTGCACGGGCCGCGGC
The DNA here is from genome assembly GCA_040901775.1 of Pirellulaceae bacterium. Classification (GTDB taxonomy): domain Bacteria; phylum Planctomycetota; class Planctomycetia; order Pirellulales; family Pirellulaceae; genus CAYLLN01. The sequence goes on along the minus strand of JBBDYF010000227.1, from coordinate 5,932 downwards.
AGCAGGTACAGGCCCGAGGCGTGCTTGGTGAGCGACCGCTTGAGCAGCGTGAAGTCGAGCCGCGAAATGTTCTGGGCGACATCGACCAGGGTGTAGTCGGGAATGGTGTCGAGGAAGACGTCGGCGTCGCCCAGCGACAGGTCGAGGTCGCACAGGACGACGCTGTTTTTCGGCTCGGCCGAGAGGATGCAGCCCAGGTTGACGGCCAGGCTGGTGCTGCCCACGCCGCCGGTGCTGCCGCAACAGGCGATGACGTGGCACGTTCGGCCGCCGCCGGCGGCACCGCCAAACTTGGCGGCGCTGATCCGGTCGAGGGCGTGCAGCAAGTCCTCGACCTTGACAGGATGGGTTAAAAACTCCTTGGCCCCGGCCCGCATCGCCTTGAGAATGAGCTGGCCGTCGGTCGAGGTGCTGATCACCAGCACGCTGCAATCGGGGGCGATCTCGCGGACCTGCTCGATCAGCTTGAGCCCCTTTTCCGGATTGCTGTCGATCGACACGACGCCGATGTCGGGCTTGGTCTGGCCGATCACGTCGGAAAAGAACTCGTACCGCGAGCACTCGGCTTCGAGCCAGACGATATCCATCCCCAGCAACGTGTTCTTGAGCGAGTTGCGGGTCGTATCGTTGGGATCGACGATGGCTAGACGAAGAACGTTGCTCATCGTGGTGAGGTGGCTCGGCGGGTTTGTACGGCTGGTGGCAGGACCAGTACCTGCCAGCACCAGGGGGCAGAGGATTGTCCTCTGGCCCTGAAGTTTAGGACGGGGTTTGGCTTGCGGCGGCGAAAACTACGGCACTACCTAAGATCGTCATACCCGAGCGGCCCGATCAAGGTCGGTTGGGCAGACGACGAAGGTTTGCGGTTCGTGCTGCCGGGCTGCGCGAGTTTGACGGATCCACCTTTCGTCGAGGAAGAAACGCCTGTGCCGACCGTGCGGGTGCGATAGTTCGAGGCGGGCGCCGAAACCACGGGGGCGACCAGTCCCGACGAGCGGCGGGCCGTCGGCACGGGGGCCTTCAGGTCGTACTGGCTCGGAATTTCCTCGTAACCCTGGCCCCCCTGCGGGCCAAAGTTCAAGCCTTCCTGGCCGCCAGGACCGCAGTTGCCGCCAACGCAGCCCGCCTTGGGAACTTCCAGGTAGCCGCGGCCGTAAAATTCGGCATCGTTGGGGCTGACGGTCAGTTGGCCGGGACCGCACGGCGGAACCTCGCTGGGGTCCATCGCCTCGCAGAACTCCGGCGTCACGAAGATCAGCAGTTCGATCTCGTTGCGGGTGTTCGTCACCTTGCGAAACGGCGCGCCGAACCAGGGGAGATCGGCCAGCACGGGAATTCCACGGTTGAGCGCTTCTTCGCGGCTGGAAACCAGGCCTGCGATGGCTAGGGTCTGGCCCGCCTTCATTTCGACGGCCGTATCGACCCGCCGCGTGCGGAAGCCGGGGGTGCCGGTCACCGAGTCGCGCAAGCTGGGGTCGATTTCGGTCACTTCGGGCCGGACTTCCAGACGGACGATGCCGTTGCCCAGGACGATCGGCACGAAGTCGATCCGGGTGCCGAATTCGCGCCACTGCACGGTGGTCACCCCCAGCGACTGCTGGATCGGAATCGGCACCTCGCCGCCGACGTTGAAGGTGGCGGGCCGGCCGGAGAGCGTGGTCAGGGTCGGTTCGGCCATCAGCTTGGCCATGTTGTTTTCGCGGAGGGCTTCGAGAAATCCGAAGAAGCTGCCGCCATCGCTTACCACGCCAAAGCGGACTTGCGAGCCGATGCCCAGCGAATTGCCGAGCGTGCCGGGTGTTTCCAGCAGCTTGCTGACGCTTTGGGTGACGAAACTGCCGCCGCTAAGCTGGGCCCAGTCGAAGCCCATCGCCCGCAGCTTGGTGCGCGAAACTTCCATCACTTTGACGTGCAGGAGCACTTTCTGCACGCCGCCGACCGTCATGTCGTTGATGATGTTGGGAAAATAGTCGCGGGCGACGTTGGTGATGCTCTGCACCATCTCGGCCTTGGGAACGAAGCCCGAAATGTAGAGGCTGCTGTTGAGCGGCCGCAGCTTCAGGGCCGCCTCGGGAAAAAGCGACTTGAGCGTCATGTCCAGTTCGCCCACGTCGCCCAAGATCACCAGGTCGAGCGTGGTGACGTTGTCGTCGGCGTCCCAGACGTTGAGCTGGGTGATGCCGGCCCGCACGGCGGAGAGTTGAATCGACTTGGGCGAGATCGGAATGACCCGCACCAGGTCGGGGTTGTTCACGAGCATCTTGGGCACGTCGAACGGAAATTCGACGACCTTGCTCGAGTTGACGGTCATCTCCAGGCGTTCCGAGGGGCCTCGGACCTGAAACTTGACGGCCGACTGACCTTCTTCCTGGGCCCCGACCCGCACCGAGCAGATCAGGCCGCAGGCCACCGCGGCCAGGCTGGCGAGAACGGCGCGACGCGCCGCAAGCAATGAAATCGACATCCGTGTTCTTCCTTGCGTTCTGGGTAAACGCGAGTAATCCCAATCCGTGTGAAAACTGTTCGCCGATCTTCGCGATCGGAGCGTCGTGGTCTCTTTCGATCCGCCCCGCTGGTGTGTGAAGCAGGGAGGCGGATTTTAACTTCTTCGTGGAACTTCAAACTCGGTCTTAGTCTTGGGGCACGCCGCCGGTCCTGGTTCCCTCGGCGGGCGACGTGGTTTCAAGCTGCGTGGTCTCGTTGTTCTCGGGGGTGGTCGGCTCGACCGGCTCGGGCTGGGCCGCGGCGCCGCTGGCGGCGGGCGTGGCCACGTAGCTGCTCTCGACGGGCAGATCCTTCACATCCTGCCACTCGTACTGCTTGACTTCGTTCGGGCCGGAGACGGTCATTTTCCAGGCGAGCTGCGGCGCGGCGGCCGGCGCAGGCGCGGCGATGGCTGGCTGCAGCATTCCCAGGAAACTGCCTGGGCCGGGGCGGGTCGAGCCGGGCTCGGCGGGTTCGCTGGCCATTTTGGCCTTCCCCTTGAGCAGGTCGCCGATCGGCGTCATGTCGGTCGCCAACTCGTCTTCCGGTTCATCGGAGCGGCGGAGCGTCAGCAAAATTTTGCCCACCTGGGCGGCCAGCGCCAGGTCGCGGGTCTGGTCGGGCTTGAGCAGCAGCGAGATCGTGCGGAAATTGACGCTTTCGGGCTTGCCCCCCGATTCGCTGCCGCTGCGTTCGGTGTTGGTGTTGACGGCGAAGACGCGGACGCTTTTCAGAATGGTGAAGACACCCGTCTGATCGACATCTTCGCTCTTGCGAAGGAAGACCATCACATCGACCCGGTCGCCGGGCGAGATGGCCTTCATGACCGTGTCTTCCTCGACCTTGACCGGCATCGCGCGGTAGCCTTCGGGCACTCCGTCGGCCACGCTCCGCGAGTTGTCGGTCACCTTGCTGATGTGGATCGGCTCGCCCTTATAGAACCGGGCGTTGGCGAACTTCTCGGCCACGTCGTCCAGGCGGCGGATCGCCCCTTCGGGCACTTTCGCCTTGGGCCAGTCCTCGAGTTTGACGTTCTGGGCGTCGAGCTTGGTGCCGATGTCCACGTCGGCCAAGGCGACGAGGATCTGCTCCATCTCGACGTTGCCGCCGTCGTTGCCGCGGTCCATGACCTGGCTGATGCCGATCGACGCCACCAGGCCGCAGCCCAGGGCGATGAAAATCAGGATCAGCGATTTCATGCGCATCGTACGTTTCCTTTACCAACAGTGTCTCGCGGAATGTAGGTGCCAGTCAGGCAGCAGCCGGTGGCTACTGCACGCTTTCGCGGCGCATTACGGTGGTTGCGGTCAGGACTTTTCCCCCTAGGTACATTGGCGAGGGAAGCCAACTGACTTCATCGAAAGGGATCGAGACCGTAACCGTGACAGGATCGCCAAATTCGGCATCTGCGGGCTCATCCGGAGAAGTGTCTACTTCCGCACTTGCTTCGTCGATTGACGCGCTGTCCAAGTACTTGTCTACAACTTTCTTAACCTCGGTATAGGTCGCACCGTCTAGCACCGCCCGGCGAGCACCCTCGCGCGAGGCATTGGTGATCACCTGCTGGACCATTACCATTCGGCCATACTCGATCATGCCGAACACCAGCAGGAAGAACACCGGGGCAACGATGGCAAACTCTACCGCCGCCGCTGCCCGTCGATTTCTTCGGTACGACCGGCAAGGTTTTTCCAGTTTCTCGCCGGCCGATCGCAAACTCGGCATAGCTTGCCCAGTTTGCCACCCCGGCAAAGCCGCCATTTTCACGAAGGTCAAGCAGGACTTGAGGCTCATACAAGCTCCCCGGTCACGACGAAGTAGCCAATGGTCCCGATCGCAATCGGAATTCCGTAGGGCAGAAGCAGCATGGTCGGCTTGCGCTCGGCGGCGATGGCCGACAGCCGCTCGGGGTCGCGGACGACCAGTATTTCGTTAAGAATCAGCCAGAACTGGCTGGAATGTTTGGTCCAGGCGTTGCGGCAGACGACCATCAGCACGGCCAGCACCGCTCCGACGACGGCCGTCGCGGCGAACGCATAGACCGTGTGCATGACAAACACCCACGCTCCGACGCCGGCCAGCAGCTTGACGTCGCCCGCTCCCATGCCGCCGATGGCATAGGCCGGCAACAAGAGGGCCAGGCCGACAATCATTCCCAGCAGGCTCCAGCCGAGGCCTTCCCAGCCTAGGGCGGCAAAGTTATAGACCCAGCCGCTGATAATGAAGGGGAAGGTGACCCAGTTGGGCACCTTGAGCTCGAAGCCGTCGATGACCGCGGCGACGATCAGGACGACCGTGACGAACCAGACCGTCCAGTGCTCGGCAATGGTGGCGGCGTAGGCGGAAAACAACTCCGACATGACTGGCTTTCTCCCGAGTAGAACGCAGCAGGGCCGTGTACCCCGTGCGCGCGTGAGGCATCTAACGCCACATGAACAAATAGCTGAAAACTGCGGCCAGGGCGGTGAATCCGCAGCAGACCAGTTCCAGTCCGCCGCTCAACACATCGCTGGGTAGGATGGGAAACATGGCCTGACCTTGGGTCGAGTGGCACCCGGCAACGAAGCAAAATGCGGCTGGGGCGGCTGTCCACCGAGGTAAGACAGGCCGCCCGAGTCGCCCGACGAATCGACTAGGTTCCGGTCGGCATCGCGGTGGCAATGCTGTTGAACGTGACGTTGGCGTTGGTGCCGATCGCCTGGATCGAAACCAAACAGACGATCACGATGAGGGCCAACATCACGGCGTATTCCACCGCGGTCGGGCCATCTTCGCTCTTCAAAAACGTGCGGACCTTGCTCAGAAAATTGACCTTCATAAAACGAACCTTTTCAGCGTGCGTGATTGCGAAACAACGATCAAACGACTTGTGCTTTCTCGACTCCCAGGCCGCGCCCCTGCCGGTTGTGCGCCGGTGGCAGGGCGGGTCAATCATCCTCGGGGCGGCAGCGAAAGGCTCTCGCCCGAGCAAAGCGTAGGTCGCGTTTGGGCGCGACCCACGACAATCCGAATCGGGGCGACTAGGTTCCGCCCGGCATCGCGGTGGCAATGCTGTTGAACGTGACGTTGGCGTTGGTGCCGATCGCCTGGATCGAGACCAGACAAACGATCACGATCAGGGCCAACATCACGGCGTATTCCACCGCAGTCGGGCCCGCTTCGCTCTTCAGGAACCGACGGACTTTGTTCAGAAAATTGGTCTTCATGGTCGAACCTATCTAGCTGCTGATTGTCTAAGGAATATCAAACGACGAGCCTTCTCTTCCGCGACCCGGACTTCGCCGACCCGCGGTGCGCCGGGCGGCGCCAGAATCCAAAAAATACCCGGCGAAAGCCGCTAGACCTTCGCCGGGCCATGACTTCGTTCCAGGCCGTCAGGCGGCCTGCCGGGCGACTAGTGCTTTGTCAGGCTTTAATTTTGGGGTAGAGCCGCTTCAGTTTTATGCGA
>JBBDYF010000226.1:0-16014 GCA_040901775.1 Pirellulaceae bacterium | reverse complement strand
AGCTGGCGATCACGCTAGTCGGCATCCGCACGATCAAGAACTTCGCGCTGTGGAGCGCCGTTTTCAGCCTGATGCCGAATCCCAAGTGCGGGCCGTTCGATCTGAAAAGCCTCTGGCAGGATTCGCTCCGCCGCGGCCTGTTCGCCCGCGCCTTCGGCAAAGCGCTAGGGGTGAAGGAAGCGGAAGAGCTGTTCGCCGCCTCGCTGTTGCAAGACATGGCGGTGCCGCTGCTAGCCAAAGAGCAGCCGCAAAAATATCTCAAACTGCTGGAAGCCCGCACCGATGGCGAATCGCGCCTGTCGGATCTGGAACGGGCCGAGTTCGGCTGGACGCACGCCGAAGCGGGCGGCTACATGGCTCGCCACTGGAGCCTGCCCGAAGCGTTCGCCAAGCTGATCGAGGCGCATACCGACCTCGACCGTCTGATGGCCGAGAAGTCGAAAGAGAGTGGAACGCTGTCGGTGGCGCTGTCGGCCCTGTTGCCCGCCAACCACGACGAGCAATGGTACGAACGGGCGAAGTTCATCGCGGCTTTCGACACGCTGGCTGTTGGACGCGGCAAGAACGTAGCCGAGTTGTTCGCCCAGATCGACGCCGAGTTCGACGAATTCGCACCGGTGCTGAAGTTGGGCACTCCGGCCAAATCGCTGGTGCAACATCTAACCGCCGAACACACCGTCAAGGCGTAAGGCCCGCGGGCCAACTTCGCCGCGCTCGATGCCGTCAGGTACTGCGCCGGGTTGTTTTCATTCCGGCAATTGCACTTGCTCGTTGCCGGCGCGGGTGGCGAGGGCCGGCATCAGCGGGGCCGCCGAGTAGGGAAGAAAACGGGCCGAGCCGTCGGCGAACAGGAAGTTCGCGCCGCCGCCGTGCAGGCTCCACAGGTGATACCGGTCGCAAGGGTTGTCCAGACGGCCAGGTCCAAAGCCCGTATCCGAAGGATTGCACGGGTCTTGGGGAGAGTAACTGCTTTCAGGAATATGCATCGTCCCGTCTGGATATGGGAATTGGGTCAACATCGAAGCCGCCGCATACCACCGCCCCACTTGTAGCGACGCCGGGGGTGGCCGCTCGCCGACCATCAGCGTTTGGCTCGTCCCGTCCGTAATATTGGCAAGGTGGATGCCCGGCTTGTCGCCCAAGACGCCCCCCGCCGATTTGAGCAGCAGCCGTCCCGGCAACTGCACGTAGGTGCCGCCGTGGGGCGAGCCGGCAATGCCGGTGTACGAGAACAGCGATTCGAGATCGCCGGGGGGCGTTTCCAGCGGGGAAAGCAGCCGCGGATCGGCGGGACAGACGTAAGACCGGATCACCGTGCGATTGCCGACGTGCGGCGGGTTGTGGGTCGCATCCGGATCGGCCTGGCAGGCCTGCGAGGAAACGTCCCACAGCGGCGCTTGATCCATCTGCGGCAATATCAGGGCGGGCCAGCGCAGCAGCAGGTTGGGATCGCTGGGGTTGCCGCTGGCCGCTGGCTGCGGGGGAAGGCGGCCATGCAGGTCGTGATGCTGGTGCAGGGCCAAGCCGATCTGCCGCAGGTTGTTCAGGCACTGAATCCGGGCGGCCGAGGCCCGCGATTGCTGCACGGCGGGCAACAACAGGCCGACCAACAAGCCGACCAGTCCGATCACCACCAGCAATTCCACCAGGCTAAAGCCAGCGGAACGAACACCTGTTCGACATCCTTGTCGGAGCGTTCGCATTATAGATCTCCTTTGCGCAGGCAAATAACGGTGATCTCCACGGGCGCGACATCGTGGCCATCGACCTGCGCCATCAGGCGCAGCTTGCGGGCCGCTGAATCGGCCGGTGCCTCTCGGTCGGGTTTCCACTCGATGCGGAGCACTTGCTCGTAAGGCTTTCCAGCGATCGGGTTTATCTCGGCAACCAAGTCCGCGGGAAGCGAATCGACCGCCAGCGACAACGGTTTGCCGGCGGTGCTTTGGCAGAAGCACTCGGCGAAATAGACCGGCCCCGTCGACGACGACCGCGGCAAGACGAGTGTAGCGGGAAACACCTCCACCGCGCCTGCCACCCGGCCGCTGACCGGGATCAAGGTCGGTGCCCGGCGCTCGCCCGCCAGGTGAATCTCGACATCCGTCCTCAGGGGTCCGGCGCCATTCGTCAGCGCCGCGACCTCAATGCGGCCGATGAGGGCACCCAGTTCGGCGCGCGCCGGCGCTGTGGGTTCTTTGCCAGGAAGCAGCTTCGCCGAGACGCGACCCGGCACCGCCACGGTCACGCGGTCGATCGTTCGGGGAGGAACGTTGCTGTCGTACACGTCGAGAACCTGGCGCGCTTCGCTGGCGGCGAACAACGTTCCAAACACGACGCTGGTGGGTAGGGTGGAAACCCCCACTTTCACGCGCGAAATGGTCGCTTCAACTCCCGCGATGGGCCGGGCGGGGTCGTTGGTATGAAATACGACGCCGTTTCGCGTCGCATCGCCCGGCGTCCCCTGGACGAGGATTCGCAGCACCACCCCGGTTTCTTCCCGCGGCGCTATCCGCAGCGAAGTGATGCGCAGGAACTTCCCGTCTTGCTCGCGTTCCAGGCCCGAACAGGCGCAGTTGCTTTCGATTCGCTCGATGAGCAGTTCTCCATCGCCTCGATTGGCGATGGTGAACCGCGCCAGGGCGACTTCGCCCAGTTCGCGCTCTCCGAGATCAATCGCTTGCGGGCATTCCAGAATCGGCACGGCGCCGGCTGCCAGCCGGCGACCCCAGTCGCTCGACTGGGCCGCATAGACGACGACTCCAATCAGGGGCGGAAGTAGCAGCCAGATCAGATAGCGGAGTTTCATGCTGTCATCTTCGGGAAGGAGTGGACAACCTGATCTACGATGAAGCGGCTTCCAACGAGCTCCGCCACTTGCGCACAAACCACAGACCGCCGCCGACCGTCAGAATGGCCAGCGACACCGGCACGATCCAGCGAGTCGCCGGCTGCGGCTCTTGGCTGGTTGCAGCCAGTGGCCCGGCCCCAGCTTGCAACGGAGGAAACTTGGCCAGCGCCCGTCCCGGGCCGATCTGCTGGCCGTTGGCATTTGTTCTGTATTCCAGATCCGCGATCGAATCGAGCACGTGAACGCCGGGCGGAATGGCGATCTTGAAGATATCGGGCGGCAATGGTTCGTTCACGCGAACGTCGGAAAACCTCACTATCTCGTGCCCAACGAGTTGCCCAGCTTTGTACGAGTGCGATTCCACATGCTCTGGAAAGTACACCGTCGGGGCAACTTCGCGGAACGACAAAACACGGGACTCCTTGCGTCTGTTGACCGGTTTGGCGGCCGAGCCCGTCGAAGTTCCGATCAATTTGCAAGCCAAATAGTTCACCTGGGGATCGAACCAGACCTCGAAATTGCCAGTTTCACCAGGATGGAGTTCCAGCGAGAAGTGGACGACGATAAACTCCTGGCCATTCTGCGTTGCGCGGCGTACCTCTTGCAGCTCGTGGGATCGATTCAGCAGCTCGTTCAGCGTCAAGGGCATTCCTTTGGGACCGCACAGCTTCAGCAATCCGCGGGCCCAAGGGTCGAAACGCGTGTGAGGCTCGTCCGGAAGTTGACGAGAGATATAGAACACGAATTTCTCTTGACCATTCGGCTCCCGCCTTTTCGACAGGGATCGGAACGTAAAGTCATGGATCACCGAATCGCTGAATTGGCCACGCTCCTGCACGCGGACGCGACTCGATTTCGACGACCACCAACACTCTGCCGTCGATTCAGGAACCGGACCGATTACCGAAATTGGCGAAGACTTCGTGACGCGACAATAAAGCGAACGAATCGATTCAATTGCCGCCCGATTGCCGGCCCGGACCTCGTCGAGCACCTCGCTTCCATCGCACGAACAATCGGGAAAAAGCGCGGCAGCCATGATCCCAGTCAGCACTGGCCACATTCTGAACGGATAGGTGCCTGTCATGCGATGCTTCCAATGCGAAACGAGATGCAACCCCAAGATGACTATCCAGCGGCTAACCAGGAACGGAGCCGCTTCGACTCATCACCAGTCATCAAGGCTAAGGAAAGACGGGGTTGTTGCAATCGGCAAAATAAATAACGCATGTATCTCCCATGCCATCAATGCCATCGCAAGCGCCATACCAGATGGAATTGCTGCAATAAGCACCCGAATGAAAGAAGCAACCATAAATTCCGTTGCCTGATGTAAAAGTACAACCCTCGACAGTTCCCTGGCAGGCCCAGCTCCTGCACTGGTAGTCGTTGGGAGCTTGCCCCTGGGCGAATCGGCTGCCGATCCAACCCGAAACGACGCACAGAGCCACGAACAGCAGTAGCGGGATGAACCTACGCATGAGAAGACCCTTTCAGATTTGGGAATCATACTCGCGGGTTCGACCGCCACGCGGTGGATCGGTTCCGCGAGTTCACGCACACGTTAGTCCTTCCGCCAGCCCAAAAGCAATCTCAAACGGAGAAAATCGCAACAATCTGGAAAATAACGTGGCACGAAATTCGCTCACTGACAGGAATTGTCATAGTCATTATGGGCTAGGTGATTACAGTCCCCTCGGCTACTCGCCCCCTAAGGCTCGTCGATGCAATACAGGAACTTATCCGAACGGAGCAGCAAGCGGCCGTCGGCTGCCACGGGGCAGGCATTGAAGATGCTGCGGTCGGGCAGTTCGTTGGTTGCTAGCAGCTCGAATTCCGGAGCAGCGGCCACGACGAACGTGCGCCCGTTGCGGGCGACGTAGTAGATCTTGCCGTCGCCTAGGATGGGCGAAGCATAAAACTGGTCGGCCCTGGGGAGCCGTTGTTCGTACACGGTCTTGCCGGTGGCAGCCTCGACGCAATACACCAGGCCCGATTTGTCGCTGGCCCAGTACATGTGCCCCTCATGCACCAGGGGCGAAGGGACGTTTGAATTGTTCTTGCCGAGCCAAACGCGGTGCGAGCCGGTCACCTCGCCGCGGCCACCCAGGCGCACTGCCAAGGCCCCGCCCGACCGCCCGCCGATCCAGTACGAAACCCCCTCCTCGACCACCGTGGTCGGCACCATGTACCAGTCATTTCCCGTTTCGCACGACGAGAGCTGCTTGCCGGTCTGCGGATCGAACCCGAGCACTTTGCCGCCAACGGCCAGCAGCAACTCGGTCTGACCGTCCGCGGTTTTTCCTAGCACGGGCGTGTTCCACGATTGTTCGATCCCGCGGGCGCGCCAAACTTCTTTGCCGCTCTGTTTGTCGAGAGCGACGAGCGACGAGCTTTCGACGCTGGCGTTGACCAGCAGCAGATTCTCGAACAAGACCAGAGACGCAGCCGAGCCCCAGCGATCGAGGCCGTCGCCCACGTCGGCTTGCCACTGCTGTTTCCCTGCGAGATCGAAGGCGAACACCCCCGACTTGCCGAAGAAGCAATAGATGCGCTCGCCGTCGCTCACCGGCGTGCTTGAGGCGTAGCCGTGGTCGTCGCGAATCCGCTCTTGCTCGGGCAGCCTGGCGGGAACTTCGTTTTTCCAGAGCAGCTTTCCGTCTTGGCGGTCGAGGCAGACCAGGTGCCGCACGAGCTCGTCCCTGCTCCCCTCCTGGCCGGGGACGCCAAAGCCGCTGAACGCGGTGAGATAGATCCGCTCGCCGACGAGGATCGGGCTCGAAGTGCCCGGCCCGGGCAGTTCGGTTTTCCAGGCGATATTGTCCGTTGCGCTCCAGTGGGTCGGCAGGCCCCGCTCGCTGGTGACCCCCTGGCCACCCGGCCCGCGAAACTGCAGCCATGATTCAGCCGCCGTGGCGGCCCCCGCTACAACCCCCGCCAGCAACAGTCCGAGATACATCGCGCGCATGACACAAAACTCCTGAAGATGCCGTTGCCAATCCCGAAACTCTTTCCCCCCGCCATTCGACCCTCACCCGCGGCGGCATTCAACCAGAATCGTGTTACGATTAGCGTTTCCCCTTCCGTCCCCCAGCCCCCAGCCCCTTTCCCCCCCATGCGCATCGCCCAACTCAATCATGTGGCTTTGCATGTGGCCGATGTCGATCAGTCGGTCGCCTTCTACCAGGACGTTCTGCGGCTGGTGCCGATTCCCCGGCCTGCCTTTACGTTTCCCGGCGCGTGGTTCCGGCTGGGGGCCGATCAAGAGCTGCACCTGATCGGCGAGCGGACGCAGGAGGTGGTTTCGCACAACCGGGGAAACCATTTCGCTCTGCTGGTGGACGATCTGGACGCCTGGGAGCAGCATTTGACCCAATCGGGCGCGCGCTTCCTGCCTCGACGGTTGCGGCCCGACGGGGCGCTGCAGATTTTCGTCATCGATCCCGACGACCACTACGTCGAACTCTGTACGCCACCGGCAGTTGCGTCGTAAGGCAGGCTTCGCCGCTCGATTGCATGAAGTTGCGAGGCGTCTCTGGCCGACGCTAAGGGTGTCGGCAGATTTTGCCTTTTCCTTGCCGCCCGACCCTCAGGGGGCGATTTGTGCGGTTTTCCGCGCTGATTGGCCCTCCCCCGATTTGGCGAATCCGTTCTGCCGACTAGAATTGCGATAGAGGAAGTGCAGTTGGATAAGTGCAGTGGCAGGATGAACTGCAGTGGGGCTCGCCAGACACCTTCGGGCCGCTTGCAATGTCTGATCCGTTACGTATCCGCCGACAAAGAATCCTTCGGGAAGCCGAAGGCTATTTAGACCTGATCACGGTCTTTGGCGATCGTATGCCCTGCCGGCCCGATGCACGCGACCGGCTGGCCCAGCGGGTGCTCGATTCGCTCGCTCAATTGCCCAATCCGGGCGGCCTGAAGGGGCATGTGATGTTCCTGCGGGGGCAGGCCCTGCGGGCGATGGATCGCTATGTCGAGGCGGTTCCCCCCCTGCGCGAAGCGGCCGAGATCGAGCCGCAGAACATCCACATCCGCCTTTCGCTCGCCTGGTGCTACAAGCGGTGCCGCCGGCTCGACCTGGCCATTCAAACGTTGGAAGAGGCCCTGGAAGCCGACCCGGCCTACGCCATTATTCACTACAACCTGGCCTGCTATTGGAGCCTGGCGGGCAATGTGAAGCTGGCGGTTGCCTACCTTTCGCAAGCCTTCGATCTCGAGCCGAATTATCGCGACCTGGTGTCGCAAGAGCGCGATTTCGACGCCGTTCGCAATCACCCGCACTTCCTGGCGCTCACCGCGGTGATTGTCTGATCCAAAGCCGCGACCAGCGTCAAATGCATAGCCGCGACCAGTGGTCGCGATCATCATCCAGCGCGACCACTGGTCGCGGCTATCCATTGGGTCGTCGCGGATCGTACCCGCAGCAATCGACCGGGCAGACATCGTGGCTCGGTCCCATAGCGCCGAGTGCCAGCCGCTGGGGATTCTCGCTCAGCCGTTCTTCCACGAGCTCGCGGATCATCCGCACGAACCGCGGATGCGTACCCACGGTGCGGGCGCGCACGAAGTGGATTCCCACCTCGGCCGCTTGGAGCGCGGCCTCTTCGTCCAGATCGTACAGCACTTCCATGTGATCCGAAACGAATCCGATCGGCACGACAACCACATCGGGAGGGCGAGGCTCCTGCCGAGCCGCCGGCCCGAGCGCCTCAATCGTCTCGACCACATCCGGCGCCAGCCACGGCTGCGTCGGCGGCCCGCTCCGGCTTTGATAAACGAGCTGCCAGTTCGCGTGCCCCACGCCTTCGGCTACCAGCCGCGAGGCCTCGCGAAAGTGCTCCTCGTACCGGCAGTTCTGGGCCATCGCCAGCGGAATGCTATGCGCCGAAAACAGCAGCCGCGCCGCGGCCCGCCGCTCGGGCGGAATTTGCGCAAGCGCCGCGGCGGTCTGCTCGATCATCGGCTCGATGAAGCCGGGATGATTGAAAAACGCTCGCAGCTTATCGACCTGCGGCGCTGGCGGCGCGACCTGCTCTTGCGCGGCGGCGATGTTCTCGCGATATTGCCGGCAGCCGGAGTAGCTGCTGAAGGCCGAGGTAAAGAAGGCAATCGCCCGCCCAACGCCATCGGCCTGCATCTGCCGCAGCGTAGCGGGCAGCAGGGGATGCCAGTTGCGGTTGCCCCAGTAGATTGGCAGGTGGAGGCCGGCCGCGGCGAACTCGTCGCGCACGGCGGCCAGCAAGTCGCGGTTCTGGGCGTTGATCGGGCTGACGCCGCCAAACTGCCGGTAGTGCTCGGCCACGGCGAGCATTCGCTCGCGCGGCACGTTGCGGCCGCGCAGCACGTTTTCCAGAAACGGCAGCACGTCGTCGGGCCCCTCCGGCCCGCCAAACGAAACCAGCAAAAAGGCATCGTAGTTTGTCCCCATCCTCGCACTCTACCCAAGCAGGACATTGGCGGCGAGCGGTCGGTTTTCGCAGTGATTCCTAGCCGCATGTCCTGCTTGAAGTCCTACTTGGCGAGCAGTTCGGCCAGCAGGGCGTCGATGTCCTGGGCGTTCTGCTTGCCCGAGCCGACGCGGATCATCCGAATTTTGCCTTCCCGATCCAGGATGACGACGTGCGGAATGCCGGAGACTCCGTAGTATTTCGACAGGGCTTGATTGCCTTTCTCTTGCACGCCGAAGTGGTGCTTCAAGTTGTGATGGGCGGCAAATTTTTGCAGCATCTCGTGCTCGGCTTCGACGGTGATGTCGCCGGCAGCCTTCTTGGCTCGCTGCTCGTCTTCGCTCCATTCAAAGTCGTAGTAGTTCGTCAAGCCGATCATCACCAGCCCCCGGTCGGCGTACTTGTCGTTCCACTCGCGCAGATGCGGGAAGGTGACGATGCAGGGGCCGCACCAGATGGCCCAGAAGTCGAGCAAGACCACCTTGCCCTTGAGATCCGAAGCGGTCAGCGGCGAGCCGTTGACCCAGGCATCGACGGTCAGCGGGGCGGCCTCTTTGCCGACCAGGGCGGCGTACTCGCGGCCTTTGGCGATCACTTTTTCCAGCGAAGCAAATGCTCCGCGCGTCGGGTTCGCCAGCGCCAACAGAGTCTTTTTGGTCGCTTCTTCCTGCGCCGCCGCGGCCAGCTTATCGGCGAAAGCCTTGGTCGCGTCGAGCTTGGCCTGGGCCTCCTCCGGCGCGGAGTAGGCAATTTGCCCAATCGGCTGCATCGCCTTGCGGGTCCATTTCTGCAGCGCGGCGGCATCGTCCGGGTTGGCGATCAACGATTTTTCCAGATCGGCCAAAGAAATGCGGGCCAGGGCGATGTTGTCGCGGAAGAAAGCGAGGCTCGACTCGCCTCGTCCCAGCAACGTTATCACCTTTGCGTCCGTCGGTTCGAGCTTTGCCAGCCCGGCTTCGATTTCGGCCAGTTTTTTCTCGGCGGCCGCGGGATCCTCGTCGGTCAGGCTGCTGAGGGCTCTGAATTGCTCGTTCAAATACTTGTTGAGCACCGCCACGTCATTGAGATTTTTTTGCACCTCGTCAAGTGTGACCGCAGCGGGCTTCTTCGCCCCCTCCTCTGCGGCGCGAGCCAGCGGCACCAGGGCCAAAGCCAAGGCGAGGGACAAGAGCAGGCGGGACATGACGTGACTCCTTGAAAGAGGTGCGGCGGGGAGTTGGCTAGAGGGGGCGAAACGGGGACGCCACTCCAGGGTGGGGCCGGTCGCCACAACTAATTAGAGACCCGGCGCAGGGGCGTTGCAAGCAAGCGCCCAGGCTGCGACTGGCCCAGCGTCAAGCCGGCCCCGGACCCTGCCTGGTCCCCGCGACTGCCAATCGTTCGCGGCGGCGACCCAGGCGAGCCAAAACCAGGCCGCCGCTCAGCAGCAGCAGGCCAACACAGAAGATCGGCAGCAGCAGGGCCAGCAGCGTGGTGCAGATCGAGGCGACGAGTTCGGCCGTGGCGACCAGAAAATTGGCCAGGCCGCCAGTCGTTGCCGACGATGTTCCCCGCAGAGCGACCGTGGCGGTTTGCACCAACCCCGCCGTACCGCCGCCGCCAATGCCCGCCAGCGTCCATTGCCACAGAGGCGGCATGTCGGTCACCACCGAAGCGGTGATCATCGTGCCCGCCACGACGGCCGCCGGCGTGGCCATGCTGTCGAGCAGGTTGTCGATCCACGGAACGTAATAGGCGGCCACTTCCAGCACCGTCGCCGTCGTAAAGCAGGCAAGCGCCGGCCACGTTCCCACCCATTCAAAGCCGGGACTCAGCGGTAGTTGCCCCGCCAGCGCTGCGGCGCTCATTCCCAATAGCGGCACGAAGATGCGAAAGCCGCAGGCGGCCGAAAGTCCGATGCCCAGGCAAATTGAAAGGGCGAGTTCCATAGCAGGTGATTCGCCCGCCGCGGAGCGATCTTGGCCGAAACGCCACAGCGGGCGCTGCCTACCGAGTGCAATCCCCCAGCCCCAAGCCCCAAGCCCCGAACCCCACGCCCCCTACACGAGCCAGGAGCGGGCGAGGGTGGGGCGATCGGGCGAGCGCCACCACTCGCGGACGACCAATTGCGGAAAGACCCAGGCGTCGCGGGCGTAGCGGGCGGCCAGGCGGCGCGGTTCGCTCAGCACGCGGTGCAGCCATTCCAACCCGGCGTCCTGCATCCACCCTGGCGCGCGGGCCTTCTCGCCCGCCAAAAAGTCGATCGTCGCTCCCACGCACAGGGCGGCCCGGGCCTCGATCCGCGGCGCATGCTCGGCGACCCACAACTCCTGCTTGGGGGCCCCCAGGCCGACAATCAGCACGTCGGGCCGGGCAACGGCGATCCGCCGCAAAATCGCGGCGTTTTCCGCGGCATCCTTCTCGAAGCCGAGCGGAGGGCTGTAGGTGCCGACAATCTTGACCCCTGGCCAGCGGCGCTCGATGTTCGTCGCCGCCCGCTCCGCCACTCCCGCCCCGGCCCCCAGCAGATACACGCTTAACGGCTGGTCCTGGTCGGCCGCGGCGAACAGGGCAGGCACCAGGTCGGAGCCGGCGACCCGTCCGGGCAAGGGCTTGCGCAGCAGTCGCGAGGCCCAGATGACCGGGGCGCCGTCGGCCAGGATCATTCCCGCCCGCTGGTAGGCGGCCTGCAAGCCGGCGTGGTGCTGCAGCATGACGACGTGATCGACGTTGGGGGTGACCACGTAGCGGCAGCGCCTTTCGCCCCCTGCGACCCAGGCCAGAATTTGCCGGACCGCCTGGTCCATGCTCAGGGGGTCGATCTCGACGCCCAACAACGCAATGCGCGCGCACATAGAGACCCCTTCCCGGGATGCTTGGTGCCTGGATCGGAACGGGTAGATTCCGCTGCCCATCCAACTCTGTCGTATGAATGACAGGTTCGGGCCAAGTGCGAGCGGTGAATTTGGGCCGATCCGCGCTCCAGGAAATCCCTCGGCCCGGCAGCACCCGCGCGACCGGCACAATCGCTTCATTTTGATGCGGTGCTCGCCCCTGGCGGGCTACTCTTGAGCCGGCGGGGAGCGTAACATGTCCGCTATCTTCCTTTCGGACTGGCGAAGGGGCTGGCGACGGCTCGTCCAGCGGCACCGCGCTTTGCTATGAACCTGACCGTCCCTGTTTTGGCTTTCCTGGCGAAGCTGCTGAGCGGGGCGATGCTGCGCTGGCACGAATGCCAGCCCGATACCTGCCCGCGGGTCTATTTTGCCAACCACACCAGCCACCTCGACGCGCTGGTGCTGTGGGCCTCGCTGCCGGGGCCGATCCGCGATGTGACCCGCCCCGTGGCGGCCAAGGACTATTGGGCGAAGGATGCCCTGCGGCGCTATATCGCCCGCTCGTTCCGGGCCATTTTGATCGACCGCGATGAGATCAAGGTGCATCAAAGCCCGGTCGATCTGATGATCCGCGAGATCGGCAATACCTATTCGCTGATCGTGTTTCCCGAAGGAGGCCGCAACACCGGCGAGGAAATGCAGACCTTCAAGTCCGGGCTGTACTACCTCAGCAAAAAGCGGCCCGACCTGGAACTGATGCCGGTCTATATTGATAATCTCAACCGCGTGTTGCCCCGCGGCGAGTTCCTGCCGGTGCCCCTCTTGAGCTGCATCACCATCGGCGCGCCGATCTGGCTCGAACCGGGCGAAAACAAGAACGACTTCCTCAAGCGGGCTCGGCAGGCGGTGCTGCGGCTGAAGGACGTATAACGACCGATGCAGAATTGGCTGCCAATCGCGACGCTGGAACTGGTCGGGCAAATCGCGCCCAAGGTGCGCCTCGACGCCCGGACCAACGTGCTGTTGGGCTGCGTGCTGGGGGCCTTGATCGTGGCCTATTTTGTCGGCCGGGCGCTTCGCCGGCAGCCCGAAAGCACGGCCCATCCGGCGGCGGTTCGCACATTCAACCTGCGGGTACGGGCGTGGTGGATGATGTGCGCCATTTTGATTGCCGGCTTTCTGCTGGGCTACGTGACGACCGTGGTGCTATTTGGCCTGATCTCGTTTTGGGCATTGCGCGAGTTCATCACGATGACGCCGACCCGCCGCGGCGATCACCGGACGCTGTTCTGGACGTTCTTCCTGTTTACGCCGCTGCAATACCTGTTTGTCGGGCTGGGGATGGGCTGGTACCCGCTCTATACGATCATGATTCCGGTGTACGCGTCGCTGTTTATTCCGGCGCGGATTGCCATTTCGGGCGATCCCAAGCGGTTTTTGGAACGGGTCGCCAAGATTCAAGCCGGGCTGTTGATCTGCGTCTATTCGCTGAGTCACGCCCCAGCGCTGTTGGACCTGAACCTGAAAACTTCGGACGGCCAGGCCTGGACGATTGGCTCGACCGAGCCTGTTCCCTCCGATCCGGCGGGGAGTGAAACCAAAGGCGAGGCGAAAATGCCTGCCAGCATCGGCCCTGCCTCGCCACCCGGACCAAACACCGCCATTCCGGGCAGCAACGCGGGCCTGCTGTTCTACTTCGTGCTGATCGTGCAGCTCAACGATGTGTTTCAGTTCGCTTGGGGCAATCTGCTGGGCAAGCATGTGATCGCGCCGCAAATCAACGCCAGCCGCACCTGGGAAGGGCTGATCGGCGGAGTGCTTTCGACGATGCTGGTGGGCACTCTGCTCTGCTGGGCGACGCCCTTCCAAGCCTGGGAGGCGGCCTGCATTGCGGGGATCGTGGGGTTTATGGGCTTTGCCGGCAGCATGACCATGTCGGGCATCAAGCGCGATCGGGGCGTCAAGGACTACGGCACGCTGGTCAGCGGCCATGCCGGGGTGCTCGACCGGATCGACTCGGTCTGCTTTGCCGCCCCGGTTTTCTTCCACATCACGCGCTACTTCTTCTCGTGAGCGGGGAGCGCCGGTAGTCACACCGTTTGAAAAAACCAGGAACAGCTTGATTGCGTAGTCGGCAATCCGCCGTTCATTCGCTACCAGAACTTCCCCGAGCATTCACGAAAAGCCTGCGGTTCGTCCCTTAGTCCCAGGGGCTTTTTTTAACAATCTTCACCGGCTGCGGATGGAGCTCGGCTTCGTCTTCTTGCACGCGGCGGGGTGCCCGCAGCCGAACGTGCTCGACCTCGCGGGCACTCAGCACCAGATTGACGACGAACATCGTCAATCCGAACAGGCCGACGTAGATGAAGGCGGTAACCGGCAGCCCGGCGCCCGGGACGTCGATGGTTTCGTAAATAGTCCAAATCCAGTTGGGAAGCTGCAGCGGCGTGTAGTCGAACGTGGTGTAGTTGCCCCAACTGACAATCGCCTGGGTCAAAAGGGGAAACAGGACGCCGCCGGTGGCCAGGATGATGTGGCACAAGAACGTGGCCAGCATTCCCACGGAGGTCACGCGGCGGGCCACGGCGATCATCACCCGCGTCAGGCCCAGATAGCCGGCGACATACCCCAGAATGCAAATCGCCAGCGGCAGCCATTCGGACAGATCGGGCGCATGGTCGAGTTGGTAGAGGTGGCCGACCAGGGTGGCCACGGCTGCGACGAGCAGCACGGCCAGCAGGTTGATCACGGCAAACATATAACCCGTGCCCGCGCCGGGATTGAACCAGGTGAAGGCCATTCGCCCCACCAGGCTTTGTGGCAATTGCCGCATGGCCCGCGGCGAGAGTTGCGCGGTCTCGCCGGTAAGAAAAGCGCCGCATACCGCCCAGTAAATGCCGGCCAGGCAAGGCAACGCATACAAGGGGTCGTCCTGTCCGAAGCGGAGCCAAAAATAGATGAACCAGCCCAGCAGCAATAGTTGGGGAACGAGCAGCACGATGCGGATCGGCGTCGAGCGGTTCTCGCTGGCGAATGTGATCTGGCCCGCCGAGATCATCAATAGCAACAGCGCGGCGGGAATATAAAAACTAAGCCCGCACAAGTTGGCGACCCAGAAATCGACGTTGTCGTAGGGCATCGACTCGGCGTTGACGATCGTGCTGATGATGGCCATGTCCCAAAAAAAGCCAAACACCAACAGGGCCATCACGAACACCACCGACAATAGCACCTGCCAATGCCGCGAGCGGGTGACCGTGGCCATCGTCAACCCTAAGATCGACAAAAACAGCGACGCCAGAAACGTGTACGTCAGGAACAGAGCGATGGTGACGACATCGATCCCGCGCATCAAATAGGTAAAGGCAATGCACGGCGCGAGCGCCGAGTAATAGACCATCATCTGCAACAGCGCGCTGCCGAGTTTGCCCAGCACGATCTGCCGGGACGTAAGGGCGGTGATCGACAACAGTTCGTAGGTGCCGTCCTCGCGCTCGGCCGCCAACGAGCGGAACGCCGCATACGGAACCACGATCAACAGGGGAATCGAGAGGACGACGTAGTACCCGGTTAACACGCCCGGCCCCACCGGGGCGTAAAAGATCGCCGGCACTCCGAAGGCGATGAACAGCACCGTCCACAGCCAGCCGAAAATCAAGAGCAGCGAGAAGGTCACGACGAACTGGCGACTTTTCATCGCCTGGCGGGCTTCTTTGACCAGGATGGGATTCAATCGGTCGCCGACGCGATCGAGCACGGCTTCGAAGCGCAGCCAGGACTGTGCCCAGGAAGATTCTGGAGGGGCGAGCGATTTGGGATCGCCGACTTCGGTCGAGGCAATCGCGGTAGATAGACCGTTGGCATCGCTGAGCGGGTCTCGCTCGACGGGGAGCGCCGTGCCAGTTGGAAAGGTCGTCATTGCACAACTCCCCGGGTGACGGCCATGAATACATCCTCGAGCGACTGGCTGTGGCTGCCGAACTCGGCGATCGGCATGTCGGCCAGAACCATCTCGCGCAGCAGGTCCGCTTCCGATTGCTGCTCTCCTTCGTGGCGGAAGCGGCAGACTTCGCCGTCGAGGGTAATGTGCGATACGTCGATTCGTCGGGCGAGCCACTCGGCCAGTGGCCCCGCGCCCCCCAGCACTTTGACGTTCACTTCGCGATACGGCGTTTGCTGCTTCTGAATTTCGGCGACCGAGCCGACCGCCAAGAGTTGACCGCGCTCGATAATGCCGACCCGATCGCACATTTCGGCCAGCTCGGTCAGGATGTGCGAACTAACCAGCACCGTCTTGCCGTCGGCCGCAAGCTGGCGGATCATCTCGCGCAGCTCGATCCGGGCCCGTGGATCGAGGCCGTTCGCGGGCTCGTCCAAAATCAGCACGCTCGGATCGTGAATCATCGCCCGGCCGAGACAGAGCCGTTGCTTCATCCCTTTCGACAGGCCGCGAATCGGCTTTTCGGCCAGTTCATCTAGCCGGGTGAAGCTCATCGTGTGCTTGAGCGCTTGATGTCGCTCGCGCCCCACCAGGCCGTAGCTGCGGGCAAAAAAATCGAGATATTCGTAGCAGTTGACGTCGGAATAGGTGCCGAAATAATCGGGCATGAAGCCGAGCCGGCGGCGCACGCGGTCGGGGTCGTTGATGCACGAGAACCCATCGACGAAGGCGTCGCCCCAACTCGGCAGGTCGAGCGTGGCGAGAATTCGCATGCTGGTCGTTTTCCCCGCGCCATTGGGTCCGATATAGCCAAAGACCTGCCCGCGGCGCACCTCGAACGTAATGTCGTGAACGGCCCGCGTCGTACCGAAATGCCGGTGCAGGCGGCGGAACTCGATCATCGGGTGCGACGCGATCATGGGAAGAAGGGCTGGGGGCTAGGGCTGGGGGCTAGGGCTGGGG
>JBBDYF010000225.1:7786-16204 GCA_040901775.1 Pirellulaceae bacterium | reverse complement strand
GAGCAATTCAGCGGCGACCGGTCAATTGGCCGGCGCTCTGAACGTATCGCCGGGCACGGTCACCAGCATGCTCAAGACGCTCTCCGAAAGCGGCCTGGCCACCTACACGCCCTACGAGGGAGTCCGGTTGACGGCCGCGGGCACGGCGCTGGCCTTGCGGGTCTTGCGTCGGCATCGGCTGGTGGAACTGTTCCTGGTCAAAACGCTCGATCTGAACTGGGACGAAGTTCACGAAGAGGCCGAGAATATGGAACACGCGGTGAGCGATCTGCTGGTGGACCGGATCGACGAGTACCTCGGCTACCCGGCCGCCGATCCGCACGGCGATCCCATTCCCAAGGCCGATGGCACCGTCGCCCGAACCGACGGCCGGCGGCTGCCCGAGTTGTCGGCCGGCGAGCGGTTTTGCATTCTGCGGGTGACCGATCAATCGTCCGATTTCCTCCGCTACCTGACCGAATCAGGCCTGGAATTGGGTGCCTCAGGAACGATCGTTGCCAATCGCAGCGAGGCGGGCGTGATTACGCTGGAAGTCGCCGGTCAGGTGACTACGCTTGCCCACGGCATTGCCGACCGTTTGTTGGTGAGTTAGCATTCGCGAAGATTGACCGAGCGGACGGCAGGAATTGCCTGGGCCGCCGTCGGGAAGAACCGATCGACGTACCCGCGCTCGGCTAAGTCCGCCAAGGTGGCCTGCGGCGGCGGCGCTTGCGACTTGAGTAGCACCAGTTCGTCGGCCTGTAAGAACTCTGCCAGCCGAGCCGCAATCGAATCGCTCGTGACATCCCAAGTATGCGGCAGCGCGGTCCCGCTCGCTTGCGGCTCGCTATCGCGGAGGAACAACGAGCAGTCGAAGACCACCGTGGCCATGTCGTCCGCCGCCAACCTTGCCTGTAGCTCGCCAAGACTTGTTAATCGGTTCGCCCGGTCGCCCAACAGAGCAGCCAGCAGCCGGGCTGTGACGCTCATGGCGTCGATCGAGAGCCAGTGCGCGGCGGCCTCGCCCAAGCAATGCGACCGATCTGCCTGGCGAACGAAATCGGCCAGCTTTCCTCCGCCGGCGACCAGCACCTGATGCGCGACGGCCTGCTCGCCCAGCCAGCGCGCCAGTGTCGGGGCGAGCGGCGGCCAATCCAGCAGGCTTCCGCCGACCTTGACCACCCGCAATTGCTGCCGCCGAGCGGCGCTGCCGCTCATGGGGCGGACATCTCGCGCGCGAGCACCGCCAGCGCATGGGCCGGCGCGCAGCGCGAGATTCCCGGCCCCAGTTGCTGCGAGAGCGACAAGACGGGTGGCGGACTGTCGAAGGTTTCCAAGGCCGCCCGCGAGAGGAACTCGCCGTGCCCGGAAAGAATGATTTTGGCCGGCCCGGCGGGCATCCCCCCTTTCACCTTGACGATCGCCGCGGCCAAGAGCGACGCCTGCGCCTCGGCAATGGCGGAGGCCGAAGTCACCGCGTCTCGATGATTGAATTCGTCGCGGTCGGCGGCGATCATCCGCGCCAGCCGCAGCCGCGAGGCGGCCTTGGTCAGTGGGCGTTGATCCGCGGTGTTGGTGTCGGAAGAATCCTCGACCAGTTTGCTGAGCAAGACGTAAACGTCGCGCATGGTGGCGAACAGTTCGTGGACGATCGGGCAGGCCTGGCCGCGGAACATTACCCGCTGCGCGACCGCACACACGGGGCTCCGCTCGACCCCCGTATAAACCAGTTCCCCCGTCATCAGCCGCTGCGTATCGGTGGCGCCGCTGGCGATCGGCTTGCCGTCCACCAAGGGAATGATGTCGCAGGTCGTCGAGCCGACGTCGATCAACAAGGCGGCCCCCGCCGGTGCCAGCCTGCCGACAAAGCGGGCCAGGGCATGCCAATTGGCCGCTGCCGCCAGGCGCGAAACGGTCACCGCGACCTGTGGCGACACCAGCCGCCCATCCGCCAGATAGACCCGCGTATGGCGGTTGTCCGAGCCGGCGTCGATCGCCTGCAGGATAAAGCGAATTCCCTCGGCCTTCGACTCAAAGCAATCGGCCAATTCGCCCGTCATCGTGACCGCCAGGTGATCGCACTTCGGGGCTTCGGAAATGGCGGTGCGGATTTGCTGGGCCAGCTTCGCCGGCTCGCGCCAGAGGGCCAACGAGTACGAAATCGCGTAACCCAAGCCGTCGGCAACTTTGATATTCGCCCCCCCAATATCCAGCGCCAACCAGTTCATAGCGCCAACCTGTTCATGAAGTGCAGCCGTCGAATTGCGCCTTGCGGTTGGGAAACACGCGTCCGCCGGCCGTGAATTGTAGGGCCAGCTTGCGCCACGACAAAGCGGGAGGCTCTCCCTGGGCGACGGCCAGCATCGCCTCGGCCAGGTTGGTGCGGCACAGAGCACGCAAGGCCACGTAAGAGGTCGTCAGCCGCGGATTGATCTCGATCGCATAATCTTGGCTGCCGTCGGTGGCCTCGCCAAGGACCAGATCGACGCCCAGATAGCCCACCGGATCGGGCAATGTCTCGATGGCAGCTAGCGCCAGCCTTTGCGCTCGGCGGTTGAGCCGTGCGGCCAGCGGCAGTTGCCCACCCAAGTAAGTAAACCGGTCATCGGCGCTGAGCAGTTGTTGGCAGGCGGGAAGGGGAATCCGCTGTGTCTGCCCGCAGAGCACGGCAACGCTCGCAGCCAGTCCGGGGACGAATCGTTCGATCCGTGCCGGGCCGGCTAGTGAATTCTCGACGAGCCACGGCACCATCGCTGCGGGAGTCGCCAGCTTTCGGACCCCCCGCGATCCGCAGCCGTCGTTGGGCTTGATGACGGCGGGAAAAAGTTCGGAGGGTGGGGGGATGTGATCGCCAAGGATTCGGCCCGCGGGGCACGGCACGCCGTGGGCTGTCAGATATTCGATGGTTCGCTGTTTATCGCTGGCGAGTTCGACGACCGCGGCGGCGGGCGAAAGCAAGCGTCCGCCGGCATCGGCAACCAGCGAAGTCAATGCGTGCAACTGGCCGTTCGTTTCAGGAGCAATCAGGAGCGACCAGTCGCTGGCGGCGGCCAACTCGGCCACGATCTTTCGTGGCTGGTCTTTTTCACCAAGCAACCGGACTTGGCACTCGGGAGGATGAAATGGCGGCAGTCGCTCATCCCGCGTCGTTACGACGCGAACCCCCGGAATTCTGCACAAATCAGCCGTGCTTGCCGCCGCCATCGCCCGGCCTTCTGCCAGCAGTGAACCCGCCGGGCGTTCGCTGCCGGCGGTCAGCATTCCGCCGCCGGTGACGAACTCGTAAACGAAGATTTGCATTGCGTCTCGCGTTGCAGCCCGACTTGGCGAATCGCATTGCCGGTCCATGCCGGCAGCGTTATAATCCCGGCACATTCTACGCAATCTGCCTCGTTTGTCGCTCCGGAGAGGGATTTCCGAACTTATGCGCGTGGGCATCGGACACGATACGCATCGCCTTGGCCAGGGGGGACCGCTGCGTCTGGGGGGGGTGGAGATTCCCCACGATCACCATCTTATCGGCCACAGCGATGCCGACGTCTTGCTGCATGCCATCACGGATGCCCTGCTCGGCGCTGCCGCCTTGGGAGACATCGGCGAGCTTTTTCCAGATACCGACGCCGCCAATCGGGGGCGAGATTCCGCCGACATGCTCGCGCGGGCTCAGCAGGCGATTCGTGCTGCGGGTTACGAGATCGTGAACCTCGACTGCATCGTGTTTGCCCAACGTCCGAAACTGGGGCCTTACAAAGAAGCGATTCGCCGGCGCG
Organism: Pirellulaceae bacterium; assembly: GCA_040901775.1. Lineage (GTDB taxonomy): Bacteria > Planctomycetota > Planctomycetia > Pirellulales > Pirellulaceae > CAYLLN01. Next base: position 12,455 of record JBBDYF010000225.1, on the reverse strand, counting down.
TGGCCGAAATCCTGGCGCTGGCGCCCGATCGTGTCGGCGTGAAAGCCAAAACGGGCGAGCACGTCGGCCAGGTCGGGCGCGAAGAAATCATGATGGCGGAGTGCATTACGTTGTTGCAGCGAGCGCCATTGATACCTTGACGATAACGACCGAAGACCATGACAATCCGCGTCTATAATACGCTGACCAAGAGCAAAGAACCGCTGGAGACCGTTGCTCCGGGCAAGGTGGGGATCTATCTCTGCGGCCCGACGGTCTATAAGGAAAGCCATATCGGGCATATGGTGGGCCCGGTGATCTTCGATACGATCAAGCGCTATCTGACCTATAACGGTTACGATGTTACCTTGGTTGTCAATATCACCGATGTCGATGACAAGCTGATCGGCCAGATGCACCAGCGTGGCCTGCCCATGAGCGCCATCGCCGAAGAGATGACGATCGACTATCTCAATAATCTGCGGTCGCTGGGGGTCGATCAGATCGACCAGATGCCCAAAGCAACCGAGCATATGGACGGCATCATTCAGTTCGCCGAATCGCTGATCGCCAAAGGTCATGCTTATGCCTCGGGGGGTGATGTGTTTTTTGACGTCGCCAAAGACCCAAACTACGGCCAGCTCAGCAATCGGCGGGCCGACGAGCAGCAGGGCGAAGGAGGCGGTGCGGCGTCAAAAAAACGTTCGCCGGGAGACTTTGCCCTCTGGAAATCGGCTAAACCTGGCGAACCCGCCTGGGATAGCCCGTGGGGCCAGGGGCGGCCTGGCTGGCACATCGAATGCTCGGCCATGAGCAAGGCGATCCTGGGCGAAACCTTTGATATGCATGGCGGCGGCCTCGATTTGATGTTCCCCCATCACGAAAACGAATTGGCCCAAAGCGAATGCTGCCACGGCCGGCCGATGGTCAAATACTGGCTGCACAACGGCCTGTTGCGAGCCTCGGCCGCCGCGGGCAAAGTGGGGGGCAAGAGCGACCGCGAAGGACCGGCCGAAGAGCAAGCCGCAGGCAAACTGAGCCGCTCGGCCGGCGCCGGAGGACTGGCCGACATAATCGCCGCCCAAGGAGGCGAACGCATTCGCTTCTTTCTCTTGAAGACCCACTATCGCAGCACGGTCGTCTATAACGAAGCAGGATTAGAAGAAGCAGGGGGCAACCTAGAAACATTCTATCGGTTCTTCGAACGCTTCCAGCGCATTGCGAAACAGCGCTATTACAATCTTCCCGCGCCCGCCTCGCGCCAAGCGGGAGACTTCGATCCGGGCGACGATCCGCTGCTCAAAGCCGTATATCAACTGCGAACGAGCTTTCTGGAAAAGATGGATGACGATTTCAACACCGGCGGAGCGGTGGGCGACTTGTTTGAACTGGTCCGCGAGCTCAACAAGTATGCCGATCAAAGCATGCTGGCAGAAATTCACGACGTTAAAGATATAAGAATCGTCACCTTTGTCCGGGCGACGCGCGTCTTGCGAGAACTGGCGAACCTGCTCGGCCTGTTTCGTGCCACGCCTGCCCAACGCGGCGGAGCGAGCGAAGGGATCGTTCCCAAGCTGATGCAGCTTTTGATCGACTTGCGGGCCGACGCCCGGACCAAAAAGGATTTTGCCACTGGCGACAAGATTCGCACCACGCTGGCCGACAGTGGGATTTCCTTGGAGGACCGCAAGGGAGGCGCGACCGAGTGGCGGATCGGAGGCGCCTCGTGAGCACCAGCCCTGTCGGCTTGCGCATCGTCGGCATCGATCCGGGACTCAACATTACCGGCTATGCCGTGGTCGATCGGAGCCGGAACGGATTGTCGCTGGTCGAAGCGGGCATGATCCGCGGCCGCTCGCGGGGCGACTTGTGCGCTCGGCTGCGCGAGATTCATGAGGGGGTGTGCGACGTGATCGCCACTTTCCAACCCGCCACGGTTTCGATCGAGGAACTTTATTCGCACTACGAGCGGCCCCGCACGGCGATCCTGATGGGGCACGCTCGGGGCGTGATCTGCCTGGCCGCCGCGCTAGCTGACGTTCCCGTCGCCAGTTACTCCGCCACCCAAATCAAGCGGCTGCTGACGGGCAACGGCCGCGCGCCCAAATCGCAAGTTCAGCACGCCATCTGCCGGGAGTTTGGCCTGGCCGCGCCGCCGGAACCCCCCGACGTGGCCGACGCGATGGCGATTGCCTTGTGCCACCACTACTTGCAGCGCGAGCTTTCCCAGGCCATCTAGCCCGCACCAACTTCTCTTTGAAGCAAACTTGTGATTACCAAGATTTCCGGCCAGTTGCTGCACTTGGGCGACGACTTCGCCACGCTGGGCGTCGAGGCGTTCGAGTATCAGGTGTTCGTCGCCGAGTTCACGCGCCGCCAGCTCCAGGCGCACGTCGGCCAGAACGTCAGTCTGCACACGATCTACTACCACGACGGCGATCCTTCGCGCGGTCGGGTGACGCCCCGGCTGGTCGGATTCCTCTCGGAGGTCGAGCGCGAGTTCTTCGAGATGTTCTGTTCGGTCGATGGGATTGGCGCGAAGAAAGCCTTGCGGGCCATGGTCCGGCCGGTTCAAGACATTGCCGTGATGATCGAAGAGCAGGACGCCAAGGGGCTGTCGTCGCTGCCGGGAATTGGCGCGGCGACGGGCGAGCGGGCGATCGCCAAGCTGCGGCGGAAAATGTCGAAGTTCGCCCTGCTGGTCGGCCGGCAAGAAGCCTACTCAGCCGACGTGAAGCGGGACGTGGTGGAAGAAGCGTTCGACGCTCTGCGCACGCTGGGGCATTCCGAATCCGAATCGCGCCGCCTGCTCGACACCGTGCTGAAGACCAAGCGCAAGTTTAGCGATGTCGAGGCCCTGCTGCACGCCATTTATCAACAAAGCCACGGCCGTACCGACGCGGAATAACTACGGCGACGCGGCGGAGCCTCGCCCTCACTTGGAGGAACGCCATCGGGGAGCTGACGCACCCCGCTCGCCGGCTCGTATCGGAATAGCTAGGGCGGCTCGGCGGGAGCCTCGCCCTCCCTGGATTTCCGGTTCAATACCCCCCGCGATTGCAGTTGCAGGGCCCGCGTCGCCTGGCTGGCGTCGCGGCTGGTGGGCAGTTCGGCCGAGTGCACCGCCTGCCGAACGCCATTCCCCTGACCTTCGATAAACGGCACGTATCTCACGCGGCCATCGGTGACCAGTAAATCTTTGCGCAGGCGCTCGGGCAGCCGATCGAACTCTTCGAAAGAGCGCCTCGCTTCGCGGCTTTTGCCGTGCGTCGGATCTTCGTTTAACGCGAGCTGAAAACAGTGCTTTGCCTTCTCGGCTTGGTCCTGGGCCGCATAGACGAAGGCCAGGTTATAATAGGCATCGGCCTGGGTGCCCGCCTGGCGAAAGTGCGTCAGAGCATCGTCGTATCGCCCCTGGTGGCCTGCGACCAGCCCTAGGTTGTTGCGGTAGCGGGGGTTGCCCGGCTCGGCGGCAACCGCCTTCAGCAAGGCGCTTTCGGCCTTTGTCAATTGCCCCTGCAAAAAGTAGCAGTAGCCCAGGTCGGCAAGCACCTCGGCATTCCGCGGCTCCTGTTGCAAGACAAACAGGAACATCCCTTCGGCCTCGGCATGACGCCGCTGAGCGTCGGCGACCACCCCCAGCCGATGCACCACTTCCAGATTACCCGGGTGCTGTTCGCGCAGCCCTTCGTACAGCCTGCGAGCCTTGTCTTGCTCGCCGGCACGTTCCAGGCCACGCCCGCGCAATAGCTCGAGCGCGAGTTGGCCATTGTTCGGCGAACCTCTTTTTCCGGTAACCCGCGACGGCTGCATCGCCCCGTCGTCCGCCGCCTCGATCGTTGCCCAGGGAGAGGGAAGATTCAGCTTGCCCAGCGGATTTTGCACGGAATTGCTGGCGCAACCCGCCTGGTACAAGGCAGCCGCGATCACGATCGCGGCGATCGCAGAAACTCGCAGGTCGTTATTCAACGTGCTGCTCCCCTTGGTTCTTGTCTGGAGGGAATGCCCTGGCGTGGCGTTTCTACCGGTACGTCCCGCCGTAGCCGCCGTAGCGACGGCCGACGCCACCGCCGAAGCCGCCGGTCAACACGCCGCCGTAATAGGCGTCTTCCGCTTCTTGTGCAGTGATCCCCTCGGCGAAGGCGTTGGCCACGACGACCCGCTCGCTGACATTCTCGACGCCGATGCGGGCAAGCTGCTCGACGATCTGTTCCCGCCGGGCCTGGTCCAACTCGGGCCGACCATTGTGCGGGCTCTGCTCGACGACCACCGGAAACGGCACATGCGCCAGCCGCAGGGCGACTTGTTCGAGATGCTTTTTCGCACCGGGAGCAAGCTCGGCCGTGTTGCCCCGGAACTCGTGGTCGTAGAAGACGAAATCGGCCGCCTCGGCGTTGGTTTGTTGAGTTTCCCAAAAGGCGTCGGTCACCTGGCCGACCGGAAATGGCGGATCCACTTGTAGATGGTCGGTATTGTGACGAAGCTCACCCCAGTGGCAGCCGGTGAGGGTGGCGAGGACGAGCGTAAACACGAAGGCTCGGGGAAGGGGGCTCGGGGCTCGGGGCTGGGGACTGGGGGTTGGCGGATTGTTCATCATCTCGACTCCGTGCTGACCACTGACCTCGCGCGACCACTGGTCGCGGCTATGCATCTGACCTCTGACCTCGCGCGACCACTGGTCGCGGCTATG
>JBBDYF010000225.1:0-7686 GCA_040901775.1 Pirellulaceae bacterium | reverse complement strand
CATTCACCTCTGACCTCGCGCGACCACTGGTCGCGGCTATGCATTCACCTCTGACCTCGCGCGACCACTGGTCGCGGCTATGCATTCACCTCTGACTCCCTACTTCCCATGTCCGAACGGGCCGCTGGTCATGGCGGGGCCCCCATAGCGTTTTTTCAGCCGCGGCCAGACCGTGCTGCGATAGTCGCTGGTCGGTCGCCCTTCCAAATCGCCGTGCAGGAAGAACTCGGCATTGGTCGGCTCGGTCACGTCGAAGCCGGGCAACGGCGGCACCTCTTCGGGCTCGAGCGGATGCACCAGTTCGGGCGTCACCAGGATGATCAGCTCGGTCTCGTTGCGCGACGCGTTGCGGCGGCCAAAAATCTTGGCGAGCAGCGGCAAGTCGCCGATGCTCGTCGCCGTGTAGTTGTCTTCCAGCAGGCCGGCGATGGCGAGCGTCTGCCCCTCGCGCATCTCGACCGTCGTGGTGGCCGAACGGACGTTCAATCCGGGCGTTCCTCCCACGGTCAACTGGCTGTTGATTTGACTGAATTCGGGGGCGACCTGCAGGCGGATGCGATCTTTATCGACCACCGTCGGCAGGAAGCTGATGATCGCGCCGAAAGCCCGGAACTCGGTGGTCACCGCGCTCAGGCCGACGCTCCCCACGACCGTGGGAACCGCAAACTCGCCGCCGGCGACAAACGTGGCCGGCTTGCCGCTGAGGGTGACCAGCGTCGGTTCGCTCAACAGGCGGATCACGCCATGCTGCTGCAAGTAGCGGACGCCGATCGAGGCGTCGTCGCCGCTGATGTCGGCGATGACCGAAGTGCCGCCGGTCTGCGAGTTGAGCAGCGACGAGAGCAAGAGTTGGCTGCCGTGGACGGCGTCGCCAAAATCGAGGTTGGTCTGAAGATTCACCCCAAAGCCGCGGGCTGCCGAGCGGTTGAGCTCGGCGATTTTCACCCGCAGTGCCACTTGCTGCACGCCGGGAACGCGGAGCATGTTGATGAGCTGATACGTCGGCTGATTGGCCAGGCCGGTGGCCACGGCGGGAATCACGCCGGTCGCGGCGGCGTCGCTCACCCCCCAGCCGGCCGGTCCCGCTCCGTCTCCAATCGCGCCGCTCGATTGTCCCTGCGAGCGGACGATCGTCATGATCTGGGCCGCCTCTTCCGAATCCTTGGCCTGTCCCTTCACGAGCAGCTTGTCGGCCAGCACGACCAGCCCGATCTTGCTGTCGGGGAACATCTCGTTCACCAGGTCTTCGAGCAGTTGGTATTTGATCTCTACCTGCTTGATGGCGTCGGCGTCGGGCTCGACCTGGACCAGGTAGGTCAGCGGCGGTTGGGCCGGGTCGTCGAACCAGAAGGTGACGTGCGTATTGCCTTGCGCGCGGCCGATGAGTGAGATTTCGCGGGGGGTGAACTGGACGATGTCGCAGATCGATTCATCGACGACCGCCGTGCGATAGATGTCGATCTTGGTCCGCAGCAGCATCGAACGGCGGGCGCGAATCGTGAGCGTCCCCGACTCGGTCACGGTTTCAAAGGGGCTGCCTGGCGGCAACAGGCCCGGCGCACTCTCGGCAGAAGGGAGTGCCGCTGGCTCTAGCGCCGGTAGTTGGGCTGGCTGCTGAAGGGTGAAGTGGTAGGGAACATCGTGGGCGACGGTCCGGAGTTGTCCCTCGCTAACGCTTCGGGTTGGTGTGAAGCGTTCCGCGTTCCGGGTTCCACGCTCCGCGCTCTGCTGCAACCGTCGCGGCATCGCCGCAGCGGGAACGATCGGAGGCAGCGAGGCTTCGTCGCTCGTCACTGGCGGGGTGAGCACCGGGGCCGATCGTACTGGCGCCAACTGCGCCGGCGTCGAACGGGCGAATGTCGTGGCTTGAAAGCCCTCGATCAACAGCGGCCGGCCTTCGATCCGCTGCGGCTGGTGATCCCTGACTTCTGACCTCTGATCCATGACCGCGGACCTCTGGTTTCTGACCTCTGGCTCCTGATTCCTGACTCCTTCCTCTTTCAGATACTGGTTCCACACAGTACGGGGTCCGGCCGACGGCTCGCCAGCCAACAGCCACTGGCCCGCCAGGAAGCTAGCGGCGCAAAGGGCCGTCGCCACGAACTGCCGGCCACGGCGCGGCGCATAGCGCCGCACGAGTGACGAACGAAGCATCACCAAATCCCCCCTCCCTGGCTCGCCGCGTCGGCAAGCCCCAATCAGCCCGACCGGTTCGCGCCTCACCGTTGGCATCGTCCCCCACCCAGCGGCAGGTTGAGAAAATGTAGCGATAATCCGGGTTGTAGCGTCCGGAAACTTGCTAGCGGCGGGCCGCGGGCAGCGAGTCGAGAAACCGGTCGAGCGCCTCGTAATACGCGCGCGGCTCGGCCTGGTTGTGGCCGCCTCGCTCGATCACGAAAAACTCCTTCGGCCCCGGCGCGGCGTCGTACAATCGCCGGCCCAGTTCGTAGGGAACCAACTCGTCGGCCGTGCCGTGGCTGAAAAGAACCGGGCCGTTATAACGGCCGATCTTGGCCAGCGAATCGTACCGATTGCGCATCAACCAACGAACCGGCACCCAGGGGTAGAGTCGGGCGGCCGCATCGGGGAGCGAGGTGAAGGTGTTTTGCAGCACCAGACCGCGGGCCCCGCCACTGGCGGCCAGATCGACCGCCACGGCCCCACCCAACGAGCGGCCCATCAGGACCAATTCGTTGGGCTGGCAGCCCGTGCGCTTGGCCAACCATAACTGGGCCGCCTGGGCATCCTCCAAAATGCCGCGCTCCAGCGGCGAGCCTTCGCTCCGGCCGTAGCCGCGGTAGTCGAAGGCAAAAATGCTGATCCGCAGCTCGTCGCGCAACTGCTTGAGGTACGGGCCGAGATACGCGACGTGCTCGCCGTTGCCGTGCGCATACAGCACGACGGCTCTCGGCTGCGGATGCTCGACGTACCAGCCGTGCAGCCTGGTGCCATCGGCCGAGTCAAAATAGACGTCTTCATGCGGCACGCCGGCCCCTTCCCAGTCTCCTTGCGGATACTTGGGGGCGGGATAGAGCAGCATGTTTTCCAAAAGCAGCAGCAAGAGGAGCACCACCAGGTAGCCGGCGAGCGCCAGGCGGAGCCAGCGCCAGGCCAGACGGGACGCGAGTTGGCGAAACGTTTCGGCGGGCACGATGGTTATTGCGGGTCTAAGATCGCGGGCGACTCGTCGGTTTCGGGAAACTCGCGCACCTGGCCATCCAGCAGGCAGCTTACGTTCACGTCCCCCATCACGTTCACCGCCGTGCGACAGCGATCGAGAAACCAATCGACGGTGAGTAGGATTGGAATATACGTCAGCGGCAACCCGACGGCATTGAAGACGAGGGTCATCGTCACGATTCCCGCCTCGGGAATGCCCGCCGCGCCGACCGAGGCCGCCACGCTCGTCAGCACCACCAGCAACTGCTGGGTCAGCGTCAGTTCCAGGCCGATCAACTGGCTGATGAACAGGGCCGCCATCGCTTCGTACAGGGCGGTGCCGTCGTTGTTGAAGTTCGCACCGATCAAGGCCCCCAGGCTGGCCGATCGCTCGCGCACGCCGACCCGCTCGCGCAGGCAGGCATACGTCACCGGCATGGTGGCGGTGGAACTGGCTGTCGAAAAGGCCATCACCAGCGCGTCGCGCATGCCGCGCAGGGCGTCCAGCGGACGGACCCACGAGCCGAAGCGGATGCGGACCAGGTAATAGGTTATCTGCAAAGCGAGGGCGATGAGCACCGCGACGACGAACGCCCCCAGGTTGATGAACGCGCCAAAACCCTTCACCCCGACCGTGCTGGCCACGATGCCGAAGACGGCGAGTGGAATGACTTCGATGACCCAGTGCAGCATGGTCACCAAAATCTGGAACCCAATCTCCACCCATTCCGATACGATGGCAAACTGCGCGGGCGACAGCCGGCGAATGGCGATGCCAAACGCCAGCGCCAGCAGGATGACCGAGATCACCTTGCCTTCGTCGCCAAACGGGCCAAGCAGGCTTTTGGGAACATTGTCGAGAAACTGCTGCACCGCGTTAGGCTGCTGCTCGTCGTCTTGCGCCGCGGGAGGCGCCTGCATCGGCTGCCACTTGCCGGGCCGCACCGTGTTGGCCACCCCCAGGCCGATGAAGATTGCCACTAGCGTGTTTAAGACGAGCAGGCCGATCAGCCGCAAGCCGCTCCCCTTGGGAATATTGGCGTGCATCAGGGCCTGCACGACCGCCAGCATGATCAGTGGTGGGGCCAGGCCGCCGAGCAGGCGGAGCAGCAGTTTGCTGGGGATTTCGAGCGGCTGGGCGCGCTCGCCGAGGAGCACGCCGACGAGCACCCCCAACAGCACGCCTGCCAGAATGCGCAAATACAGCGGAATCGCCTGCCAGCGGCCAATCAACCCGCTGGGGCGTGGAGGTGGCGGCGACGATTCAGCGGGCGCGGGAGCGTCGTGCGACATGCGTTGTGTTCTACTCCAAAATCGGAAACAAACTGCTCCGCTGGTCCGTCCACAGCAGCTCTTCCTCGGGCTCGACGCTCAGCGGCTCGGCAAGCTGCTTGACCGCGGGATCGTTCCAAAACTCCTCGTTGCGCGTGACCAGGATCCAATCGCTGCCGGTGTCGCCGTTGTCGTTGCCGTGGTCCCCTTCATCGACGTGAAACACCTTGGCCGGCAACTCGAACTTGCGGGCCAGGGCTGCCACGATCGGCTCGAGGTTGAGATAGCGGTTGCTGATATGCACCGCCACGATTCCCAAGGAGTTTCCCTGGGCATCCTTGCGCAAGTGCCGCAAATACTGCACGAACGCCTCTTGCGTCAGCAAGTGGGCGGGAATCGCGTCGCCGGTAAAGGCGTCGAGCACGATCAGGTCGTAGTTCTGGTCGGCCTGCCGCTCCATCTGAATGCGGGCGTCTCCCAGCACCACCTCGTTGTCGGCCGGGCTCTTCGCTCGATAGGTGAAGTACTTGTCCGACATGGCCACCACCTTGGGGTCGATCTCGTAAAAGCGATAGAAGTCCCCCTGTTTGCCATGCGACACCATGGTGCCGGTTCCCAAGCCGATCACCGCGACCCGCATTCCCTGGCCGGGCAAGCGAGGATAGTGCTCGGCCGCGACGCCCACCCCGCTCGACGCGACGTAATACGTGTTCGGCTCCAGCTCGCGGGGGTGGTTCTGCGGCTGGGCAAGTTCCAGGCTCCAATCGCCCAGCGAGCGGCGATATTCCCGGCCGTCGCTGCCGCGCAAAGTGACCCGCCCCTCTTTGATTTCGGTGGCCACGAACGTCTGCGTGGCACTCGCCTCGGGGGGCTGAAACAGGACTTCCTCGCCCACCTCGATCGGCTCGCGGAACTGCATTCCATGCAGTATGCGCCCGTGATAGAGCTGCCGACCCGCAATGGCCGGGTCGTCCTGATCGACCTTCTTGACCGACAAGATTCCGTAGAAATTCCGCCGGGCAATCGTTCCTTCGTCCAAGGTTTCGTAGTGCGAACGGCCCACGATCAAGGTCGTTCCGACCACCACAAAGGCCGCCGTCCATTGCAGCAGGTCGCGCCCTTTCAGCCACGAATCGCGGCCGTCGTTGGCAAAAGCGAGCCAGCCGAGCAGAAAGCCCAGCACGATGCAGAGCGGCAGCTCGAAGTAGGTTGTAAACACCAGCGGGCAAACGACCGCCACGAACAACCCGCCCAGGGCCCCCCCGGCGGAAATCGTGAGGAAGAACATCGTCAAATGCCGGGGTTGCGGCTTCGACTTGGCCAGCTCGCCGTGGCAGACCATGCAGATCAAAAACAGCACCGCAACATAAGCAATCGCTTGGGCGACGAGGTTGTCCGAGTACCAGATGGTCAGTTCGACGGGCACCAGCCGGTCCCAAACCCACTCGGCCGCTTTCGCCGCAGGGACGAACTGTCGGCCGATCGCGTTGCGCCACGGTGCTTCGTTGGTCTCGCCCGGCTCATCGACGAATGTCTCTGGATCGGCCAGTTCCTGCAGTTCGAGGCGAACCGACTCGCCATTGTTGACCGCCGAGAGAGCCAGAATTCCCAGAATCGCCAGCGGTCCCCAGAGCTTGCGGATGTACCACCAATCGCTGTCGAAGCAAATGATTAGCGACAGTAGGTACAGGCTGAGCGGCACGACCCACATGAAGGGATCGACCGAAATGTCCTGGCAAACGTGGTTGGTGATCGCCATCAGCGAAGTCGTTCCCAGGGCGGCCAGCAAAATCCAGCCGATCCGCATCAGCACCGACGGCGGCGCGGAGGCCGCGGCCGATTGGTCGGCGAAGGCGGTGCGAAACGACTCGGGCAACTCGTTGACGGCGGCGGTCTTTTTGACCTCGTCGTCCGCCATCTTCCAGACGCCCAGGGCCATGACCGAAATCAGCCCCGCAAAAATCACGAACCCCAACGACCAAAGCTGGCCTTGGGTGTTGACCGGCAGCATGATCTCGAACAAGAACGGATAGCTGAGCAGGGCGACCAACGAACCGATGTTCGACAACGCGTACAACCGGTAGGGCGAGCGGCCGGGATAGGCCTGGCTAAACCAGGCCTGCACCAGTGGGCCGGTCGCCGAAAGCAGGAAGTAGGTCGGTCCCACCTTCAGCAGCAAGAGGGCCAAAATGCGCAGCGCCGGGTAGTTGCCGTCGGCCGGCTTCCAATAATCGCCGGGCGTGATGGGCAGCGTGGCGAGTGCCAGCAGCAGTAGCCCGACATGCACCAGCGCCTGCCGGGCGAGCGGAACGTAGCGAATCAGTACGTGGGCATAGGCGTAACCCGCCAGCAGCACGACCTGAAAAAAAAGCAACGCCGTCGTCCAGACCGCCGGACTCCCGCCGAACCAAGGCAAGATCGTCTTGCTGATGACCGGCTGCACCTGGAACAGCAAAAACGCGCTGACCAGGATGGTCGCCGCCGACCACCAGGCCAGACCCGCGGAGCGCTCGCCCAGGATCGTGGCGCCGCGGGGGTTTGAGACGTTGGTTTCCATAGGCCCTGTTTCGACGCTGAATGGGCCGGACCTTGCCGCCGGCAAAAACGGGGAGGGCTATTCGCGAGATGCCTAAAACTCCGCCGACAGCACGGCGGAACGGATTTTCAAGCCGTCCGGGTAGCGAGGGTCGGCAAATCCGTTTTACTCGCTGCAATCGTGACCAACACGCTTTTGAAGGCCGGAGTTTTCGACTGCGGATCGACCTGCCGCGAGACCAGCACGTTCGCCTCGGGATAGTACATCAGGGCGTTGCCCGCTCGGATTTCCGGAAAGCTCCGCACCAGGATACCGTGCATGACCCCGGTTTCGCTACGGATCGAAACCCGCTGCTGGGCGGATAAGCCGAGCCGGGCGATGTCGTCGGGGTGGAGCAGGATCACGTCGCGGCGGTCCTGCCCGCGGTAGATGTCTTCGTCCTCATAGACGACGGTATTGAATTGCCCCTCGCTGCGGACGGTCATCAGCCGCAATTCCCCCTCGTCGCCGGCCAGCGGGGGCAAGTCGTGCGCGTGCAGGACTGCGCGGCCATCGGGCGTTGCAAAGGTGGGCCGATGAAAGGTCCGTCCGGGAAGCTGAAACTCCTGTTTCGTTTTGTCGATCGTGGCCAGTTGCTCGAAGCCGGGAACCACCTTGGCAATCGCCTGGCGAATGCGCCCGGTGTCTTCCATCGATTGCCAGTCGATCGAAGGTGGACC
>JBBDYF010000224.1:0-16291 GCA_040901775.1 Pirellulaceae bacterium | reverse complement strand
GATCTGCGGGTTCAGTTGCGTGTCGATGATCTCCTGGATCGCTATCTCCGTCTCAAGCCGCAAGATGCGGTGGTGCGGGCCCAGTTGGCGGTGGTCTATGGCAAAGGGGCCACCACCCTGGACGAGAAGCAGCGCTGTGTCGCGTTGCACTACCGGGCGCTCGCTTCCGATCTGGGCGAGGAAGGCCGGGAATTGCAGGCCGGGCTGGCCGGGCTGCTGCTCGAAACCGGTCGGCTGCTCGAAGCCGAAAGCGAAGCTCAAGAAATGCTCGCCGAGGACGAGAACCATCCGGCGGCTCACCGGGTGTTCGCGCTGGCCCGTTACCTGCAATGGATGCGCGGGTCGCTGGCATCCCAAAGCGCCGAGGAACTGGGCTTGCTCGCTTCGCTGTTGGCGGCGATCGACAACAATCCGACCGACGTGGCGCTCGCCGAAGCGACGGCCGGCATCTATCGCGAATTTCCCGATGTCGTGGCCGCTCACCGCAGCGGCATGAACCAGCTCGAGCGCGAGCAGACGGCGGATGCGCTGCTCGACGCGGTGGTCAATCGGAGTCCGGAGGACGCCCGGGCGCTGCTCGCCCGCCACGCGCATCGAACGCGGTACAAAATTGAGGGTGCCGCCGCCGACCTGGCCCGCGCGATGCGGCTCGCTCCGAACGACGAACTAGTCGTCTTGGTGGCGGCCCGCGCACACTTTGACGAAGCCAGACAGCTCCGCGAAACCAGCGCCGCCACCGGCCAGTGGCGCGACAAGCTGCGGGCGGCCCAGCGCTTGTTCCGCCGGCTGATTGAAGAAGAACTGGGACACGACAGCGCGGAACCGTATCTCCGGCTGGGCGACATGGCGGTGATGCAGGACGATTTGGACGGGGCCATCGCGCACTGGAACGACGGCATCAAGCTCTTTCGGTCGCCGACCGTAAAGTCCGTCTTCCTCTCGCGGATCGCCGACCAATTGCTGAAGGCCGGGAAGCCGGACGAAGCGAAGGAATCGATCGATGCCGTGGACGACATTCTGGCGAATCTAGGAGGCACGATCTCCCGCCGCGATCACCTGGAGCTGATGCAGACCCAGGCTTTGCGTCGCGCCAACTATCGGCTCCGCATCGGCCGCTTTTCGGAAGCGACCGCCGATTTGCAGCAAGCGATCGCCCACCAGCCCAAGGTGCAGCCCGACCCCGTCATCTCGCACTATGCGTGGGATCTGCTGGGCCGCGCCTACGCGGGCCTGGAAGACTGGTCGGCGGCCGCCACGGCCTTCGACCGGGCGGCCAACTTCCAGCCCGACTCGGTTGCGTCGCGGATGGCGGCGGCGCACTCCTGGCTGTCGGCGGGCCGCGCCGAATTGGCCATCGATCGGGCCGAACAGATCCTCGTGGCTCACGACTTGCCGGAAGCCTGGATCGTTTTAACGACCGCCGAGTTGCAACTTCAAGCCGTCACGCCGTCGCGCGAGCGCAACTGGACGCGGGTCGAGGAGTCGCTCAAGGGGCTGGATCGCTTCAAAACGACGGCAGGAGTCGAAGCCCCCTGGAGAATCGACTTTCTGCGGGCCGACTACGTCGCCCTCCGCGCCCAGTCCGACAACGACCCGGACCAGGCGCGCACGGCGGCGGGGGAAATTCTTCGTCTGGCCGAAGACCAACACCAGGACCGCGCCGAGTTCTGGTTTCAATCCTGCCTGGCGTACGAGCGGTTGGGCCTGTTCGAGGATGCCGAACGAGCGTGGCAGCAGTTGAGCCGGCTGCCGGCCGCCGGGGCCGATGCGGCGGTCGCCGCCGCGCGGCGGGCCCTGATTCACGAAGACTACGCCAAGGCCAAGCAGATCTTGGACGAGGCGAGCGCCCGCTTGCCGCTGACGGCGCGGGCCCGGATTCGCCGCGAGTTGTTGCAGGTCGCCCAGGCCAAGCAAGACCTGACCGCAATGCGGACGCTGTTGACCGCCGACCTGGCCCAGAACCCGAAAGACGTGGGCGTGCTCTGTCGGCTGGCCGAATTGGAACTGCGGGGCGGCGATTTCGCGGCGCTCGCGGCCTGGGAAGATCGCTTGACCCAGGCTGGCCCGCTCGGCGAGTTGTGGTCTCGGTACTATCGCATCATCCGGCTCTATTCCACCGCGAAAGATGCCGCCGACCCGGTGCTTAAAGAGGCGCTTTCCGAGCAAGCCCAACTGGCCACCTTGCGCCCGAACTGGGCGGAATCCTTTTCCTTGCGCGGGGCGATCGAGCAACGCCTGGGAAGGTTGGAAGCGGCGGTGGACTCTTACGAACAGGCGGTTTCGCTGGGCGAACGTCGGTATGCCATTTTCGAGCAGTTGATTGCCTGTCTCGATTCGCTCCAGCGCACCGCCGACGTGGAACGCTATCTAGCTCGGCTCGAATCGCACCTGCCGGCGTCGCAACGCCTGACCGAGATCGCGTCGAATCACCAGCTTTATAACGATCGGCCTGAAAAGGCGATCGAGATCGCCCGCGAGGCCGTCGTTCAGCGTCCCGCCGACGTGCGGGCCCGGTTGTGGCTGGGGCGTCTGCTGCTCTTGCGAGACAAGCTGGACGAGGCGCGGGAAGTGTTCGCTCAGGCCACCATCGATCATCCGCAGGACGTGCGCGTCTGGAACGGTCTGTTCAGCTATTACTTGCGCATCGGCGACAAGCCGCGGGCCGAAGAGGTGCTCGCTTCCATTACCAAACATGCGACGCTCGACGCCGACGAACGCGACCTCGTTCTGGGACAAGGCTATCTCCGCCTGGGCGACCCGGCGCGGGCCAAGCAACTATTCTTGCAACTGAGCGAGCGGGCGCCGAAACGGGCCGACGTGCATCTGCACCTGGCGCGAATCTTTTTGGCGAGCGACCGCGATCGGGCCAAGCACCACTTGCAGCGGGCCATGCAGTTGGACTCGAAGCTCTCCCAGGCGCGGTGGATGCTGGCGGCCATCCTGGCGGCCGGCGGCACCGAAGCGGAGCTCGCCCAGGCCGAGGAACTGCTCGGCGGATCGCTGGTGGGAAGCGCCCAAACCATCGAGGATCGCCGCGTTCGCGCGCTGTTGCTGGCCCAGCACGGCAACGCCGACGATCTGGTGCGGGCCGTGCAGATTTTCGAGCAGATCGTCAAAGACGCCGCCGCCACCACCAACGACCGCCTGCTGCTGGCACAGTTTTACGAGCAACAGGCGAGGGGCACCGTCGATCCGGAACAGGCAGCCGGAAAGCTCAAGGCGGCCAGCGAACAATTGCTGTTCGTGGCCGGTCGCTCGCGGGCCCAGCCCTCGGAAGTTGCCGCGCTCATCGGCTTTTTTCTGCGGCACGACCGCAAGGCCGACGCCGGCGTCTGGCTCGGCCGTCTGGAAGACCGCCTGAAAGGAATGACCCACGACAATCCCGCCGCCATCGCGCAGTTCATCGACCTGCGAATTTTGCACGGTACGGCAATCGAATGCGAACCCTGGATCGTCCGGCTCGAAGCGGTCGATCGTGATTCCGTCCGTCCCCTGATCGCCCGGGTAAAGTACCTGGCGGCCTTGGGGAAAAGCGGCGAGATCGAACCGACCCTCGAAGCAAAAGCGAAAGAGTTGCTGGTCGCCGCCAAGAGCGCGGTCGAGCGCAGCCGGCTGGCGCGGGCGATCGGCGATTTGTACCTGACGGTCAATCATCTGGTCGGGGCCGAGCGGTGGTATCGGATCGTCGTTCAGGAAGACCCGGAACAGTTCCCTGTTCTGGCGCTGGCTCTGATGCGGCAGGATCGCGCTCGCGAGGCAATCCTGATCTGCCAGATGGCTTCGGAGCGCGACGCCACGAGCCGGCCGTGGGTCGTTCTGGCTTCGCTCTTGCTGGAAGGCGGGGCCAAGCCGGAGCACATGGAACTGGCCGAACCCCTGCTGGCGGTCGCCATGAAGAAGTTTCCGGAGGATTCGGATTTGCTCTACGGCGTGGGGATGCTGCGGGTCTTGGAAGACCGCTATCCCGAGGCGATCGAATTGCTCGGCCAGGTCATCGAGCTTGCGCCGCGCCACGTCTCCGCGCTCAACAACCTGGCCGTGTTGGTGGCCGAAACGCCCGATCGCCGGCCCGAAGCGCTGGAACTGGTCGAGCGGGCCATCGACCTGCGGGGCCAACAACCGACGCTTCTGGACACCAAGGGGACGATCTTGATTACCTCGGGGCGCTCGACCGACGCCCTCTCCCTATTGGAGGCGGCGGCTCGGGGCACGAAGTCCGATCCGCGCCACAAATTCCACCTGGCACTGGCCTACAACGACGCGGGAACGAGCGAGCGGGCCCGCCAACAGTTTGAAACGGCCATGAAACAAAACCTGGAAAAGCAGATTTTAACTCCTTCCGACAAAAAACAGATCGAACGCTTGAAGACCGATCTGAAGGCCGATCTGAAGACCGAAGAATTGTGATTTCCTCAAAGTTTTTTTAGCCGTTGCCTTGCCGTCCTGCCTCGCGCTCGATCTGGAGTTCTATTGATGCGATTGATACTCTTCACGATTGCGGCCGTCCTCTTGCCGCTGGGAACGCTGGGCAGCGGGTGGCTGCACGGCGAGATGACCGATCGGTCCAAAGACGCGGCCACGCTTCGGTCGGCGGCGAAAAATCTTCAAGGGGCGCTCCCCTCCCAGCTCGGTCCCTGGCGACTGGCAAAGACGCAGGAAATTGACGAAGCCGTCGCCAAGATTCTGCAATGCGCCGCTTCTCATCACGCCGTTTACACGAACGATCAAACGGGCAACAGTGTCCAAGTGGCGCTGGTCGCCGGACCCAGCGGCCCCATCTCGGTCCACACGCCCGAGATCTGCTATTCGAGCCAGGACTACGAAATGGCCGCCCAACGCCAGGAGATGACGATTAAGGATCGCAACGGAACGAGCCACACCTTCTGGAACCTGCGCGCCAATTCGCGCCACGAAACCAAACCCAGCATCCGCGCCATTTACGGCTGGAGCGATGGCCGCGCCTGGCGGGCCGTCGGCAGCCCGCGTTTTGCCTTTGCCGGACTTCCGGTGCTTTACAAATTGGAGATTTCTGGCCCCCCCTTGGCCGATGCCTCTCAGCCAGAAACCGACCCCTGCCACGATTTCCTGACGCGGTTTCTCGCCGACCTGTCGCCGCGGCTCGTCCGCAGTTCGCGTATCAGCTTTCTCGCCAACTAACCCGCCTGGGAAGGAGTCCTTCGATGGCAACCATCGAAATCGCCTCTAAAGAGCCTTGGAATAGCACCTCGATGAACTCGCTTTCGAGCCAGTACTGTTGCCATGTGGCGACCCACGAATCGCCGTTTTATACCCGCAAGGGTGTCGTCGATCGCCTGCTGGGCCTGGCGCTTTTGATCCTGGCCGCGCCGGTAATCGGGGCGCTGGTTCTGGCGATTCGCTGGTCGTCGAAGGGGCCGGGCATCTACAGCCAGGCCCGCGTCGGTCGCGGGGGAAGGCTGTTTACCATGTATAAGCTGCGCAGCATGCGGGCCGATGCGGAAGTGGGAATCGGCCCGGCCTGGGCCGCGGCCGGAGACGACAAGCGGATTACGCGATTGGGGTATTGGCTGCGGAAGCTGCATCTGGACGAGTTGCCGCAGCTTTGGAACCTGGTCCGCGGCGAGATGTCGCTGGTGGGCCCGCGTCCCGAGCGACCCGAGTTTGTCGCCGTGCTGGCGGAACAGATTCCGGGCTACTTGGATCGACTGCGGATCGCGCCGGGTATTACCGGACTGGCGCAGATCAACCTGCCCCCCGACACCGATCTGAACAGCGTCCGCCGCAAGTTGGTGCTGGATACGGAGTATATCCGCACCGCCGGAATGTTGCTGGACCTGCGCATCGCGGCTTGCACCCTGCTCCGTCTGGTCGGATTGCGCGGCGGGCGGGCCGTGGTGCTGTTGGGCCTCTGGCGAGAAGTGGAATTGCCGGCGCTTTCGGTGACAGCCGCGGCCGGCGGCGGCCCCACCACGATCTCGGTCATCGTCAACCGCGCGGCCATCGAAGGGGACGGCAGCACCCCGCGCCGCGAAGCGGAGGGTTTTGCCGGCGAACGTGAAGAGTTGGAACCGTCGGTAGCCGTCCTGGTCGAAGCCGAGTCTTGTGCAAGCTAAGGATTGGCGAGACAGGCCGTGGATTTTGCATTGTTTATCCTGGTGAATTGTGCCCTGTTTCTCAGGCCGCAAGATCTCGTATCCGGTCTGGAAACGGTGCCGCTATACAACGTTTTAATCGTCGTCAATCTGCTGGTTGCCGCGCCTGCCATCGTTCACCAGTTAAAGCGGGGAATCGGCCGCTCCCCCGCCACGGTGTGCGTCATCGGCATCCTGGTCGCTCTGGTGCTGTCGTTGGTCGTCCGCGCCGATCTGGACAAGGCTTGGGAGTGGGGGCTCGAATTTCTCAAAGTGGTGGCCTACTTCCTGCTGATCACCGCCGTTCTGACCAACGCGCAGCGGTTCGGCTGGTATTTAACGACGGTGGTGGTGCTGACTCTCGCCCTCTCGGCCTTGGCCACGGCCAGTTTCCACGGGCAACTGTACCTGCCGGCCATTACCCATCCCCGGCAGACCAACCTCGACGCGGCGACCGGGGATCTGACATCTTCGTATCGCCTGGCGGCCTTTGGCGTCTTCGCCGATCCGAACGACCTGTCGATGATCGTGGTCTTGAGCATGCTGATCTGCCTGGGCGCGATTTTTTACCGCAAGCTGGGGACGGCCCGCTTCGCGATCGTCGTGCCGCTGTTGTTTTTGGGATACGTCCTGGCGCTGACCGAGTCGCGCGGCGGGCTGATCGCCTTGATCGTCGGAATGGCCGCGTTCTTTTTCAATCGGTTCGGCGTCAGCCGGGCGGGGGCCGCCTTCGCCGGGGTCGTAGTGCTGCTGTTGATGGTCTATGGCGGCCGGCAGGCGGACATTGCCGGCGGCATCTCGGGCGGCACGGGGAGCCAGCGCACCGATCTCTGGTATTCTGGCCTGCAAATGATGAAATGGCATCCGATTCTCGGCATCGGTCACGGCCGGTTCGTACAGGAGGAAGGGCTGGTGGCCCACAGCTCGTACGTGCAGGCGCTCGCCGAGTGGGGCCTCGTCGGCGGCACGCTGTTCATCGGGCTGATTTACATCGTCTTGGTTTCGGTTTGGCGGCTGAAATCGGTGCGAAAGCAGATCGATTCGCCCATGCTCCGCAATTTTCAGCCTTACCTGATGGGGGCGCTGGCTGCCTACGCCGCCTCGATGTTGACGCTGACCCGCTGCGATGTCGTGCCGACCTACCTGGTGGCGGGCCTGGGCGTCAGCTTCGAGCGCCTGGCTTGTCGCGGAACCACCGTCCAACCGCTCAAGCTGACGCCGCGACTGTTGGCGCAGATGGCCGGCGTCAGCCTGGGATTCATCCTGCTACTTTATATCTACATTCGTTTCGTCTATCGCCTCTTTTAAGGGGCAACGGTAAGTGAGAGTATGTCCATTCCTGAAGCGCCCCTGGCGGAACTTGCCGATTTGCGAACCGACCAGCGGCTCGGCGTTATTCGGCCAGCCGCTGGACCGGAAAAATCCGCGGCCAGCCTCGCGCAAACGATACTCGAACCGCCGCGCGGCTGGCAACTGATCAACGTCGGCGAACTGTGGAAATTTCGCGAGCTGCTCGGCTTTCTGATCTGGCGCGACATCAAGGTTCGCTATAAGCAAACCGTGCTGGGCGCCGCCTGGGCGATCCTCCAGCCGGCGATGATGATGGTGGTATTCACCATCTTTTTCTCGCGGCTCGCCCAGTTGCCCGCCGGTGATGTTCCCTATCCGCTGTTCGTCTATGCGGGGCTGCTCCCCTGGACGTTCTTTTCGACCGCCATCGCCAACGGCGCCAATAGCGTGGTCAGTTCCGAACGGCTGATCACGAAGATCTATTTCCCTCGGCTTTCGATCCCGTTTGCCTCGGTGGGGGCGGCGGTGGTCGATTTTGCCATCGCTTTTGGCCTCTTGCTGGTCATGATGGTCTGGTACGGCGTTCCTCCGACCCTCGGCTTATTGGCGGTTCCGTTGGTGTGCGTCTGCCTGATGCTGGCGGCAGCCGGGGTGGGGACGATGCTGTCGGCCTTGAACGTGGCGTATCGAGATTTTCGCCATGTGGTGCCGTTTATGATCCAGGTTTGGATGTTCTCGACCCCCACGATCTATATGGACCCCACGGCCAACGGCACCGGCAGGCTCGATTACCTGTTGGCCGCCAACCCGCTGTCGCCGCTCATTTCGACGTTTCGCGCCGCGGTGCTGGGCGAACCAATTGCCTGGGCGCCGTTTGCCTTGGCCGCCGCGGGCTCGGCGCTGATGTTCGTCGTGGGATGCCTGTACTTCCGCCGCGTGGAAGACAACTTTTCCGACATCATTTGACTGTTATTTGTTTCTATATTCCTGAACCGATCCTCCCTTCGCTTTCTCTTCAAAGTACATCCAGCCTTATGGTCGCCGCGCTGCAGATCAACAATCTTGGCAAACGCTACATCGTGAATCACCAGCGCCAGGGCGTGCGCTATCAAACCCTGCGCGATTCGCTGGCCGATCTCGCGGCGCTGCCGCTGCGCAAGCTGCGGGGGGAAAAGTCGGTTATCTCCGAACAGTTCTGGGCCCTCCGCAACATCAATTTCGAGGTACAGCCGGGGCAGGTCGTGGGCATCGTCGGGCGCAATGGCGCCGGCAAAAGCACGCTGCTGAAGGTTCTTAGCCGCATCACCAAGCCGACCGAGGGGCGGGTGGCGCTCAACGGCCGCGTCGGCAGCCTGCTGGAGGTCGGCACCGGCTTTCACCAGGAGCTGACCGGCCGCGAGAACGTCTATCTGAACGGCAGCATTCTCGGCATGAGCAAGCGCGAGATCGACGGCAAGTTCGACGAGATCGTCGATTTCGCCGAGGTCGAGCAATTTCTCGATACGCCCGTCAAGCGCTATTCGAGCGGGATGTACGTCCGGCTCGCCTTTGCCGTGGCCGCGCATTTGGAGCCGGAAATTCTGATCGTGGACGAGGTGCTGGCGGTCGGCGACGCGGCGTTTCAGAAGAAGTGCCTGGGCAAAATGGCCGAGGTGCGCAGTCACGGGCGGTCGATCCTGTTCGTCAGCCACAACATGATGGCGGTCAAGACGCTGTGCGATACGTGCGCCGTTCTGGAGCACGGGAAGCTGATCTGTTTCGACGACGTAAACCCGGCGCTAGCCGCCTATGCCAATGCAACCGGTCCCACGCAACAGGCCGCCTGGACGCGTCCGGCGGACCTGCCGCTGCGCCCTTTAAGCATCATGTCGGTCGATTGTCGCGTTTCGGGCCAGCAGCCGCGGCTGCTGCTGGAATGCGAAGCGGTGGTTACCAGCACGGCCGAGCACGCCCCCGCGTTTTGTTCGCTCGACATCGTGGATAATACCGGCACGCCCATCATGCAATGCCAGCCCAAGGCGCAAGGATTCATTTATTCCAAGTCTGCCGGCGGCATGGACCAATCGTACCGGCTGAAGTTGACGGTGGAGCTTCCGCCGCTCATACCGGGTGATTACGGCATTTCAACGTGGGTTGGGACGAATCATAGCGCCACGCTGGAAATGATCGATCGTCAATGCTGGTTTCACATCGCGGAATCCCCCGTTCCCGGTCGCACCTTTCCTTATGGCGTCGATCACGGATTCGTATTCCCCGTTTCCAACGTGGCGATCGGCAAACTGTAAATGGCACGGAACCTTTCGACCTCCTTTTGGCCCAGCGCCAGCTCGACGCCCGCATCCGGCAATGGATCAACGAGGTCTGCTATATCCGATTCACCCCATCCGTTTCCCTCAAGCCAAGGTGGAATGAACATGGCGACCGCCGAAGTTACTCGCGCCAGCGCGCAGGGCCAAGCCAGCCTCTACGATGCCGCTTTTTTCGATTCGATCGACGACGGTTCGCTCGCCTCGGCCCGTGCCATTGTTCCCCTGGTTCGCGAACTGGTCCCTTGCCAAACGGTGGTGGACGTGGGCTGCGGCCGGGGGGCCTGGCTGCGCGGCTTTCAGGAACAGGGCGCTGCGACCATCTTGGGTTACGACGGCGACTACGTCGATCGCTCGCGGCTCTTGATTCCCAGCGAGTGTTTCCGGCCGACCGACATTGCCCAGCCGTTTTCAATCGAAGGCCGCTTCGATCTGGCGGTCTGCCTGGAAGTGGGCGAGCATTTGCCGCATTCGCGGGCGGCGGGGCTGGTCCGCACGCTGACGGAAGCGGCGCCGGCGGTGCTCTTTTCCGCCGCTTTGCCGGGCCAAGGGGGAACGCACCATGTCAATGAACAGTGGCCCAGGTTCTGGCAGAAACATTTTGCCCGATACGACTTCGTGCGGCTCGATCCGATTCGCCGCCAGGTGTGGCGCCATCCCGCGGTAAAATGGTGGTACCAGCAGAACGTCTTTTTATTCGTCGATCGAGCCACCATCGACCGTCATCCGAATCTCCTGCCCGAGCAGCCCGCGGACGACCTTTGTCTGCACCTGGTTCAAGAACGAGTGCTGAACCAATACGGCAGCGTGCGGGGCCTGTTCAAGCAGCTCGTCAAAGCCGTGGGGCGGGCAGCGGCCAGGGTCGTTACCGGACGAAGTTAGGACCCAGCTAGATTGGCATAGTATGTTGGGATGGGAATTTGCTTTTATGAACACCGTCGATATCGCGATTCCGACGCACAATCGTGCCGCCGAGCTGGCGCTCACCCTGGAGGGCCTCACGCGACTCACGCAGCCCGAGGGGATCGACTGGCGGATCATCGTCGTCGCCAACAACTGCACCGATCATACCCCGCATGTGGTGGAGCAGTTCGCCGATCGCTTGGGAACGCGGCTGGTCTGCGAAGTCGAAAGGCGGCCCGGGCTGTGCCACGCCCGCAACGCCGCGATTCGGTTGTCGCAGGCCGATGTGATCGCGTTTCTCGACGACGATGTCGATGTCGAGCCGTACTGGCTGCAAGCGCTGTGCCAGGCATTTCGCGAAGAAGCCTGCGACGCGGTCGGCGGCCGCGCCGAGCTCCGCTTTCCCGACGCCCGCCCCAACTGGATCGGCATCACCGAGGAGTCCCTGTTGTCGCGCGTCGATCGGGGGCCGGTACGGCGGATTTGCAGTCCCGACGAAATCTGCGGCCTGAACCTGGCGATCAAACGCTGCTGGTTCGAGAAAATCGGCTGTTTTCGCATCGAACTGGGAAGGGTCGGCACCAGCTTGATCAGCGGCGACGAAACCGACGTCCTCCGCCGGATCGCCGCGGCGGGGGGCAAACTGATCTACGAGCCGGCAGCATTTCTCTGGCATCGCATACCACCCAGCCGGCTGCACAAGCAATGGTTTTTGCAGCGACATTACTGGGGCGTACGCTCGACCTTGCGGATCGCGCCCATGAGTCGTCCCCAAGCCGCCGTCTGCGCGATCCGCGGGGGCATGGCCTACGGCAAGGGCTGGGCGTCGCTGGCCTGGCGGGCATGCCGCAATGGCCTGTCGAGCGATGTGATCTACCAGCGCCAGCGCTGGATCGCCGAGGCGCGGGCCGAAGTGGATGAAGCGTTGCACACCCTGTTTGCATCTGGGTTCCGAGACTTAGAGCCTCTTCCAGAACCCTCACCCCGGCCCTCTCCCATTGGGATCGGCCCATAGGCCCGGCATTGGCAAAAGTACGATGCACACGCGCAACAAAATCGGCTTTTATTGCCCCGGCGTAAACAATGCCGGGCCGTGGCGCTACCTGCACTCCCTGCTGGCGGGGATCGACGTGGCCGAGTTTGAGGTCACCGTGTTGGGCGACCAGGAAGGGGAATATGCCCCGCGACCGGAGATTCGCCTGGCCTCGCTCGCCATGCCAGCCCACCTAGCCTCGGCGGTGGGACCGGGCGAAGCGACAACCGCAACAAGAGGCACTCGCGCGGGTTCGCGGCTGGCCCGGTTGGTTCCCCGGCCGGCTCGGCAGTGCCTGGGTTTCTATCGAGACGCCGCTCGGATGGCCAAGCGGTTGGGCGAATACCGCTTTGATCTGTTTCATACGCAGAGAACCGGTTGCGAAGAGTCGCCCTTAGCCGCCCGTCAAGCCGGGATTCCCCGGGTCGTGGGCACTTTTCACGTCGATTCGACATGCGACCTGGATGGAGTACGGAGCGGGCTCCCGCATCGCGCGTTGGAATGGTACAGCAACCGCTGCCTGCACCGGGCGATCGCCGTTAGCGAGGCGACCAAACGCGATTGGATGCGGCGCACTGGAATATCAGACCATCGCGTCGTCACTATTCATAACGGGATCGATCCCGAGCGGTTCTGCCGCAGCTCGTCGCGGGCCGCCGCACGCGGGCGTCTGGGCCTCCCCGCGGACGCCCTGTTGATCGGCGGCATGGGCCGGCTCGATCCGGTCAAAGGTTTCGACGCTTTAATAAAATCCCTGGCCCTTTTGCGTGGCGAGTTTCCGCAGGCCAAGGTCGCGATCGCGGGGTCGGGATTTCACCGCGAGCAACTGGAAGCGAAGGCCGACGCCCTGGGCCTCGCCCCCCACGTCTTTTTCCTGGGACAACTGGCTGACGTCAACCTGTTTCTCGACGCCCTCGACATATTTGCTATTCCCTCTCTGGCGGAAACGCTGGGCTACGCCCTGTTGGAAGCGATGGCTCACGCCCTGCCGGCAGTCGGCTCGACGGTCGGCGGCATCCCCGAAGTGATTGTGCCGGAGCAAACGGGATTTTTGGCCCCTCCGCAGAGCCCTGCCGCTTTGGCCGTTGCCCTGCGGCCACTGCTCGAGTCGGCAGAGTTGCGGCAGCAACTTGGCAATGCCGGTCGCGAGCGGGTCGTTACGCACTTTCACGAAGCCGACATGGTCCGCAAAACGCTTGACGTTTATCGTCAGATGCTAGGGACCAAAGAAAGACGCTTTCAATGAGCACGAGTCCGCTGACATTTGACGCCCTAGTGGTTCCTAACCTATTGGGCAGCAACTTTCTCGACGTGGGATGCGGCCATGGTAAGTGGGGTTATCTTTTAAAGACCTATCGCTGGTCCAACGAAGAGCCAGTATCAATTACGGGCATTGACTTATTCGAGCCACACATCGAGTCGCTCGCACAATTCAATGTATATGACAAACTTCAGGTGGCATCTGCAACGAATTTACCTTTTGAGGACAAATCATTCGATTCTGCCGTAGCCTGCGAGGTGCTCGAACACCTGCCGCAAGAGGACGGCAAAAAGCTATTTACCGAACTGAAACGTGTATGCCGGCAGTCCTTCGTAGTGACAACGCCAAATTTCGCCTGTTTACGTGGCGGCGGCGAGACGATTGACGGATTCAATAAATATGAAGCACACCAGCACAATTTCCTCTACAGCGAGTTTAAGGCATCAGGGTTCACACAGATCGTAGGTGTAGGCTTGAAGTCGCCTTCTTTTAGACTCAGTCGCGCATTTGGATCGCTTGGTCATTATCTTCCTCGATTCAGTCGCTATCTAGTTGGTTTCTGGTTCGAGGATGGTAAGAAGCGATTGTTGGAGTGGGACTGAAATGAAAGAAAAGACGATTGCGATTGCCTCCTCCGGCCTGGGGCACGTCGCCCGCGGGATCGAAGCCTGGGCGCACGACCTGGGCCAGGCGCTCGCCGAGCGCGGCTTGCCGGTTATCGTCTGCAAAGGGGGGGGCGAGCCGCAAGCCGACTACGAGCGAGTCGTTCGCTGCTGGACGCGCGAGTCGCCACAGGCCAAAAACACCCTTGCCCGCTTGCCGCGGTTTCTCGGCTGGCGACTGGGAATGGGCAATGGCTACGGCGTCGAGCAGGCGACCTACGCGTGGAATCTGATCAAGGTTTTGCGGAAAGAGCGGGTCGGCCTGCTGCATGTGCAAGATCCGCAGGTGGCGCTGTACGTGCAGCGGGCCCGCCGGCTGGGGTGGTTAAAAACCAAAACCATCCTGGCCCACGGGACCGAGGAGCCGCTCGATTTCCAGCGAAAAATCACCTACCTGCAACACTTGGCCCCCTGGCACCTGGAAGAGTCGCGGGCGGCCGGCGTCTGGAAGCCGACCTGGACCGCCATTCCCAACTTTATCGACACCAGTCTCTTCCGGCCCGGCCAATCGCCCGAATTGCGGCGCGAGTTGGACATTCCGCCCAACGCCCTGGTGGTGCTGGTGGCGGCGGCGATCAAGCGGAATCACAAACGGGTCGATTACCTGCTCGACGAGTTTGCTGCCCTGCTACAGCGCCGGCCCGACCTGCCGATCTATTTGGTGATTGCCGGCGGCTGGGAGCCCGAAACCGACGAACTGGTGGCGGAAGGCAAACGCCGGCTGGGCGATCGGGTCCGCTTTCTGGTCCGGTTTCCGCGTTCGCGAATGCCCGACCTCTATCGGGCAGCCGATCTGTTCGTTCTCGGCAGCTTGAAAGAGATGATGCCGATTGCCCTTTTGGAGGGGGCGGCCAGCGGTTTGCCCTGCCTGGTTCACGAGCATCCCGTGATGGCCTGGATGGTGGGGCCGGGGGGCAAAACGATCGATATGGCGGCTTCGGGAGCATTGGCCTGCGAACTCGAACAGATGGCCGGCTGCGAGGGGGAGCGGCGGAACCTGGGCTCGCTGGCCCAGCAGCACTGCCTGCAAAACTTCAGCCGCGAAGCGGTGGTCGATCAAATCCTCGACTATTACGGACGAGTGATGAATACGCCCGCCAAAGCCGAAGCGTCGGCAGCGAGCGAGCAGGCATGCGTATAAGCGTCATCATTCCGACGTACAACAGCGCGCCGCTGGTGGTCGAGGCGGTGGAAAGCGTGCTTGCGCAAACCCGGCCCGCCGCGGAAGTGATCGTCGTGGACGATGGATCGACGGACGACACCGAGGCTCGTCTCGCTCCGTTTCGAGATCGAATTCAGTATGTCCGGCAGCCGAACGGTCGCGTCGCCGCGGCCCGCAACACCGGGCTGCGCCTGGCGACTGGGGAGCTGATCGGATTTTTAGATGCCGACGACGCCTGGCATCCGTCCAAGCTCGAGCGGCAGGTCGCCGCGTTGGAAAGTCGCCCCGATGTTGGCTTGTTGGCGACCGGGCTGACGGCTTGGCCTGGGCCGTTTGCAATGCTGGCCGATCCGTCGGCCGCCAGAATCAACCCTGTCTCGTTGGCGGAGATGTTGCTGTTCAATCCGCTGGCCACGTCGTCGATCGTGGTGCGGCGATCCATCGCCCTGCGGGCCGGCCCGTTCGACACCGAGCTGTTCGGACCCGAAGACTACGACTTGTGGCTCCGCTGCGCGCAGCTCGGCCAGGTTGCCGTGCTGGACGAGCCACTGACCGGCTATCGCGACACGGCCGGCAGCCTGGGCAAGCAAGCCGACACCATGCGCCGCGGACTGCTGCGCATTCATGCCAAGTTGGAAGCGGCGGGAGTCTGGAAGCATCGTCCCTGGTTTCGCCGCAAATGCCGGGCGCACGTCGATTACTCGACCGGCTACATGTACTTTGCCGGCGGGCGGCCCGAGCAGGCGCTGCGCTTGTTGGTGCGGTCGCTGCTGACCTATCCGCTGCCCATGTGGCCCCCCGCGGTTCGCTATCGCTGGGGCCGGCTGCGGCTCTTGCTCCGCTCGGCGGCAAAATCGGTTGCCGGCGGCCCGCGTCAAGTAGAATTGGTCGGTACGGGCAACGATCCGGGCGATAGCGTTCGGATCGAAAAGGTTCCGGGCAGCGTAACGGGCGAGAAGGTTCAGGCATGAAACTCGTGCGCAACATCAAGCGGGGAGAAGGGCCGTACTGTACCGGCCTGAAGCGGCTGGCCCGGCAAGGGTTGAGCCTGCACTTGCCCGTCAACCGCGCCACCAGACCGCTCTGGCGGCTCTGCTATGGGCTGCACGTCACCCTGCGGGAAACCTGGATCTGGCTGCGGCGGTTTTGCTGGAATGAACCGCTGTTTCGCAGCCAGTGCGAATCGGTCGGCAACGGATTTCAAATGGAAGAGTTGCCGTACCTGCAAGGTCAGGGACGCATCGTCGTGGGCGCGCGGGTCCGCTTCTCTGGCAAGCCGCAGTTTGCGTTCAACAATCGGCATTTCGATGCGCCGGAACTGATCATCGGCGACGACACCTTCCTTGGCCACCACGCCGATTTCCGGATCGCCAAGTCGCTGCGGATTGGCCGTCATTGCTTGATCGCGGGTGGCGTGACGATTGCCGATTATGACGGGCATCCCTTGCAGGCCGAGACGCGTCGCAGCGGCCAGACCTCTCCGCTGGCGGAGGTGCGGCCGGTCAGCATTGGCGACGACGTTTGGATCGGAAGCGGGGCCGTCGTCCTCAAAGGGGTAACCGTC
>JBBDYF010000223.1:0-16330 GCA_040901775.1 Pirellulaceae bacterium | reverse complement strand
GAGGTCAATTGAACTGGAAATTCCACTCTGAGGAAACATACAAGCGGAACCCGTACATTTCCACTTCTCGCGGCGCCAATTCAACTTTGCATTTTTCGTTTCACGAGAGGAACTTCGATTCCAAGGCGTTGGCAAAGATCTTGTGCCGCCTCGTGCAGCGGCAGCTTGGAGATGCCAACCCACAGGTCCAGTTGGTTGCCCGAAGCACCGCATTTGAAGCAGCGAAACGTGTTCTTGCGCATATTCGCTGAAAGCGACCGGCTCGTGCGCGACGTAGAGCCGTGAATGGGACATTGGCCAGGAACCTAGTCGCCGAGGGATTCGCTGGCTTCGAATCCGGCAAGGCTGAGCACTTGCTGGATAGGAATCCGCGAGCGAACTTCGGCGAAATTGATTCCCGGCATGATCTCACGATCGCTCAAGACTACTTCCGCCGAATCTCGACCTCTAGGGTGCCGCGGTTGTCCCCGAGGCCGTTTGCCCCCTCGTTGATCCGCAGGTACAGAGGGCCGGAAGAATCTGGAGTCAATTCGCTGGAAAGACCGACAGGATAAGCATTTATGAGTGGAGAGACGGCTGATGCCCGCGACCCCCCCTTGGTCGCGGCGAGCAGCATCCCCAGCGGCTGACCCTCGTGATACCGCAGCGTGATTCCGCCCGCCTCGCACGGCCAGGGGTTTGCCCCGCCCGCCACCTCGTACCGACCCGTGGCGGAAATCTCGTAGGTCTTGCCCCCCTCGAGCCGGTAGCCGCTCGATTGCCAGCCCCGAGCTGTATCCAAAGTGACCTTTGCCCCGCCCGCCGGAAGCGGCGCCACGGGCCGATGCACGACGGCCGCCCGGGCCACGTCGTACCCGTAATCGCATTGGGTCACAAAGAGTTGCCAGTCCTCGGCGATCTGGTTCCAGTGGGGCTTCAGCCGCTCCTGAAACCGCTTCGAAAAATCGATCGTCCGATCGGCAGCGCCCTCCTTGAGCTGGCGAAACGCCGCCTGTGTCAGCGGATGCTGATCGAGGAATGCCGCGGCCCCCCAGCACCAGCCGTAAGGCTCGTTGCGCAGATGGGCCTGGGCGTCGTAGTGCATCACGTCGGTAAGCGACAGCCCGCGACCGGCGGCCCAGTCGTCGCGGATAATTTTGACGCGGCCCCAATATGGCACTTCGTCGCGCGTGCGGGGCATGACCGCCAGTGCCAGCTTCCCGGCGTGCCAACGGTGCGTCGCCAGCAGCTCGGCGATTCCCTCCATGTACCACGGCGGTCCCGCCCCGCCGAGCCAGCGGAACATGAAGCAGTGCGTTCCCTCGTGCAGCAGCAGGTGCCGGCGATAGTAGCCGCTCGGCTGGTCGTACAGCCAAAGCTGCGAACCTTGCGAGTATCCGTGAGGAAACTCCGGCAGGCTTTCCAGGTACAGGCCCGTCCCCACGAACCGCTCTTTGTCGCGCATCATATGGCCATAGGTTTTCCACTGGGCAATTTTTGCCAGGTCCACGCCAAAGTATTCGCACCACAGCGGCACGGCGGCGTCGAACACGGCGGGCAACTCATCGACTTCGCCCACCGGCAGGTCGGTATAGATGGTGATGTGCTTGCCGGCCAGCTTGCGAATGCCGGCGACCGCCATTTTATCGTCGTCGATTTCGGGCAAGTCGAACGCGCGATTTTTCCCCTCCGCTGCCAGGTCGGCCAGCGGGGCGGATGCGAACGGACGACGAGCCGGCGGGCCCTGCTGGGTTGCCCGCGGATCGGTTGCCGGCTGGACTGGATCTGACTGCGCGGCGCTCGGCTGAGCAGTCTGGGCCGATGCCTTGGGAAGCGACTTGACCGCCGGCGCAGCGGCGGGCGTCTCGGCCCCGCACCCCACGCACATTGCGGCGCAGCCCGCGCCGAGCGCCAATCCCAAGGCAAAACGGGGGATGGTGCGCGGGACTCGAACTATCGTATGGTATCCGTGCATTCACGTTTCCAATCGCCTCGATGGTCGCCCCGGCGCTTCCCGATGTCGTCCGAACTCGATCCCTACGGCCAGCCGCTACGTTGCTTCCCGGCGCACTACGCGGCGGCGGCGCTGGCCGTGCTGGGGGCGGCCGTGGTGCAAGCGGCCTGGCCCGTCATTCTGGTTCGCGAAGGGGCCGACAGTTGGTGGCCCGCCGACGCGGTGCTGATTGCGCTCGTCACTGGCTACCTGCTGGCAACGGCCGAAGTTCACCTGCGGGCCGCGCGCTGGCGACCCAACCAACTCGTTCCGCGGATGTGGCTCATCGGGCGTCTGCTCCCCACGCATGGTTTGAACGCCGCCTATTTTGTGCTGATTATTTTTCGCGGTCATCACGACAGCCTGCTGCGGGCGGGATTGTGGATCGTTCCGCCGACGGTTCTGGCGGTCTTGGCGACCTCGACGCTGGTCATTCTGCTGGCCCTGCGCGATGGCTCGCACCGGTACTTCCGCGACATTCCTCCGCCGCAAGCTCCCTTGGCAAGGCCTCAGCGGGGCATCCTGCTCTCGACGCTGGGCCTGTTGTTATGGTTCTGGCTCTTCGTTCTCGACGGTTCCGAACCCGCTGTAAAACCGTGGGAAACGAGCGGTGGTCCTGGTTCCCTTTACATCCCGTTTACCACCACAAACTGGGCCGGCGAGCCTTCCGGTCGCACCACCTCCACCATCACTTCCGGCTCGGGATCGTCCCCCACGACGATCCGCAGCGTGAGCGTGTGCTTGCCTGCGGGGAGCTCGCGCTCGAACTGCGCGGCGCCATCGAACGGTTCGGCATCGAGCCACGACTGTACCGGCTCGGTGCTGGCGATGCGGATGGCGACTGGCCCCGCTTCATTCACCTGGATTTCTCCCTGAATATAGACGATGGCCGGCCGCTCCAGCGCCAGTTCCGCCAGCGGCAGGGATCCCCCCGCCTGGCCATAAGCGGTGCTCCAGGCGGCCGGCTTGGCATCGAGGATGGCGACTCGCACCGTTTCTACATTGGGCACTTGGTCGAGCAGTTCTTGGCTCGGCGACTTCAGCACCCGCCAGCGCTGGATCGTCGGCGTTTTGCGAATCGCATAGGGCCCCGGCTTGCCCAGTTCCGAGACGAACTTGGCCAGATCCAGCAGCTCTTCCTGCGTCAGAAACTTCGTCAGCCCTTGCGGCATCAGCGAAGCCCCTTCCCCCTCCTGGTCGATGTCGTCGGCCGGAATGACCAGCACCTTACCGCTCGCGTCGCGCAGACGCAAACGCTGCTCGTCGCGGTCGATCTGAATGCCGGTGAATATCTCGCCATTCACGGTCAGAACTTTCCGCGTGACGTACTGCTCTTTGATCGCCAGGTTGGGATTGAGAATGGAATTCACGACGTAGTCGATCGGCGAAATCGAACCCAGCGCCGTTAGCTCGGGGCCGACGCTTCCGCCGGCTTGCGCCACGCTGTGGCACTTGATGCACGAGAGTTCGGCCCGGCGGAATATCTTCTCGCCCCGTGCCGCGTCGCCGCGGGCGGCCACTTCAGCCGCGATCCGGGCCACCTCTTCCTGCGACGGCGGCGGGGCGTCGGTCGCGATGCCCGCCGCCTTGCTCAGCACGTCGGACAGGGCCGGATCGCTCCGCCCCAACGAATACATGTGTCGCAGGCAGACTTTGGCCACGTCGGCGGATAGCTTCGACCCGGCAAGCGATGCCGCCAGTTTGTCGGCCCCGCCCTGCCGGCCAAGTATCGCGTCGATCAGCGGCGTGGGATCGTCGGCCGCGGTACAGGCGGCGAGCACGTCGGCGGCATGACCGGCGGCGGTCTCCAGATCTAGTTTAGCCAGGCCTGCCGCTGCCTGAATGCGCATCAGGATGGTCTTGCCGCCGATCGCCAGGCGCTCTATCGTGCCGCGGCTGCGCTCGTCGCCAATGCTGACCAGCCCTTCGATCGCCGCCTGCCGCAGTTCGCTCGGTGCCTGGTCGTTCGTCGCCAAGGCTTCCAGCGGCTGGGCAATCGCCGCCAGCTTCCAGACCGAAGCCAGACGAATCGCCGCGAGTTGCAGTTCTCGATCGGGGCTCTCCAGCAGTTTCGACAGCCCCGCCAGTTCGCCCGTGGGCTTCACTTTGCGGGTGACGGCCGCGTCGGTCAACAGTTCCAGCACCTTCACGCGGGTCGCGGGCGAAAAACCGTCCGGCTGCTGCAATCGCCCAAAGACAACGGCCAAATCGGGCGCATCGCCCCGGGTGCAGATCATTTCGACAACGGTCCCCTGCCGCTCGGCCGGAACGCGGCCACTTTCGAGCAACTTAAGCAGCGGGCCGACGCTTCCGGATTGCGCTCCGGCGGTCGATGCCCAGCAGACAGCGACCACAAACAGGGCGCAATAGGGGATCGAGCGGCCGACTGCCGGCATTCGGTTTCCTTCTACCTCACTCCACATTCTCAATGATCCTTCCTGGCGGTTTCGCTCATAATTCTTCCCGATCTTCGTAACTCAAGTTGGCCGCATCGGCAGCGCGGCCCCGTCGCGCGTGCTTGTACAAAAGATTCTATTTTCGACGCTAGGCTTGCGCGCGTCAAGCTGCTGGTGTCCCAAGCTCTGGATTTTTAGATTTTCGGCGGTCATTTCGTCCCATTTGCCGATTCGCCAACCGTCGTCTCCAGCAGCCGTTGGCCGACCAAGGCCCCTCCCCAAGGTCTGCAGGATCTATGCGACAATCTGATAACTTCGGCGCTGGTTGTCGGCGGGGCGAATCGCGGCCTGGCCGGCTGTTGATTTGCGAGCCCATTCGTCCGACTGGAGCCCCGATGACAATCCTGTTGAAGAACCACACCGCCACCGGCGGCCCCGGAATCGATCCCCGCTGGACGCGCAGCGACAAGGATGGCGTGGGGACCGCCTACTCCGATATGAGTCGGGTTTGGTTTACGATCTCCAAGGGGATTGTGAACGAGGTTTACTTTCCGACCGTCGATACGCCGCAAATCCGCGACCTGCAATACCTGATTACCGATGGGGAAACTTTCTTCCGCGACGAACGGCATTTGGTCAATACCCACGAGCGGCTGACGTCCGACGCCCTGGGCTATCGCATTACCAATGCCGATCCCGCGGGTCGCTACCGCATCGTCAAGGAAGTGATCGCCGATCCCCAACAGGACTGTTTGCTCATTCACACGCGGCTGGAAGCGGAGGCCGGCATCCGCGACAAGCTGCGGCTCTTTGCGCTGCTCGCGCCGCATCTACTGGTCGGCGGCCGGGGCAACAACGGAAATGTGGCCCAAACGAACTGGGGAAAGGTGCTGACCGTGAACAAAGAGGGGGCCTGGCTCGCGCTGGCGGCTTCGATCCCGTTCGTGCGCTGTTCCTGCGGATATGTCGGAACCACCGACGGCTGGCAGGATCTGGCCGACAACTTTCAAATGGACTGGGAGTTTGACTGTGCGCCCAACGGCAACATCGCGCTGACCGGCGAGCTCGATCTGCGGCAGGGCCGCGAGTTCGTGCTGGCTTTGGGTTTTAGCGGCAGTTTGCATCACGCCCTGGTCACGGTCGCCCAGGCGCTGGGCACATCCTTTGCCGATCACAAAGCCGGCTTCATCGAGCAGTGGCAGCACGCCGGCCGGCATTTGCTGCCGGGGAAGGAGCAAAGGTCGAGCGACAACGGCGGTCTCTATCACGCCAGCCAGAGCCTGATCTTGGCGCATGAAGACAAGTCCTACGACGGCGCGCTCATCGCGTCGCTGAGCATTCCCTGGGGAGAATTCCTGGGCGACGACCGACTGGGAGGCTACCATCTGGTCTGGACGCGGGACATGTGCCACAGCAGCACCGCCTTGCTCGCCGCGGGATATACCGCGGGACCGTTCCGCTCGCTGATCTACCTGGCCTGCGCCCAGAACCAGGATGGAGGCTACTACCAGAACTTCTGGATCGACGGCGAACCTTACTGGCGGGGAACCCAACTGGATCAAACCGCCTTTCCGGTCCTGCTCGCCTGGCGGCTGCACCAGGCCCAGGCCCTGCAGAACTTCGACCCGTATTCGATGGTGCTGAAAGCGGCCGGCTTTCTCATCCAGCAAGGGCCGGTCACTCCCCAGGAGCGGTGGGAAGAAAACAGCGGTTATTCCCCTTCGACCTTGGCGGCGCACATTGCCGCCTTGATTTGCGCCGCGGCCTTCGCCCGCGAGCGCGATCAACAGGCGACCGCGCAGTACCTGGAAGAATATGCCGACTTTCTCGAGTCGCACCTCGAGCGCTGGACCGTCACCACCGAGGGCACGTTGCTGCCCGGCGTGTCCCGACATTTTATCCGCATTCATCCCGCGGACCCCAACGACCCCCAGCCCGATGAAAACGCCAACCGCGGCGTCCTGGAACTTCGCAACCAGCGGCCCGGCATGCCCTTCGCATTTCCGGCGAAAGAGATCGTGGATGCGGGGTTTCTAGAGCTGGTCCGCTATGGAATTCGCCAGCCGGGCGACCCCCTGATCGAAGATTCGCTCCGCGTGGTGGACGCGGTCATCAAGGTGCAGACCGATCGCGGCGACTGCTGGCGGAGGTACAACCACGACGGTTACGGGCAACGCAAGGATGGTGGGCCCTATCAGGGCTGGGGATACGGTCATGCCTGGCCGCTGCTGACGGGCGAGCGCGGACATTACGAGTTGGCCGCAGGACGCGACGTGCAGCCCTATATCCGCGCGCTGGAAAATTTCGCAACCTCGACCAAGCTCTTGCCCGAACAGGTCTGGGCTTTGCCCGACCTGCCACAGGCGCACATGTATTTGGGACGCCCCACCGGCGGCGCGATGCCGCTGGCCTGGGCGCATGCCGAGTATCTCAAGCTGGTGCGCTCGGCTGCCGACGGCCAGATCTTCGATCTCATCCCGGAAGTGGTCAACCGGTACGGCCCGCGAAAGCGAAAACATCCGCGGCAGACGTTGGAAATCTGGAAGTTCAACCGCCAGGTCCGCTCGATCCCCCCGCGCGCGATCTTGCGGATTCAGGCGGCGGCGAGCTTTCGGTTGCACTGGACCCGCGACGAGTGGGGCCACATTCACGACACGGACTCGACGCCGGTCGGGACCGGCCATGAATTTGTGGACGTCCCAGTGCCGCCGGAGCAACGGGCACCCGTTCGCTTCACCTTTTTCTGGAACTTGGCGGGGCGCTGGGAAGGGCGCGACTTCGAGGTCGGCATCGATCGGCCGTGACACGACAAACGATCCACTTCCGTGAGCTCGGCGGTTCGCTCCCTCCTGCGGCACTCAGGGAGTGCTCCTGGTCTCCATGTCTTGCGCCCCGTTGCGCGAGAGGATGGCGCTGGCCTCCGCGGAGCGGCTGGTCGCTCTGACGATCACGAGCGCATCCCCGTCTTGAAACACGCGCTCGTAGTAACGGGCTTCTTTTTCCGGGATGCCCAAACCGACCAAAGCGCCGAGGAGGCCACCCCCCACGGCGCCCGAAGCGCCCCCTCCGAGGATGCCCGCCAAAAGGTCGGCTGCGAGCAATGGCCCCGCTCCCGGGATCGAAACCGCGGCGAGTCCGCCCAAGGCACTCCCCAGCACTCCTCCGGCGACCGCGCCGACCGTCGCCGCCTGGTCTGCTCGTCCGCCCGCGCGGGCCGCGACCACTTCGGTTTCCTCGCCGCGGAGAATCACGAACCCAATCTGATCTTTCGAGAAGTCACCGCGCCACAGTTCTTCAATGGCTTGCTCCGCCTGGCGCGGGCTATCGAAGGCGCCGATTTTGATTGTCGATGGGCCCAGCCTTCGTTCCCTTTGTTCCCTGCCGTTCATTTCCCCCCGTCGCTTGCTGGCTCGTCCCCGCCGGGCACGAAGAGCGGCCGGCCGTACTTTTCCACGCCAAACGTACGGATCAGGTCCTGGCCCGGCTGCGAGGTCAAAAACGTGGCCAACAGGTCCGCTTCGCGGTCGCGCAGGTGAGGATGCCGGGTCTTGTTGAGCGTAATGACCGAGTAGTAATTGAGCAGCCGCTCGTCCCCTTCCAAGAGGATGAAGCCGTCCAGCTCGGTCTGAATCGCCAGGTAGGTGCCCCGGTCGGTCAGGGTATAGGCCCTTTTCTCGTGGGCCAGGCGCAGCGTCTGCGCCTGGCCCGAGCCGGCCTGAAGATACCAGTCTCCTTGCGGCCGGATGGCGGCGGCCTGCCATAGCTCAAGTTCTTTCCGGTGGGTGCCCGACTCGTCGCCGCGCGAGACGAACGGCTGGCCACTCTTTGCGATGGCCGCGAAGGCATCGGCCACGGTCGCCAGTCGCTTCACCTGGGCCGGATCATTGGCCGGCCCCACGACCACGAAGTCGTTGTGCATAACAGGGATTCGCCGCAGGCCGTGCCCCGCCTGAATGTACTCCTGCTCGTCGGCAGGCGAGTGCGTCAGCAGAACGTCCACGTCGCCGCGTTTGCCCAGTTCGAGCGCCTGGCCGGTTCCCACCGCCACCACCTTGACGTGAATTCCCGACTCGCGCTCGAAGGCCGGCAACAGCACATCGAGCAGGCCGCTATCTTGCGCGCTGGTGGCAGTTGCCAGGGTGATTGAGCGGGCGGGCGCTGCCGACCGGGACGAGCAGCCCGCTAGCACGAGCGACGAAATCAGCAGCAGACCGCAAGCGCGCCGCATCAATACACCATTATTCCTTCCACGAACTGCACGGTCCGCTGGTCGCTGGGCCGCTCGAAAAAGCGGGCCGTCTCGGCGATCTCGACCAGATTTCCGCCTAGCAACAAGGCCGTGCGAGTTGCCAGCCGCCGGGCCTGAAACAGGTTGTGCGTGGCCAGCACGATCGTCATTCCGGTTCGCTGCCGCTGCTCTTGGACCGTCTGTTCGACCAAGGCGACATAGGCCGGATCGAGGCTGGCGGTCGGTTCGTCGAGCAATAGCAGATCGGGCTCGACGACCAGCGCCCGTGCCAAAGCGACGAGCTGGGCTTGCCCGCCCGAAAGGGTCCGCGCGTCCTGGTTGCCGATAGCCTTCAGGTTCAAGCGGTCGAGGATGGCGGTTGTCTTGGCGCTCGGAAATTGCGAACCGCGCATCCGCAATCCCACCTCGACATTGTAGCGAACGGTTCCCGATAGCAGGGCCGGGCGCTGGGCCACGGTGGCAATGCGGCGGCTCGTGGCCAGCGGCCACTTGCCCGGAATCAGGGGCACGTTATCAAAGCGGATTTGCCCGGCGTGCGGCGGATCGAGGCCCGAAAGGAGCTTCAAGACGGTGCTCTTGCCCGCTCCGGTGGGGCCAACGAGGCAGAGAATTTCGCCCGCGAAGACTTCGAGCCGCTCGACTGCGAGCGTGAATGAATCGCCGAGTCTGCGGCCGACGCAATCGAGTTGGATCAAGGGGTCGGTCATGAGGCCGCGCGAGGTTGATATTGCAGGATGACCAGGTTCAGCGTCAGGGCAATGGCGACGAGCACCGCTCCCAGGGCGAGTGCCAGCCCAAAGTTTCCCATGCCGGTTTCCAACACGATGGCCGTCGTGAAGACGCGGGTGTGCCCCTCGATGTTGCCCCCGACTAGCCAGACGGCACCCACTTCCGACAGGCTGCGTCCCAGGGCCGTGGCAATCGCCAGCAGCATCGCCGGGCGGACTTCGCGAATCAGTTCCCAGCGGACTTGCCCTTCGCTGGCCCCCAGCGCGCGAAGCTGCCACGGCAGCTCGGGAGAAACGGCCGACACGGCTCCCATGACAATGCCGACGACGAACGGCAGGCCCAAGATCGTTTGCACCAGGATCATCGCCTGCGGCGTGTATAGCCACTCGAGGCGTCCCAGCGGACCGCTGCGCGATAGCAACAGATAGAAGAGCAAGCCGACGACGACCGGCGGCAGCGCCATCCCGGTGTACACCAGGGCCGTCACCAGCCGTTTGCCGGCAAACCGCTTTAGCCCCAGCCAGAGGCCCAAGGGAATGCCCAGCCCCGCGCTGAGGGCGACGGCGGTGCCGCTGACCAGCAGCGATAATTGAAGAATTGCGAGGAATTGCCCGCTCACCGGTTGGCCCGCCTTGCCGCCGAATCTTCCGGCAGCTTGATCCACGAGACCTGAGTTTTGCTAATCGCTGTTCGCATTTTTCGTCTTCGCTGGTTTTGCTGATCATTTGCAACTCGTTGCAAATGCGGCACTTGCGCCACGATCAGCGATTCGCCAAATCCATTTCGTTGATCGAGGTGATTAGCGTAACCGGCCCCAATGTTAGCAGCGGAGTGCGCAGCCCGGCGTAGCCGGAACCAAGTTTCGTAGGAGTGTGAACCGCGGATAACACTGATTGTCGCGGATGTGCGAAAATTGTGAACAGAAGCAAACGAAGGGAACAAAGAGGAGAGAGAGAGCCAGGAGGAGGACGAAGGATCGGGTTGGCACATCCACCCTTCGCTTGCTCGGTTGCCTTCTGTTCAAATGGTTGGCCGCCCAGCGAGTGAGAACGGCACCTAGCGACTCACATTCTCTTGTGTCTCTTTGTGGTTTTCGTGGCCATAAAATCTTCGCGGCTCGCGAGGAAATTCAGCGTTTGTATTACTGATTCGGCAGGTGAGGCGATCTGTCCTCATCCGTGCGATCCGAGAAATCCGCGGTTTCCTTATCGCTCGAGGGCATCGCCTCCCGCCTAAGCGTTCAAATGATTTACCTGGTTGCCAAGGAGCAAGCGCCTCGCGGTCGGAACCTATGCATGGACGAAATTGTACCTGCTCGAAGGACAACTGTCAATACGTCCACATCGATTCTTTTTCAATCCCCTAAGGTTCGACGGTCTGCAGGAAATGCCAGATCGCGTCGAACTGTCGCGGGGCGCTGCCGTCCAAAATGCTGGTTGCCTGAGTCGTTCGCCCGTCGGCCGAAAGCTTGGGCATGCGAGTGGTAATGTCGTACCGCGGCGGATCGAGGAGGTATCGCCGATAGAACTCGCCGCGCATTCGCGCGCGGGTGTGGGCAAAGTTGATGCCGGGCGCTACCTTCGTCCGGTCGTCTCCCACCGGCTGATCCTTGCCGACCGCGTGGCACGAACGGCAGTCGAGCCCGCCGCCCTTGCGCGTCAGTCGATCGCCCACTAGCGCTAGCCGGGAGTCGTGCGGCTGTTCGTCGGGGTGCGCGCCGGCGGGGGCAATGCCATGCTCGGCGGCCAGCCCCGCCGCCAATTGCTCGGCGTAGCCGGGAAAGGCAGGCATCCGGGCCGCCAGCCAGGGGCGGCTCTTATAAGGCAACTGACCCGCGAGCATTTGCTCCATCCAATCGGCGTGCAGCTTTTCCCCAGCCCAAGTCAAATTGGGAAGCGAATCGGGAACGAGCCCGCTTTCCGACTGGTCGGCGACGATCCGCCGCAAAGGAGCAACCGCATGATCCCGGTTGTGGCACGCCCCGCAGCGGAGGCTTTGCACGAGATAGGGCGCAAGATCGACCGGATTTTCGGCAGGCGAGGAACGACCTTCGTTGGTGATCGTTGCGGCGAGCAATTCGCGCTGGTCGGCGCTGAGCACAAAAGCGGGCGAATTTCCCCGATCTTCCGGCCGCTCGGCCAGGCAGCCGTGCGTTGCCCGGAGGAGCGGCGTTCTCTCGATCTGCGTCGTTAGCGGCCCGCCCGATGGATCGCTCGCATGGCACGCCCCACAGCGGTGCTTCTGAAACAGGGCCTTCCCCGCGACGGCATCGCCGTTGGCCAGTTCGGGAATTTTGCCAGTCGCCGGCAGGTTCGCGGCGCTGCTCAAGTGCTCGGCCAAGGCGGCGGCCTCGGCCTGGGTGAGCGCGAAGTCGGGCATTCGGGTCAGGGCGAAGTGCGCTTGCGGCCGGAGGAGAAACAGGGCCAGCTTGCCCGGCTGGAACTTGCCGGCGACGTGAGCCAGCGGAAGACGATCGTACGGGTCGCTCTCGGCCGCGGGGGTGAGGCGGTGGCAGGCGACACAGCCCAGGCTCTCGAACAAGGCTGCGCCGGAAATCGGGTTTTCCGCGGCCAGCGTTTCCGCATCTTTCACCGTCGGAGAAACTGCCAAACTTGCCAGATAAGCAGCCAGATCGGCTGCCGCTTGCCGGTCCCCGGGATCGCTGGCTGAGAAGAACCGCGGCATGTGGGTTTGCTGGCGTATGGCGGCCGGATCGAGCAGCCACTCGTAAATCCACGAGGGCGAAAGCCGCCCGCCGACGCCGGCCAAATTGGGGCCGGCTGCGACCGCGAGCGTAGGATCGGCGCTGTCGGCATGGCAGGCGTAGCACCGCCGCTCGCTCGCCAGATAGGCGCCGCGCCGCAGCCGCTGCGCCCGCTCGACCTTGATGTCCCGCGCATCGTGAAACAGGACGGTCGGCGGCACCGGCTCCAGGGCGAACGAGCCGTCGGTCCACCAGAGACGGCCCGACGACATGTCGCCGTTGTCGGCCGCACATTCGAGCTCAAACCGGTTATATCCCTGGTGCAGCGTCAGGGCTCGCGCGGGAGTATCGCTTTCGCCAGTCATCGTGTCGAGCGCCACCTGGCCATTGATCCGCAGCCTTGCGCGAGCACCCTCCGTCGTATGAAACCGATACTCACCACGAAGGGGAACTTTCATGAAACCGCTCGCCGATTCGACCGGTTCAGCGGCCCAGGCAACCAGCCGGGCGATGCGAAGTCTGGGCGCTCCTTCCTGCCGGCTTTGCAAAACAACGCCCGGCGCCAGGTGCGATTCATCCACCAAGTCGGCGATCGGCCGGGGGCGATGCAGCTTTCCCTCGTCCATCCGCTGCGTGGGGACGACGTGGGTCGTTGCCACCAGCGTTTGCCGCAGTGGATGGCCGCCGGCCAGCCGCAGCGAATACTCGATCGACGTCTGGTGGGCCGGTCGCAAGTTCGGAATTTCAAGAAAGACGGAGCGCCCGTCGTCCAGCAGCGTCGCCGAGCGAATGGGGAGCGGATCGTGCCCTTCGGCGTTCGCTTCCGACAGTTTCCAGTCCTCCGAGCCGTAGGTCGCCGCGTAGCGATAGTTCCACTGCTCGCCGCGATAGCTGCCGGGGTCTTCCGCGGTCGCCCGCTCCAGCGGCTGCGAAAACGTGATCGCCAGGCCGTTGGCATGGGTGGCCCGCTCGACCGGCATCGCCACCGCGCGGCCGGTGTAGCGGACCCGCTGCAAGCAGCCGTCATCGACCGCGGCCGAGGCCCACCCTTTCAGACCGCTGACATAAAGTTGCCCGTCGCGCTCGCTGAAGCGGCCGCGCATGATGCCCGACGAAAACCCGAGCGGCAACTCGACGACCGCCCCTTGGGTTTGCCCCTCAATCTGCTCGCGGAGAACGAGCGACATTCGGCATTTGCCGAACGACAGGTGCAAAAGCTGCCCGCCGAGCGGACCCCAGCGGTCGCTCGTCACCCAGACCTGCCCGCCGCTCGAATTGTCCATCAGCCGTGGCAGCCAGGCGAGCGGCAAATCGTAGCCCCGCGCGCCGTGTCCCGGCTTGGGTCCGCCATAGCCGTAATGCCCCCCCGGCCGAACCTCGAAGATGACCGACCCTGGGGTCCATTCGCCTTCTTGCGGCGACACGGTCAGTTCGTCGCCCGGGCCGATCGACATGCCGTTGGGATTGCGAAACCCGGTCGCCACCGTAGTGACGCTGCCATCTTTGGCTATCCGCAGCAGCCCCTGCGTGGCATGGACGAAGTGCAGCCGGCCCGCCGAATCGGCTTCCAAGCAAGTGACATAGTCGTGCCCGCCGGCCGAAGTGGGATACTGGTTCGTGACGCATTGATAATCGTCCGCTTCGCCGTCGGCGTTGCGATCGAGCAAGCGGGTGATCTGGTCGCGGCCCAGCACATGAACCTGGTCGCCGACGATCTTCAGCCCCAGCGGCTGGAACAGCCCGGTGGCGAACCGCCGCCAGACGAGCCGCCGTAGCTCGTCATCGACGCCGCTCACCCGCCAGACATCGCCGTGGACGGTGCAGATGGCGATGTCGCCATTGGCAAACTCGTCGTGCCCGCCGACAAACATCAGGGCCTTGTACGGATTGTCGAAGGGGAGCGTCAATGTATCGACGACATAAGGCGCGGCCGGATCGTCGCCGACGACCCCCTGGGTAACCACTTCGGCTTTCCATTGCGGCGCGGAGGGCTGGGCCAGGCGATCGAGGTTCTCGGGAGGGGGCGATTGCTTGATCGCGGCGACCAAACGCGGCAGTAAATCGCGATCTCCAGACCAGAGGAGAATCTTCGCCCGGCGATCGGCCTGGCCCGATGGAAACTCGGCCCGTAGCTCGGCCCTGTTTTGATCGTTACTGGCGGCCAGCTTCGCAGAGCCGATCGCGCCGCAGGCGACGACATTCTTTCCGTCGCTCGCGCAGGCGAGCGATACCCCGTCGATCGAGACCATCTCGGCCGCACCGGCGAAGCGGCCGATGGTGCAAACCAGCGGCTGCTTCGCGGGAGCGACTTGCATGGTCCGGGTAAAGATCGACAGGCCGCCGCGCTCTTCCAGCCAGGGGGATTCGCGGACGAGCGTGCCGCCGATGCTGGCCGCCAGGACGACCCGCTGCGCGGCAAGTTGCAGGCCCAAGTACCGTACCTGCTGTCCCTCCCAGTTCGCCGCAGGCGAGGCAAAGGCGAGTTGGCCCGCGATCGCCGGCGAGTTGATCAGCCCGTAGCGGGCCGGATGGAACTGCAGGAAGCCGCCGGTCCACCCGGCGCGGAGCGTGGCCTGCCCTGTGTCGTAGCAGAGGGTCGCCTGGCCGCGCTCTCCGACGCGGATCGACAACCCCTTCTCGACTGGCGGCTGCCCAGGAATCGGCACGATGCTCGCCAAGAACGGCCCGATCTGGGTCTCGTTCCAGCGCTTATCGACCGAGTCCGACTCCTGCCAGTCAAAGCCGATCACCTCTTTGCCCCAATGGTTGAGCGCCTTTTTGGCCGGCGCGGCGGCAGGCGGGGCGACTGGCGCGGGGACGGGAGTGCGGGGCCTGGGCTTCGCCCCGGCGGGCGGAGCGCCATCGAGTTGCTTGACGAGCCAATCGAGGCCGTCCAGGTTGTCGAGCAGGCGCAGCTCGGCGTCGTCTTGGGTGTGCCCCAGGATGCCGATCGGGCCGCGATAGCCGCTGTCGCGAATCGTCTTGAGCAGCGCGAGGTCGAGCTCGCCCTGGCCCAGCGGCAAGATTTTTTGTCCCCGCCGCTCGCCGTCGGGCATCATGCCGTTGAGGTTCAGGCAGACGAGCTTGGGCAGCATCTTCTTCAACAGCTCCGGGAACCGGCCGAGGTGGTCGTGCCCGTGGTGCTGGTTATAGACGATCCCCACGTTCGGCAAATCGAGCGCCGCGATGATCGCCAGTTGGTTCTCAGGCTCGCCGAACCAGCCGCCGTGGTTGTACAGGGCGACCGAGCAGCCGATCTTGGCCGCCGCTTCGGCGATCGGTCGGATGCGGGCCGCTTCGGCTTTCACACGGGCCGTTTGCTCCTCGGCTGACTTCGTCGGCTCGCCGCCGCCGGTCACCCAAAGCTGCGGTTTCAGGTCGTGCCGCTTCAGCACGGCCAGAATTCCGCGGGCTTCGTCGTTCATCGCGCCGGGAAACCACCAGGCGGTCAGTTCGATTCCCTGTTTTTTCAGGGCCTGCATCTCGGCGTCGAACGTCGGGATGTGTTCTGCCCGGTAGTCATAGGCGAACTTGGTAAAGGCGAGCTTTTTGAGCATCGCGGCCCGCTCTTCGGGGCCCCGCTTCTGACTGTCGAACGGGACGATGCACCAGGCAACCAGGTTCTCGCGGGCGAACGGCTTGTCGGCGTCGACCAGTTCTTGAGCGGCGAGCGGCTGGCCAATGCCAAGCATTCCGAACGACAGGAAGACGGCAAGACAGTTTACGACCGAGAAGTTTTTCACGGCGAGGATCTCGTGCGGTTTGACGCGGCCTACGGCTACACCGGCATGGTCAT
Organism: Pirellulaceae bacterium; assembly: GCA_040901775.1. Taxonomy (GTDB): domain Bacteria; phylum Planctomycetota; class Planctomycetia; order Pirellulales; family Pirellulaceae; genus CAYLLN01. The sequence goes on along the minus strand of JBBDYF010000223.1, from coordinate 484 downwards.
CTCGCGGCCTTCCACGTCGCGCAGTTCGATCTGCAGGTGCTCGGGATAGTTGTTCTCGCTGCCCAGTATCTGCACCTGAATCCGGGCCTCGTCCTCGACCTGCATGATCTCGCGACGCTTCTTGTTGTTCAAATACGTCGCGACTTCGTCGTTGCAGCGGACGGTCACCCGGGCAATTTTCGGCTGCTGGCTCGCCAGCATCAAGAGCCGCACCACCTCGATCGCCATGCTTTCGGGCGTTTTCACCACGCCGCGGCCGGCGCAACAGGGGCAATCGCCGTACACGCTGCGCTTCAGGCTGGGGCGAATTCGCTGGCGGGTCATTTCGACCAGGCCGAAGGGGCTGGTCCGCAAAATCTTGGTCCGAGCGCGGTCGCGGCGCAAGGCGTCGTGGAGGGCCCGCTCCAGCCCGCGGCGGTGGCGCTCGCGGCGCATGTCGATGAAGTCGTTGACGATCACGCCCCCCAGATCGCGCAGGCGAAGC
>JBBDYF010000222.1:0-16562 GCA_040901775.1 Pirellulaceae bacterium | reverse complement strand
GATTGTCGTCGCAGTACTTGGTGATTGGCACGCCGTGGACCAGCTCCATGACGAAGTACGGCCGGGAGGAAGGGGCTAGGGGCTGGGGGTTGGGGGCTGAAGGAAGTCCCTGTGCTCCGCTGCCCCTAGTCCCTAGTCCCCAGTCCCTAGCCCCCTCTCCAATTGTTCCCGCATCCAGCACACGGGCTATGTTCGGATGGTCCATCAAGGCCAGCGCTTGCCGTTCCGCCTCGAAGCGGGCGATTACCTGCCCGCTGTCCATGCCGGGCTTTATCACCTTAAGTGCAACCTTGCGCTGCACGGGGTGGGACTGCTCGGCCATATAGACCGTGCCCATCCCCCCTTCGCCGATCTGTTGCAAGAGCTTGTAGGGGCCGATTTGGGTGCCGGGATGCTCGCTCACGGGCTGGTTGACCGTCACTGGCACGTTAACCCCATTCGCCGGCTGCTCCAGGAAGCTGTCCGGCTCGCGATGCGCCTTTAGCAGCGCCTCGACGCGACGGCGCAGCTCATCGTCGTTGCCGCAGGCCTGGGCCAGTCGCTCCTCCCATTGCTCAGGGGGAACCTGGCCGATCAGTTCGACGAAGATTTCTTTGGCTTGTGGGCCGCTGGCATTCATAGCATTCGCCCGCTAAAGCGGACTCCGAAAGACAATGCGCCATTGCCTGAGGAATCGTCCGGAGAAATATTTAAAACCGGCGCTAATCCGCCGAGGTAGCAGCATCTCCGTCCAAGCAGCACCGCAGCCACGCCCGGGCGTAAGACCATTGCTCGTAAGCACTTGTGCGAGAAATGCCGAGTGCCTCGGCGGCCTCGGTCAGAGACATCCCGGCAAAGTACCGCAGTTTGACGAGCTGGGCGGCCTGCGGATCCTCGGCTGCGAGTTTGGTTAGGGCCTCGTCGATTGCCAGAACATCGTCGCTCGGCACGACGGCCGGCAGATCGATTTGGTCGAGCTCGACCCGCTCCCGATTGCCGCCGCGTTTCTCGCGCCCTTTGCGGCGCGCGCTCTCCACTAGAATGCGACGCATGGCTTCGGCCGCGGCTGCGAAAAAGTGTCCTCGGCTGTCCCAGTGGATCGCCTCAGGGGGCTCACGCCCCCCGCTCGCCAAAGGACGCACCAGCCGCAAATATGCGTCGTGAACCAGCGCCGTCGCTTGCAGAGTCTGTCCTGGCTTCTCCTGGGCCAGACGCGCCGCGGCCAGCTTGCGCAGCTCGTCATAGACGAGCGGCAGAAGCTGCTCGGCGGCGTGCGAATCGCCCCGCGCGGCCGCATCGAGGATGGAGGTAACCTCGCTCATCGCACGACAGCATAGCCCCTCCGCATTCCGGCCTCTAGTCGCGAAACGCATAATCGCTCCGATCCCAGCCGGTGAGGCGGATGTCTTCTTCGGCCAGTGGCCTCACGTCGATCTTGGCCTTGAGCCGGTAGAGGATCGAGCGAATGCCAAATGTTTGCCTGGCAATCACGAGCGAGCAAGCGGGGCCGCGCGAGTACCGCTTGCGGCCGATTTGCAGCATCAGATCGACGCCGCGGCGAAAATCGGCCTCGTCGCCGAAGTCGAACTCACCGCCGCAATAGCGACACCGCCAAAACCAGTCGCACAGTTGCTCGATAAGACGCATCCGTTCTCCATCGGCCGGGTCATCGCCGATTCCGTGCCACTCCTTCATCGCCGCAAGGCGGTCTTCGCGCCGGCCTGTGGTCTGCGGCCGGTCGATCTTGCGGAACTGCTCCCACAGGGTATCGTCGAGTTCCAACACAAAGCCGAAGTCGATCAAGCCCAATCGGCCGTCGTCCAGAAACAGGAAGTTGCCCGGATGGATGTCGGCATAGAACAGCCGGCCGGCGTAGAGCATTCGGTACCAGGCCCGCAGGATTTGGCGGGCGAATTGGTTGCGTAGCTCCTGCGACGGATTCGTGGCGACGAACTCGTCGAGCGTCAGGCCCTGTAGATAATCCATGGTGAGCACTCGCTCCGTGGAATACTCGGGATAGACGCGCGGCACAACGATGCCATCGTCTTCGCGAAACAGGGAACGGACTCGTTGCAGCATGGCTGCTTCCAGAACGTAGTCGGTCTCCCGCTCGAGGCGGATTCGCAGATCCTCGAACTGCTCCTTGGTGCTTTCCCAATCGCGGCTGAGGCGGGCCGGGAGCATGAAGAAGAACAGGTTGCGAATATCCTGGCGAATCGTGCGGGCAATGCCGGGGTACTGGATTTTGACGGCGACCTCCTCGCCGGTTGTCAGCGTGGCGCGATGCACCTGGCCAATCGAGGCCGCCGCAAAGGCCCGTTTATCCAGCGATGCGAAGCGGTCTTCCGGGTCGTGGCCCAGTTCGTTGTGCACCATCTCCTTCAGCAGCGACCAGTGCATCGGCGGCGATTCGAAATGCAGCCGCTCCAGGGTTTCGACGAACGCTTGCGGCACTATGTCGGGAAAGTTAGCCAGCATTTGCCCGGCTTTCATCGCCGCGCCGCGCAGAAAGCTCATCGAGTCGAGCACGCGCAGGGCCGACCGCCAATGTGTTTCGGCCAGCAGTCGCTTATTTTCCTCCGCATCCTTGAACCAGCCGCGGAGCCACAGGAACAGGTAGGCCGCACCCACTTCGGCCTGCAGCGTGCCCAGCACACGCAGCCGGCGGAAGGCACCCACGGGGACCGGACGCAGAGCCCAATCCTCGAGTAGCTCCGGCAGCGGCCCAGGGGGGCGGCCTGCCAGCTCTCCGCCCGATTCGGGCAAAGCATCCATAAGTTCGGCAACGGATGGCATCGTGTTACCCTCGCCTTTCTGGAGGTTCTGTTGAATTCGTGGGAGCGCTCAGCCAGCCGACGAACATGGCCAGCGATTGGTCGAGCAAGGCCAGCGTCTCTTCCTGGCGCGGCGAAGCATCCTTCGACCAGAAGACGAGCACGCCGGTGTAGAGGGTCCAGTACAAGTGCAGCGCTACCGTGGACGGGCCTGCGTCCCGTTTGTGCCGCGCGACAATCTGGCTTACGGCTTCTAAATGAGCGACGCGGAGCGACGGCTCGCCATCGGCCTGGTCGCTGTGCAGCGGCGATAAGGAGGTGTCGAGCACGGCGGTCAAATACTTGCGATAGGGCTTCAGCTTTCGCAAGCCAGCCGCTACGTGGGCGAAAAGCTCTTCCTCCAAGGAGAGCGGCTCGCTGGCGTCCTGCGCTGGGCCGGCTTGGAAATGCTCCACCGCCTGGGCATGCGCCTCGGCGACGAGGCACATCGCGATCGATTCCTTCGTGGGAAAATAGTTGAACAGCGTTCCTGCCGCGATCTGGGCCGCGCGGGCAATGTCGCGGGTCGTGGCCGCGTCGAATCCCTGCCTGTTAAACAGGCTTTGGGCGGCTTCGAGAATCCGCTGCCGGGTGGCCGCCTTGGTTTCCGTCGTGACTCGCACTGCCGGTCCCTCGCCGATTGTATAATGAGCACGCTCATATTCTACGACGGGGCCAAGGCGGGGTCAAGAGGCAAAGTGAGCGCGCTCGCATAATTCTTTAGGGACCCCCGGCGCAGTTGTTGACTCCGACGGAGCGAAGTGTCAAACGGCCCCGTCCATCCGCCAGATGACGAACCCGACGCTCGCCCAGTAGTACAGAGAAAACGACGCCCCGACGGCGTAGAGCCATGCCGCGGATTATTCGGTTGCACTCGGTGGTGGTAACTGCGGTGAGGGTCGGGGAATCGGCTCGCCGCGGCGGGCGGGAATCTGCACCGGCGGGGTCAGATCGAAGAACCTTTCGGCGGCCCGGTGTCCCATCGGGTAGCGGTCGGCGTTGGGCGTGGGGCCTTGCGCCGCGGGATAGCAGACCGGCTGGGCCAAACGGCCGAGCGGCCCGATCGAGCCGTAGCGCTCTTCATAGAATCGGATGCCGTGCGTCTCTAGAATTGTGCCAGTTTGCAGTTCCAGCTCGGCCAGCAGCGTGTTGTACTGGGTCACCGCCGCGGCCTCGTTGCTGATCGCCGTTCCCCAATCGGTGATCGCCACCAGCACGTTCAAGTAGTTGAACGAGGCGTCGAAACCACTGCGAAAGATTCCTTCCTGAATGCGAAGGTTCTCGGCCGCCGCGGCGCGGGCTTCCTGAAAAGTGACGAACTGCTCGTAGGCCAGTTCGAGGCTGCGCACCGTCGTGGCCAGGTCGTGCGAGGCGGCGTGCAGCCCCTGGTCGAGATTCGCCTCGTCGCGGGCCAAGATCAGCTCGCGCTGCCGCAACTGGGCCCGCGATTGCCGCAGCCCCAGCGGCACCGAAAAATTCACCCCCAGCGTCCAATCCTGAAACTGCCCCGGCGTCGTCGAAAGGCCGTTGCCATTGGGCATCTCCCCTTCCAGGCCGTTCCAGCGATACAGGCCCACGGCATCGAGTCGCGGCAGGGCGTTGTTGTTGGCCTGGATGAGCAGTTGCTCGTCGGCTTCGAGCACGAGTTTCAGCTCGATCAGATCGGGCCGGCGCTGGGCGGCCAATTCAACCAGCTCGTACCAGTCGGGCTTTAGGCGTTCGATCGTCGGCTCGGTGGTGGGAACTAGCAGTGCCTCGTCCCAAGGGGGGAGTCCGAGCAGGTTCCGCAGGGCCGCTTCGCCTTGGATCGCGCTGTTGCGGGCCGTGACCCGGTTGGCCTTGAACGAGGCGAGCGACGAGCGGGCCTGGGCGGCGTCCGACTTGTTTCGGATGCCCCCGGCAAACCGCTTCGAGGCGAACTCGAAAGCGAACTCGGCCTGAGCGACCTGCTGCTCGGCGGCCCAGACATCGATCCGCGCCGCCACGAGCGACCAATACGCCTGGATCACGCCGCGGACCTGCTCTTGCACCGCCCCTTTGAGCTGAAAGAACGAGCGTTCGGTGTCGATCCGAGCGACCACGATCGGCGCCAGGTTCGCCCGCAGGCCAAACCCTTGCAACAGCGGCTGCGTGTAGGCGAGCTCGGTGGACGACGTCTGCTCGGGATTGAGCGGAAAGACGCCGGGACTGCGAAACCGGTCGGTCGGATTGATCCCCAGCCGCAGTTCGCCCCCCAGCGGGTTTTGCTTGGTCAGGCCGACATCCAGGCGGTACTGGTCGGTGGTCAGGCCGTCGATGATTGCCCGGCCGGGATCGCCCGGGTCGAAAAAGGCCGAGGGGAGCTCGAGCCGATCCCAATTGTTGTTGACCGTCAACACGGGATCGAAGCGAGCCTGCTGCTGGTCGATCAGCGTATTGGCGATGGCCGGGTCGTAGATCGTCTGGCCGCTGGCGACGGCGGTGGTTCCGGCCAGCACGCGCACGACCCGGTCGTTGCCCAGGCAAATGCGAATTGCCTCGTCCAGAGCAACGAACTGCTGCACCCGCGGCTCGCCGTCGGCCACGGTGGGGGGCGGGCTGCTCGGGGGCAACGGAATCTGGGCCAGTTGCCCGGGGTCGCGCACCACGATCGTCCGCTGTTCGGGATAGATCACCCGGTACGGCCCTTGCGCAGCGGCAAACCTTGCCGGATATGCCGACAAGGCAAGGCTGGCGAGCAGCAAGGCGGTGCGGGCGGCAAGTCGCATGACTAGAATCGTCGGCCCGCCTGTGCCGCGTGTAACAGAGAATCTCAATCTGCCGGTTCAGCTTAAAGCGACGGTTCCTCCGGCGCTGAGGCGTGTAACGACTGTAGCGACTGGGAAAATGGTTCGTCCGACGGAACGGACGAATCGGCACTGCTCGTAGTCAATGGACAAGCAGCTACAATTTGAACAGAAGGCAACAAAGGAAACGAAGGGTTGGATTTGCTCACTCGATCCTTCGCTTCCCCTCTTTGTTCCCTTCGTTAGCTTCTGTTCGAAATCTGCTTCGTTACAGGGGCCTCCGAACTTGAGGGCAAGACGGGCGCTGACGCCAAGCCGTATCAGGAGCGCGAAGTCAAGCAGGCCATTGAGGAGACCCGTTCGTGAGTGACAGTGCTCATTATATCAAAATCGTGGAATGGTCCGACGAGGATCAGTGTTTTGTCGGCCAGTGTCCGGGAGTGATTGGACCCTGCTGCCACGGCGACGACGAAGCAAAAGTTTATGCCCAACTGTGCGGCATCGTCGAGGAGTGGCTGACAGCTCTTAAGCAAGACGGAAAACCGTTGCCACCGCCGACGGCTGGCAGAGATATCGCGCAACAACTTGCCTAGTTGCTGTACGGCCTTTTCCCGTCGAGAGGACGTGCGAAAAGCGGCGGACTTGGCAAGCTTAAACTGGCGGTTCCTCCTCCGCCGAAGCGTGCAGCGACCGTAGCGGCTGGGCAAGATCGGGCGACTCGCCGGCCTGACCTCGCCCCAGGGCGCTATGGCTGGCTACTTGGCCGCCGTCCGCATCGTAATGATCAAGTGGGCAAAATCGACGTATTGCGGCTCGTCCCCTTCCACCATGCTAGTTCCGTAGCTGAACGAGAACTCCCGCCCCGCGAGCTTTAGCTTTTCCGCTCGATCGAGCTTCAGGACCAGCCGCCTTTCTTCTGCGTCGGCGAGAATCTTCAATTCAACCTGCTTGTCGTCGCCGTCGATCAGTTCGACCTCGAACAGTTTTTCTTTCGTGCCGGCAATGCTCACCGGCCAGCGATCACCGCGATGGGCGGAGACCATCATCATCAGCTCCCCCTTGTTACCAAGAGCCTTGCTTTCGAAAAGGCCGCTCCAACTCGTGTCGCCGATGCCAGTGGTCGTCGGGCGAAAGATTTGGCGAACCGCCCTTTGGGCGGTCGCGTTCTTTTCCGGTGCGGTCGCCGCCGCCGGCTCGTTATCAGCCGGCGACGCTTTGTCCGCTATCGGTGCGGCTGGCCCCTCCGGTTTTCCCTGCGGCAAGGGTGGACTGGCCCAGGCCAGCGAGACAACCAGCGACAACAGCATCGCCAGCGACAGTGCGGTGGCTGCAAAACTCGCCTCGTTACGCCCGGTCTTCGCACTCAGAATGCGACGCACGCGATGCACGATCATGCTTTCACTCCTTCCATTCAGAGCCAGGGACAATGCCGGATCGGGGCGCTGAGCCACATTGGCCAGCGCCTTGGCATAGATGATTTCTCCACCGCAAGCAGCGCAGGCCACGTCGTCGCAACAGAACTCGCGCTCCAGGCGAATCCGCGCGGACAACCACCAGACCGCCGGATGATAGAACAACAGCGTTTCCGCCAAAGCTTGCGCCAGGTTAGCCACGTAGTCGCGGCGACGAATGTGTGCCAGTTCGTGCGCCAAAACCGCATCGAGCTCGGTGGAAGGCATTTCCTGTAGCATGCGCGGCGGCGCGAGAACTACCGGCCGCAGCCAGCCCAGTGCGACCGGCCCGCCGACCAACGACGACTCTAAAAGGCGAGTATTTCGCGGGGCTTGCAACCGTGCAGCTAGCCGCGCCAGCCGGGCGTCGGCTTCCGCGCCGGCAGATTTACCAGTGCGCCTGAGGCGTTCGACGACGATCCAGCCTCCAAGATTCCAAGCCGCCAATAGGAGGACTCCGCCTAGCCAGAGCGCAGCGACCCACGGCAAACAGGGTCGAATGGCATCGGCGGTGCGATCCCGGAATAATTGGATGTGCGATACGAATGCCCAAGGGCCTTTCACGCCCAGTGCATCCGGGCGAGCGCTGCTCGCGGCTGTCACCCGATCAACCTTGTCCCTGGCGGCGGCGGCTCCCCTGTTTCGCCCGTCAGTCTGGTCCCGGGCAGAAACGTCTGGTGGGAAAGAAACGAGCATCCCCCCCAGCGGCACGATTAGCGCGCCCAGCGCGCCGCACGCGACGACATAACGAACTGCGGGGCGATGGAATCGCAACTTCGCCAACAGCAGGGCCGCGACCGCCGCCACGGCAGTCAACTGCCAGAGCGAATGCAGCAGCATCGCCCCCAGACGCAGCGCCAGTTCCTCAGTCACAAAGCCTTCAGCCAGGAGCCTGCTAAGCATCGCTCTCGCCCTCCGCCTTACGAATTAGACGTTGTATTTCCGCCAGTTCAGCCGCCGAGATGCGGCGCGACGATAACATGTGCATGACCAGCCGCTTCGCCGAACCCCCGAATGCCTTGCGCGTCAAATTGTCAAGCAGTTGAAGCTGCGTCTGCTGTTGCGACTTGGCCGGGCGATAAACCTGCGGCCGCACCGAGTCGTCGCGGGCAACCAGCCCCTTCTCCAGCATGACCTGCAGCATTTTGAGCGTCGTCGAGTAGCCGGTATCGCGCGTCGCCGCCAGCGCATCGTGAATTTCGCGAACCGTACCGCTGCGGCGCTTCCAAAGCACCCCCAGGATCTGCAGTTCGACGTCGGTCGGGTGGCTGGGAGTGGGGCGTGACATGAGGGAGCGCCGCAAGCGTCGGAGGATGTTTGACGAAGCATTTCGTCAACTTCGCTCATCGTAACGAAAGAATTCGTCATGTCAAGCGCAGCGAAAATAAAAATCTTTCGCCTCTGCCTAAACGGGCGGTTCCTCTTCCGCTGAGGCATGTAGCAACTGTAACGCCTGGGCAAAATCGGGCGTGTCGGCCACGATTCGTCCGTCGCGCAGCACGATGGTCCGGCGGGCGTTCCGGGCCACGTCTTGGTCGTGGGTCACCAGAATCACCGTAATCCCTTGCTGCTCATTGAGTTGCCGAAACAGGCCGATCACCTCGCGGCTGGTGCGCGTGTCGAGGTTGCCGGTCGGCTCGTCTCCCATCAAAATCGTCGGCTCGTTGACCAGCGCCCGGGCAATGGCGACCCGCTGCTGTTGGCCGCCGGAAAGCTGGCTGGGATGATGGTCCAGCCGGTCGGCCAGGCCGACGAGCGTCAGCTTATCGACCGCGCGCCGCCGCCGCTCGCGGGCGGTAATGCCGCGGGTATAAAGCAGCGGCAGTTCGACGTTTTCCAAGGCCGACGTGCGGGCCAGCAGGTTGAAGTTCTGAAAAACGAAGCCGAGCCGCTGGTTGCGGATGACCGCTCGCTCGTCGCGCGACATGGTCGCCACTTCGACCCCCGCCAAGAGGTAGCTGCCGCTGGTGGGCCGGTCGAGGCAGCCGAGCGTATTCATCAACGTCGATTTACCCGAGCCGGAAGGCCCGATCAGGGCCACGTATTCCCCCTTGTCGATGTTCAAGGTCGCGTCTTTGAGCGCTTCGACCTTGACCTCTCCCAGGTCGTAGATCTTGGAAATGTCGCGTAACTCGATGAGGGCCAAGGGGATCGGTCCTGTGACGAAACCAAAAGGGGAGTTCGCGAGTAGAAACAAGTGGCGCGCCGTGGTGGATCGGCACGTAGGGGGCCTTGTCGTCCCAGGTTACCGTTGTCTCAGATTACACTGAACCCTTACCTGCGACAGCCCATCCTGGTTGCGAAACCTAGCAATGCGAACGTTGGTCATCACTTTACTGGTCCTGGCCGCGCTGGGGGGTGCCGGCGCGGCGGCCTGGCAGCCGGCCTCTTACTATTGGCAACTGCGCAACGTTCCCAAGTGGCGGACGGCTGAAATGGCCGAGGGGAACGTCGTTTCGGTGGTGAATTCAACCGGCACGGTCAAGCCGGTGCTGCAAATCGCGATTGGGGCGTTCGTTTCCGGACCGATCGAGAAGCTGCACGTCGAGTTTAACCAGGAAGTGAAAAAGGACGATCTGCTGGCCGAGATCGATCCTCGGATCTATGAAGCGGCGGTGGCCCGCGACCGGGCCACGCTGGCGACGCGCCGGGCCGATGTCGAGCGGGCCGAGGCCCAGTTGCAGCAAGCGGTGAACGACGAGCAGCGGGCCCTCGACCTGCGGCGGGAAGACCCCGCGTTCATCGCCCAGGCCGAGCTCGACAAGGTGAAGTTTAACCGGATGGCCCTCGCGGCGCAGGTGAAGGTGGCCGAGACCTCGATCGATCAGGCGCTGGCGCAGCTCGACAATTCGCTGCTCAACCTGGGCTACACCAAAATTCGTTCCCCCGTCGATGGAATTGTGATCGACCGCAAGATCGATCCGGGGCAAACGCTGGCGGCTCAGTTTCAAACCCCCGAGCTGTTCATCATCGCCCCCGACATGCGCGAGAAAATGCACGTCCACGCTTCGGTGGATGAGGCCGACATCGGCCTGATCAAAGAGGCCCAAGACCGGAAGCTGCCGGTCACGTTTACCGTCGATGCCTATCCCGAAGAACTGTTCACCGGCACGATCGAAGAGATCCGACTCAGCTCGACCACCACGCAAAACGTGGTGACCTACCCGGTGATCGTGGCCGCCCCCAATGCCGACCTGCGCCTACTGCCCGGCATGACCGCCAGCATCTCGTTCGAGGTGGCTCGCAGCATGAACGTGGTGAAGATTCCCAACTCGGCGCTCCGGTTTTTTCCGCAGGCAAATCACGTGCGAACCCAGGACAAGCCGCTGCTCGAAGGAAAGGCCAAGGAGATGACACCCGATCCCGACGAGGTGCAAGAGACGGGTCTTTCGGCCGTCGAACGGGCCGACGCCCGCCGCACGCGGAACCTGCGGCACGTCTGGGTAGTGGACGGTCTCAAGCTGCGGGCGGTCGAGGTGGTCGTCGGGCTGTCTGAAAGCCGCTTCACCGAGCTCGTTTCGGGCAAATTGAAGGTCGGCGACAAGCTGGTGACCGGCATCGACCAGCCGCAGAACTGGGGCGGCTAATGGGCTTTTTCCTCACCTTTCGCATCGCCCTGCGGGCGCTGGCCAAGAACAAATTGCGGGCCGGGCTGACGGTGCTGGGGGTCGTCATCGGCATTGCCGCGGTCACGGCGATGGTTTCGCTGGGCCAAAGCGCCAGCGAGCTGGTCCAGGGGCAACTGCAAAGCCTGGGAACGAACGTCGTCATCGTCTTTCCCGGCAATCAGCAGCGCGGCGGAGTGCGCCAAGGCATGATGACCACGCTGACCGCTGCCGATTCCGACGCCATCGCCGAGCAGTGCTCGACCATCGTGGCCAGTTCGCCGATTGTCGGAACGCAAGGGCAGGTGATCTACGGCAACGCCAACTACCAGCCGAAGGAGATGTTCGGCGTGGGAAAGCAGTATCTGACGGTTCGCAACTGGCCGCTGCGTAGCGGCGGCTTCTTTACCGAGCGCGACATCAACTCGTCTGCCAAGGTTTGCGTGATCGGCCATACGCTCGTCGCCAAGCTGTTTCAGACTAGCGACCCGATCGGCGAGACGATCCGCATCAAGAACATTCCGTTCCGCGTGATTGGCGTGCTCGAGTCGAAGGGGGCCGACATGGTCGGCAACGACCAGGACGACATCGTCCTGATGCCCTACCGCACGATGCGCAAACGGCTGCAAGGGTCCGAATTTGAGAATGTCAATGCGATCATGTGCTCGGCCCGCTCGATGGATGTGATGGCCGAGGCCGAGAACGAGATCAACCAATTGCTGTCCGAACGCCACAAGATTCCGCCCGGTGAACCGTACGATTTCGACGTGGGCACGACGGTCGAAATCGCCAACATGCTGGGGATCATTATTGGAACGCTGACAATGATGATCTCGTCGATCGCCGGCATTTCACTGGTGGTGGGGGGCGTCGGGATTATGAACATCATGCTGGTCAGCGTGACCGAGCGGACTCGCGAGATCGGCATTCGAATGGCCGTCGGCGCCACTTCGTGGGACATCCTGCGGCAATTCCTGGTCGAGGCGATTCTTCTCTCGTGCATCGGCGGGGTGATCGGCTTTGGGCTGGGGGTCGCCTCTTCGGTCGGCCTGACCATGCTGATTAATGCCCTGACCAGCGGCACCAAATGGCCGATCGTCATTTCGATTCCGGCCGCGTTTTTGGCCTTTTTCTTCGCCGCCGCGGTCGGCGTGTTTTTTGGCTTTTACCCGGCCCGCCGCGCCAGCCAACTCGATCCGATTGAAGCGCTCCGGTACGAGTAGGTCGCTATTCAGTTCCGCGTGAAGTAGTGGTACTTCACCGTCGGCTCAAACGTTTCGCCCGGCTGCAGTTTCACTCGCCAGACGATTCGCGAGCTGTTGTTGACCGCCGGGTGCCCTTGATACTGCACCCAGTCGGCCGCGTCGAAGGCCCCCAAGGTGACCGCCCCCTCGTGCGACGCCTGGTCCGCCTTGCCCCCCAGCCGCAGCGTAATTTCGGTCTCGATCGCGACCGGCTTGTTGTTGCACAAGTGCAGCGTCGCCAGCTTGTCGATCCGGGCGTAGGCGTAGCCGGCCCAAGAGAGGCTGTTCAGCTCGCGCCCCACTTCCTTCTCGCTGAACGAGCCCCGCGTATCGACCGACACGGTCACCGGCACCCGCACTTCGTTTTTCTGGGGCGTGTAGGTGAGCAGCTCTTGCGACAACGGCTGCTGACCCTGCATGATCAGGGCGGCACCGGTAGTCCAAGGGACATTGGTCGAGTTGGTCAGCTCGATCTGGTGCCAGACTTCGTTTTTGGCCAGCGTCAGCGGCGACTGAAGGCCCGCACCGCTGGGTGCCGCGTCGATGTCGGGCCGCTGCACATGGACGTCCCAGGTGTAAATGTCGCGATACGGGGCCACGGCTTTGAAAATCGGCACCGCCGCGCGCTCCCCCTTGCCCAGGGTCAGCTTGGGCAAATGATACACGACCTGGTCTTGCGTGCCGGCCGCTTTCAACTCGTTGGGCAGGTCGATCGTCCCCTGCTGGGCCTGGGCGTTTGCCATCGCCGCATCGCGGCGGAACTCGCTCGACCTTTGCGAATACATGGCGTTTGACAGGGTGTTGATGCCATTGCCCATCAAGTTCGGGTCGCTATCGAGCAGGGCGTTGCGGAGCACGCTTTCGAGCACCAACGGGCTGGGGGTCTGCCGGAAGCGAAAGTTGGGCACCCCGACGACAATGTCGAGCGGCACATCGGCCAGGTCTTCGGCCTCGTTCAGAATCTCCGCCTGCAACTCGATCTGGGCCGTTTTCTTGGCGTTCTTGTCTCCCAAATCGACGCGATAGGTCGGAATCCACCGCACGCCAGGGCGAAAATAGATCAGCCGCAATTCTTGCTTTTGCCGGGCCTCGTCGAACTGAAACGTCAGCCGCTTGGTCCGCCGGCTGGTGGTGACCGTGCGGGGAAGCCGGGTGTTCATCTCTTTAACGGTCAGCGAGCGAACCTGCGCCGCGGGGAGCATCACGTCCCCGTCGTCGGTGCGGAGGATGAAGTTGGCGACAGCACCGACGGGAAACGGCGCCTGCGCGCGCTCGACAAGCACTTCATGGATCGTGCCGGAGAGGAGCGTCTTGTCGTGCATTTCCACCTTGGCGGGCCGCCCCTGGTTCGCCAGCAGCAGCTCGATCGTCTCTTTGCAGAGAAAATCCTGTTCGGTTTCTTCCGTGGCTTCTTTCCAGCCGGCGACCATGTTGACCAGGCGGCCCTGGGTCGGCGTGGCCCAGAACGAGCCGAGCACGGCCGCGTCGGGAACATCGTCGAGATAGAGCTGGCCCTCTTCGTTGGCGGCCGCTTCGCCCCGCTTGATGACCAGGCAATAGCCATCTTTGAAGGCGATGACCCGCTCGGTCTTGAGCATCAGCTTGCCGGGGGGATCGGCGGCCTGGGCGATTGCGGCCAGCGAAACAAAACCGACTGCGAACAGGCAAACACGCGCGTCGCGAAACATGGCAAGCAACATGACCAGCGCTCCCGGCGAGGAAAATGAACAGAACCAGCGACAGCCCTACAACACGCAATCGTAGCCAGTCGGGGCCGCCGATCGCGTAACAAGTGGGTAACGATTAGCTGGAGGTTCAAGACTCGCCGGCCAGGCGAGTGGGGTGCGTTTTAATCAGGCGCGCGGGGTGCGTGGCTTACTCCAGCTTTCCCTCCAGGGCGAGCTGATGGTAATAGTGCGGCACCCGATCCTGATTCTCGAGCAGCCAGTCGATCGTCGGCTCGCACGCCATCGCCTTGTGGATCGCTTTCGCCGTCGCTTCGCGGTTGGTGTTGAACAGCAACTGGTAATCGACCTGCTCGGCCTCCAGAATGCTCGGATCGAGCCAGGCCGAGACGATGATCCCCAGCTCGTTCACCTTGCGTTTGGGAATGTCGCCGGCCCGCACCGCGTCGAGCACGCCATGCGCGATCGCGGCTTGCACGGTTCCCATCAGAATGTTCGTGTACCTGGCCCGCTTGACGGTCACCTTGCTGACCATCAAAGTCGTTGGCCGCACCTGCACGTCGCTGTTCAGAATAGCGAAGACCTTGGTGTGCCCCTTGGCCTGGTTGCCGATCAGGTTGGCAATCGCATAGCCGACCGGGCCGTCGAGCTCGCCGATCACAACCTCCGGCTCGGCGGCCGACCAGGCGGGCTCCCCCTCGACGAGCGCCTCGCCGGTGCGGAGGATGATCCGCTCGTCACGTTTAGCTGCCTTGTCCTTGTCCTTGTCCTTGTCCTTGTCCTTGTCCTTGTCCTTTTTCTTGGCCATCGCACAAACCTCACGCCGGAGAAATCAAGTTGCATCGCACGGGCATCATAGCGGAAACCGCCGCCTACGTCCGGAACCTGTTAGCGGACGACAGCTCGGGGCACGACTGGTTCCATATCGAGCGGGTCCGCGGCACGGCCCTGACCATTGGCCGCGAGGAAAATGCCGACCTGCTGGTCGTCGAACTGGCGGCCTTGCTGCACGATGTGGCCGACTGGAAATTCGCCGGCGGCGATCACACGGCTGGTCCGCGGCAGGCCCGGATATGGCTCGAAAGCCAGGGGGCGGAGGCCACGCTGACTTATCGCGTTTGCGAGATTATCGCCGATCTTTCGTTCCAAGGGGCCGGCGTCGCGACCCCCATGCACACCCTGGAAGGCCAAGCCGTGCAAGACGCCGACCGGCTGGACGCCTTGGGGGCGGTCGGCATCGCCCGCACGTTCGCCTACGGCGGGCACAAGGGTCAGCCGCTGCACGACCCGGCTATCGCACCGCAGCCGCACGCTTCGTTCGAAGCGTACAAGAACAACCGGGGCACGTCGATCAACCACTTTTACGAGAAGCTGCTGCTGCTTCAGGAGCGGATGAACACCCGCACCGGCAAGCGTCTGGCGGCCGAGCGGCACCGCTTCATGGAGCAGTTCCTCGATCAGTTCTTTGCCGAATGGCGAGGAGAGCGCTAGTTTGGCAAACTGCTTGGTGCGGGCCGATTCGTCTAATTCACCTCCATTCACCAGCCTTACATCGAATCTACCGCTGTGGCGCTCGCGGAACTATCACGAAGTCCACCAAGTCGCCAACCATTTCTTGATACTGGCGGCGCTGCTCGTCGGTCAGTTCCGCCAACACCTTCCGCCGCGCTTCGTCACGGGCCTGTTTGATCTCCTTTTGCAGCTTCTCAATCTTCTCTTGCAAGGTGGCATCGGTCATTTGCGCCGTTGCGTTGATTCGCTTTCTTTGAGTGTCCGTGATCTCCAGCTTTACGATCATATGCGGATGGCTCAGCCCCGCGGACGGGGCCTTAGCATCCACTTGGTCCTGCAATCGAATCTGGCCAAGCCGTCGCCTCTGATGCGGCAGCAGCACATCTTCGGCGCGCGCTTCGTAAGTCCAGTCACGTTCCTTTATCGTGGCTACCGCAGCTTGACGCTCGTCGTCAGTCATGCGCCGAAGGTCTTCCATGAACCCACCCATGAATTTATTGCGCTCATCGGCAATGATCGCAATCTCATCCTGTTGAAATGGTGCAAATTCCAGATCGTCCTGCACTTCTGTACGACGCAACATTTGTATCGGACGAAGTGCTCCCACCGGACGATCGGGTGGAGCCTGCGCTACCAGGATAGGCGAGAATCCGCATAACAAAAGTATGCTACTCAAAACACTCATGCGGTTGCACATGCTAGTCCCCTTCCATCATGAAGTAGT
Source organism: Pirellulaceae bacterium (assembly GCA_040901775.1). GTDB lineage: Bacteria > Planctomycetota > Planctomycetia > Pirellulales > Pirellulaceae > CAYLLN01. Next base: position 784 of record JBBDYF010000222.1, on the reverse strand, counting down.
CATAGGCCACATCGTACACATTCGGTGGCGGGAGGAAGGTTTCCATGCCCAAATCGACTTGATAAAAGTAAGTGTGTGCAGTGACCCCTTCTAGGGGAACCGCATATTGCGATCCCGCAGGAGAAAGTTGGGCTGTTCCGCCCCCGGAAACCCATGCTCCGTCGATTGAATACTCCGTCATGCCGTCTCCCGTATTGCCGTTGTAGATTTTGCCGCGGCAGAAAAACCAGAACTCAGGTTGGCCCAGGTCATTTTCAACCTCTGCGAGCGCAGTCCCAGTCAACGTGTCGCCTGGAACAAAATAACTTCCACCAGGGGTTGAGTTAATGAATACGGACGTCCACAAGATTTCATTGAAAGCAAAACTCGACGTGCTCAAAAAAATCAGGAGGCTCATCACCACGAGTGGAAATCGAAATCGTCGCATTTTACAGCTCCATCAAACGCCACGGGAGAGGAAACACGAGGGAAACCCAACGGGCCATCAAAGAATAGAGCGATCTCGCCAGGCATTGTCAAGATGCGGAAGCGATTTATTTCAACGCTTGTTTTAGATTATCGCACTACTCAATCCCCGATCATAACGAGATAGTTCGTTTAAGAATCAAATCGCGGAGGCTCGGTCGACTGCGCAGGACTAAACCATGACGCAAACCCCGAAATACTGGCTGGTAAAAACCGAGCCCGAGAGCTTTTCGATCGACGACCTGGCCGCAGCGACCGGCCAAAGGCGGTCTGAAATCTCAATCGCAAGTGGGAGGCGGGGTATTTCTGTGAAAGACGG
>JBBDYF010000221.1:0-2375 GCA_040901775.1 Pirellulaceae bacterium | reverse complement strand
CGAACCTGCCCGCCCCGCCCTTTCCCGCTCCCTCGAATTAGCCAATTGACCCGCCCATTGCAGCAGGCTCATTGCAACCAGCGAAGCGCACATGCGAACTCCTCATAACACCCTCCTGAATCGCCGGGCCTGGCTGGAAAGCCTGGTTGCCGCGGCAATTGCCGGCGGCTTGCCGACCCTGGTCCGCGGCGACGACGGCCCCAATTCCAGCTTGTTCAGCGGCCGGCTGCGAGCCGCCCCGGCGGCGCTGCGCCCGGACGGGCTGGGCCCGCTGCCCGCCCCCGCAACCAGTTGGTACGAGATCCCGCTGCCGCCTCCGAAGGAAGTGAAGGTCAACGACATCATCACGATCCGGGTCGATGTTTCGACGCGGATGACGGCCGACGCCGAATGGCAGCGCCGCAAGAACGGCCGCTTCGACGCCCTGCTGAACGATTTTGTCGTGCTCAAGGGGTTGCGGGCGGTCAAGCCGGCGCCGCAAACCGACGGGGACCAGCGAATTCAGGGCAATCTCAACATTCAGGACCGCTCGCAAGGGGAACTGGAAACGACCGAATCGCTGAAGTTCGAGATCGCCGCGACGGTCGCCTCCGTGCTGCCCAACGGCAACCTGGTGCTCGAAGCGCATCGCACCGTCCGCAACAACCACGACTACTGGATGCACTCGCTGTCGGGTGTCTGCCGCCGCGACGATGTCGGCCCCGGCAACATTGTGCTCAGCAACGACCTAGCCAACTTGCAAGTCGATAAGCGAGAGATGGGCCAGGTCCGCGACAGCTACAAGCGGGGCTGGTTGACCCGTTTTTGGGACGAGTTCACGCCGTTCTAAACACCTGCAACCGAAACTTCTAACGCCTTCAGGCCACTTTCTAAATTCTAAAATGCACCGAATCTCGATCCTTGCGAAGCGGCTGCGGTGGGCGGGCTTGGCCTGCGGGCTGTTCCTGTTGGTTCATGCGCACGCCCGGGCCGACCACCGAATCGGCGATATTTGCCGGATCAAAGGGCAGGAAGAAAACACCATTCACGGCATGGGGTTGGTAGTCGGCCTGCGGGGGACCGGCGACGGAGACAACAAGGCGACGCTCCGCGCCCTGGCCCGCTACATGGGCCTGATGGGGCATCGCCTCTCGACCAACGTGCAAGGGCAGCCGATGCTCGAAGAGTTGAAGAACGTGAAGAACGTCGCCCTGGTGTTCGTCACGGCGACCATCCCTGCGGGCGGAGCGCAGCAGGGGGACAACCTGGACTGCACCGTCAGCGCGTTCAGCGCCAAAAGCATCGAAGGGGGATACCTGATGCTGACCGAATTGGCCGGTCCGCTGCCGGAGGACCGCACGGTTTATGGCCTGGCCAAGGGTCCGATCTCGATCGACGACCTGCTGCGGCCGCAAACGGGCAGGATCTCGCTCGGCTGCCAGGTCGAGACGAAATTTCAGAACGAATACATCCAAGACGGCAAGCTGACGCTGGTCATGAACAAGGACCATGCCGCCTTTCAAACGACCCACAACCTGGAAACGCAAATCAATCAGCAGCCCGATTTCAGCTCCGACATAACGGGCAGCACCGGGCAAGGCGTCGCCAAGGCGATCGATCAGGTCAAGATCGAGGTGACCATTCCCCCCAGCTATGCCGACAACCCAACGATGTTCGCCGCCCTGCTGCTGGACACCCGAATCTATCGCCCGCAATCCGACGCGCGCGTCATTATCAACGAGCGGAAGCAGGCGATCATCATCGGGGCCGACGTCGAAATTGGACCGGTCGCGGTGATGCACAAGAACCGGCTGATTCAAACCGCCACCGACTCGTACAACGAGTTTGTTCCGGTCGATCCGGGCCTCGAACCGACCAAGACTAAACTGACGGCCCTGGTCGATGCGCTCAACGCGCTCAAGGTGCCGGCGGCCGACGTGATCGACATCATCAAGATGCTCAAGCACAAGCGGTCGCTGTTCGGCGAATTGATCATCGAGTAGCGGCTAGGACTAGGGACTAGGGACTAGGGAACAATCAGGAAGCATAACCAATGACCATCGCTGCGATCCAATCGGGACTAGGAGCAGGATTAGGAGCACTCACGCTCCCCCTCAGCCCCCAGCCCCCAGCCCCCAGTCCCGAGTCCCGAGCCCCGAGCCCCGAATCCGCGGAAGTTCGCGCGGCCTTCAACGACTTCGTCGGCCAGACCTTCTTTACGCAGCTCTTGACCGAGATGCGCAAGACGGTCGAGAAGCCCGCCTACTTTCACGGCGGACAGACCGAAGAGGTGTTCCAGGCCCAGATGGACCAGTTGCTCTCCGAAGAGCTGACCGAAGCCTCTGCCGAGCAGTTCAGCGGCCCGATGTTCGAGCTGTTCTTGCTGCGGCGTTAAG
>JBBDYF010000220.1:6548-16748 GCA_040901775.1 Pirellulaceae bacterium | reverse complement strand
GCGGCGTCGGCCCCTTCCTTGGCCGCCCAGCGGGTCAGCCGCAGCGCCTCGGCCGTGCTGTTGCTGCCGGTGCCGGGCATCACCTTGATCCGGCCGCGGGCGGCCTGCACCACTTCCGAAATCACCCGCTCGTGCTCTTCGTGCGACAGCGTGGGAGACTCGCCCGTCGTCCCCACGGGGCACAGGCACTGCGTGCCGGCTGCGATCTGAAACTCGACCTGCTCGCGCAGCCGCTGGACATCGACCGCTCCGTCCTTGAAGGGCGTGACAATGGCGACGGAAAGACCGGCGAACGCGGAACCTAGGCGGGGCATGGGCGACCTGCGATACTTCGGAGAGCTGAAAACGCGACCTGCAAAAGCGAATCTTCCATAATATGCCAGCCGGGCCGGCAGCGACAACGGCCCCCAGCGATGTGTCTGGCCAAATTGCCTGGCAAGTGCCAATGGAAATCGAAAATCACTCACCGCGAGAGCTGGTTCAGGGTTCTACCTTTGCCCATTTAACGCAAAGAAGCAAAGCAGGCGAAGGCGCAAGGGAGGCAGTGTGTATTGCTTTGCGAACTTCGCGCCTTTGCGTTAAATGAAAATAGGGATGGCCTTGGCGAGCGGTGCGGCACGGATTCGTTGCCAGAAAAAATGGCCGCACACGGAAGGCAAGCAGGCAAGCTGGCAACCGTCAGGCCGGGTCGAACCGGTGCGCCAAGCCGAAGTGCGCCAGGTGCCTGGTTTCGGCCGCGCGCATCGCGCTCTGGCCCTGGGGAGTCTGGTCGTCGTGACCCACCAGGTGCAAGCAGCCGTGAACGACGTAGAGCAGCAGTTCGTCGCCGGTGGTCCAGCCAAAGCGCTCGGCCTCGCGAGCGGCGTAGTCGGCGCTGACGATGATCTCGCCGTCGATTGATTGGGCACTCTCGTCTTGGTCGAGTACGAAGCTGAGCACGTCGGTCGGGTAATCATGAGCGAGATATTGCCGGTTGAGCGCGTGCATCCGCTTGTCGCCGACGACGGCGATGCTGATTTCCGCCCGACGGATGCCCGCCTCGCCCAGCACTTGTCGCACGGCCTCTTTCAGCCGGGCGGGATCGATCGCGTGAGCCGTTTGCTCGTCGGCGATTTCGATGGTGTAGGGCATGGGGGCGCGACCACTGGTCGCGACTAGGTAAACTGGTGGGGCGACAGGCCGATATCGACGATGCTGCAAGCCTGAATCACGTTCAGGCCCTGCTGCTCGGCGGCTGCGACCAGCTCGTCGCTTTCGCTGCCGGGGTTGAGCCACAATTCATTGCAGCCGCGGGCGACGATTTCGGGCAACACTTTCAAGCCGACGGCGGGCGGCAGATAGACGCTGATTCGATCCAGCTTCACCTCGGCCGGAATGTCGGCCAGCGCGGCGTGCGCAGCGAGCCCTTCCACCTCGCTGGCCTTCGGGTTGACGGGATAAACGGTGTAGCCCTTCGCCAGAAAGGCTCGCACCGCTTTGTTACCGAATTTGCCGCGATCGGCGGAAGCACCGAGGATGGCGATGGTTGGCATGAGGGAAGATACGTTTCGTTAGAGCCACGACTTGGAAACGGCACCTCTAACCAAAATAGACGAAAACGCGGCACTGTGGTACAACACAATACTAGGGCCGCTTGTGTCGGATGAACCGATGTTCGCATGAAAATCGCGCGGATCGAAACGCACGTCTGTCACGCCCGGATGCGGAATTGGGTTTTCGTCAAGGTGCTGACCGACCAGCCGGGGCTGTTTGGCTGGGGCGAGGCGACGCTCGAATGGCATACGCGCTCGGTCGTCGGCGCGGTCGAGGATCTGGCCGAACTGGTGGTCGGCGAGGATCCGACGAGAATCGAGCACCTGTGGCAGATGATGTATCGCCAGCACTTCTGGCACGGGCACGGGATTGTCCGCTCGACGGCGATCGCGGGAATCGACTTGGCCCTGTGGGACATTTTGGGCAAAGTCGCCAGCCTGCCGTGCAGCAAGCTGTGGGGCGGGCCGGTGCGCGACCAGGTGCGCACCTATTGCCACTTGGGCGGGGGCAACATGGAGGACTTTTATGAAACGCCGGTCGCCAACGCCCAGCGGTTTGGCGAGCTGGCGAGCCGAGCCGTGGCCGCGGGCTACACCGCCTTCAAGTCGATGGCGGTGCCTCCGACGATGCCGATTGAAGGGCAGCAGCCGATTCGCGCGGCGGCCCGCGCGGTCGCCGCGATGCGCGAGGCGGTGGGCCCGGACATCGACATCATGGTCGATTGCCACGCCCGCCCGTCGCCGGCGATGGGTTTGCAGTTTGCCAAGGCGCTCGAGCCGTTTGGCCTCTATTTTCTGGAAGAGCCGTGCTGGCCTGAGAATCCCGAGGGGCTGGCGGCAATCAACGCAGCCGTCGTCACGCCGATCGCCACCGGCGAACGGGTGACCCACCTGGCCGCGTTTCGCACGCTGTTCGAGGCCCGAGCGTGCGCCGTCTGCCAGCTCGACATTACTCACTGTGGCGGCCTGACCGAGGCTCGCCGCATTGCCGCCCTGGCCGACGCGCATCGCATCGCCCTGGCGCCGCACAACCCGCAAGGCCCGGTCAGCACCGCCGCTTCACTGGAGTTCGGCTTCGCCCAGCCCGGCTACATTATTTGTGAAACGGTTACCGACGATGTCCCCTGGCGGGCCGAGGTGGTCGAGGAAGGCTTCACCATCGAGCCCGCGGGACGCATCGTGCGGCCGAACACCCGCCCCGGCCTGGGCATTACGATCAACGAAGCAGCCGTAAAACGGCATCCGTTCGAGCAGGAGACGCTGCAACGCGTGTTCTATGCCGATGGCAGCGTAGGAGACTGGTAGCACACCATGAGCAAACGACTGGCCGGCGTGTTGCCGATCGTACATACCCCGTTTCTTGCCGACGACACGATCGACCTGGCGAGCCTGCGGCGCGAGATCGATTTCATCTTCGCCACCGGTGCCGATGGGCTGGGAACCGGCATGGTTTCCGAGATCCTGCGGCTCACCAGCGACGAGCGAATTTCGCTAACCCAGCAGATCGCCGACCTGGCCGCCGGCCGCGGGGCAGTGTTCGCCGCCGTCGGAGCCGAAAGCACGGAACAGGCCCTGATTTATGCCCAGGCCGCGGAGCGTGCCGGCTGCGATGCGATCATGGCGGCGCCCCCGATCGATAAACGGCTAACCCCTGCGGAACTGGTCGATTACTTTCGGGCGCTGGCCGAAGGGGTCGGCCCGACGCTCATCGTGCAAGACGCTTCGGGCTACGTCGGGCAAGCGATTCCGCTGGCGGTGTACGTCGAACTGCTCGAGCGGTACGGCGACGAGAAGATTGTCTTCAAGCCCGAGGCGGCCCCGATTGGCCCGAACCTATCGGCTCTGCGCGACGCGACCGGCGGCAAGGCCCGCATTTTCGAGGGTTCGGGAGGCATCCTGCTGATCGACAGCTTCCGCCGCGGCATCGCGGGAACGATGCCCGGCGTGGAAATGCTCGCAGGCATTGTGGCGCTGTGGCGGGCCATGGCGCGGGGGGACGACGAGGCGGCCTATCGCCTCTACTACCCCATCTGTGCGATCGTCGCTTTGCAGATGCAGGCGGGGCTCGACGGCTTTTTGGCGATCGAAAAGCACCTGCTCGTGCGGCAAGGTCTGTTCGCCACGGCCCGCCGCCGGCAGCCCACTAGCTGGGATCTGGATGCCGAAACCGCCGCCGAGGTCGAGCGGCTGATCGCCCAACTCGAGCAAGAGTTGGCCAGGAGCAGGCGCTGACGACGCACCTTGGGTGAGCAACTCGGTAGGAACCAAGTTGCTCAATCAGTTCGCGGCTTTCTTGTTGCGATTCTTCCCCTTGCCCTTCCTTTCTTCCCCTTCTTGCCGGCCGATCGGACAGACCGGGACCAGGGTGTCGATGCGTGAGATTGGCCGATTCCGAAAAGCCTAGAATATGGGCATGATCACGAAGCAAACGGTTGCTGAGCGCCTCGCCGCCTATCTCCGCCACGACATCAGCCCGGCAGAATTGGTGGACTGGGCCGAGAATGCCGTGATGGATGGCGAGTTCGACGAGCAAGACAACGGAGCGCTCTTGGCGATGGTGGCGCGGCTCGGAGTGGCCGATGTACGCGCCTTCGGGCTGACATGGGAAGATTGTGAAGCCATGTTGCGAGCCTTGGGCTACGACGCGCGGGTGGAAGTGGTCCCCGTCTGAGAACCGTCGAATGCCATCGCAGTTGGCTGGCAGCGTTCACATTGTGATGGTTCGAGGCCATTCATTTTCCTCCAGAGCGCACTCTCCTACTGGAGGCACCGCATGATCCAAATACGGCCATTCTTGCTCCCAGGAACTTAAATGCTGCGTCCAGGACGTAGCCGAGCAAAGTATTTCGTTCGGATTGTTATGCTGGAACGTCAGTCCGAGTGCTCGCCGTCCTGTATCGTCAAGATGCCCGAACGGTTTTCCCTGCGACTCTTTCTCGTCAATATAGTTCTTCAAGGTAGAACGGCTCATCACGATGAATCGCCAACGCTCAATTTGCCGCAAAGCGAAGACGAAGTGTAGGTCTGGGGCACCGTTTACGGGTGCCGTGGTGATTTGTGATTCGAGGATTCTCACTTGAAAGCCTTCACCACGGATCCTTTGAACGGTGGCACTTTTGACTTGCACACGCCAAAGTTTGCCACTGGCATCATTGACAACATAGATGTCATCGCCTTTGTCGATCTCAGGCAACGCAACGTTGTACCCAAGCAGCGCAAACTCTGCCATGACTGCGAGGTGGCCCGCTTTGCCGATGTAAGGATTCTGGCGACTTGTATTCTTCTTTCCCATTCGATTTGTTTCCTCAAAGTATTGGCCCGGACTCTTGTGCCGCGTGCAAACTTGCGTCGCGCGGCGGTTCCGAGCCTAGCAGGCTGGAACGGGGAATTCAATCTTTTGCCAGGAAGGCTCGATTGCGCTAGACCTGTGGCTGGTATTGGACCTTGTTTTTGTCGTCCCTTGGATTGGCGTGCGCTTTGGCGACTCAGAAAGCGCCGCTCGAGTAAGCCGTAGGACGGATCTCCAATCCGTCATTTCCTGACGGATTGAAAATCCGTCCTACGGGCGAGGTTACAATGCGCCCGGCGCTTTTGTCCTCTTTCACCATCCCCTCCCCGGCGTCGTCCCATGTTCCGATCCACGTTCACCTGCCTGTTCGTCGTACTCCTTGCACGGTTGGCCACGGCCCAGTCGCTGGCCGAGCGGATCGAGCCGCTCGTGCAGGCGCACGAGGGGGAAGTCGCCGTCGCGGTCAAGCATTTGAAGTCGGGCGAAACGTATGCCCACCAGGCCGACGTGCCGATGCCGACCGCCAGCCTGATCAAGCTGCCGGTGATGGTCGAGGCGTACCGCCAAGCAGCCGAGGGAAAGCTCGACCTGGCCCAGCCGGTCACCTTGCGGGAAGAAGACAAAGTTCCCGGCAGCGGCATTCTGACGACGCATTTTTCCGCCGGGACGAGCATCAGCCTGCGCGACGCCGTGCGGCTGATGATCGCCTATTCCGACAACACAGCGACGAACCTGGTGCTGGCCAAGATCGGCCTGCCAGCCACCGCCGAGACGATGGAGAAACTGGGCCTCGCCAACACCAAAGTGCATAGCCTGGTCTATCGCGCCCAGAGCACGATCTTTCCTGAGCGGAGCAAGGAGTTTGGCCTGGGCAGCACGACCGCCGGCGAAATGATCCGCCTGTTGGAAGAGCTGCACGCCCACCGGCTGGTCACGCCGGCCGCCTGCGACGAAATGCTGGCCCACCTGCGAACGTGCGAGGACCGCCGCATTCCCCGCCTGTTGCCCGCGGGAACCAAGGTGGCCCACAAGACGGGCTCGGTCGCGGCGGTGCGCACGGCGGCCGGCATCATCGAGGCCCAGAGCGGCCCGATCGTGCTGTGCGTGCTCACTCGCAAGAACAAAGACCAACGCTGGACCGACGAGAACGCGGCCGAAGTGCTGACCTCGAAAATCGCGTTGGCGGTGTACGAGCATTTTGAGAAACGCAGCGCGGCAGAAAAGGCCCCGGCCGAAGCATCAGAAAGCGACATTCTGCGCGTCGGCGCGGCGGGCGAACTGGTCGAGGCGGTGCAGCGGACGCTCAATGCCCTGCTGGTTCCTTCGCCCGAGCTGACGATCGACGGCGACTTTGGCCCGGCGACGCGCGGCGCGGTCGAGGCGTTTCAGCGCTCGAAAGAAATGGAGGCGACGGGCGAAGTGGGGCCCGCAACGTTCAAGGCCCTGGGTCCGCTGGTGTTCGAAGATTCGCCGGCCCCCGCGCCGGAACTGGTCAATGCCGAGCAGTTGAAGTTCCAGCCGCGGGAACCGCTCGACGGGCCGCCGCTGACCACCTGCAAGGCCTGGGCAATTGGCGACGCGAAGACGGGCGAGTTGCTCAAGGGGAGCCGCGAAGAGGAGAAGCTCGACATCGCCAGCACGACCAAGCTAATGACGGCCTACCTGGTGTGCGAGTTGGCCGCGGCCGATTCCCCCGTGCTGGCCGAGACGGTGACCTTCTCGGCGGCGGCCGACAAGACGATCGGCTCGACCGCCGGCGTGCGCACCGGCGAGCAACTGAGCGTGGGGGAACTGCTGTACGGCCTGCTGCTCCCCTCGGGCAATGACGCTTCGGTGGCGTTGGCCGAGCATTTTGGCAGCCGCGTAGAGGAGGCGAGCGGGAGGCGTGAGCCTCCCGATGGCGCGACGGAGCTTTCCGCAACCCAGTTCATCGCCGCCATGAACGCCCGAGCCGCAAAGCTGGGGATGGCCGAGACCCACTATGCCAACCCGCATGGTCTAACGGCGAAGGAGCACAAATCGTCGGCTCGCGATTTATTGAAGCTGGCGCATGCCGCCCTGCAAAATCCGCTGCTGAAAAAGATCGTGGGGACGCGCCAGCACGGGACGCGGGTCGTCGGCCCCGGCGGGTACGAGCGGAACATCGTCTGGAAGAACACCAATCGCCTGCTGGCGACCGAAGGCTATCTCGGCCTGAAAACGGGGACCACCGACGCCGCGGGGGCGTGCCTGGTCGCCTGCGGTGAGCGCGACGGCCGCGAGCTGATCGTCGTCGTGCTCGGCTCGGCCTCGTCCGACGCTCGCTACGTCGATGCCCGGAACCTGTTCCGCTGGGGCTGGCGCGAGGAGTAGCCCGTCACGCCCGACCAGACTAGTCACGCCGGGCAACTATTTTCGCACGAGTTGCGTCGGCGCGGATCGTCGCAACCTCGCTGGCGGCTGCGGTTTCGGCTGTGCCGGCGGAGCGCAAGTGGTGTGTCGAAAAATTCAGCGCGCGACCGTTTCTTGACGCGCGCATGTTGCCGCGGGAAAATCTAGCCGGGACCAAACTTGGTCCCGGAAGTCGCTCCCTGTCTGCCCGAATGTACAGGATGGGACCAATCGATTGCCCGGCGAGTTTCGCTAATCGCGCCGATTACCAAAACTCTGTTGATGAACGAAACAAATCGCCGCTAACTCCTGACAAATAACGACTTGCGCCGAACAGCAAAACTCGGAGGTTGCAAAAAAACGGATTAGCGAATAGCGAAACCCCAAGCGAACCCCAAGCGAACCCCAAGCGAACCCCAAGCGAACCCCAAGCGAACGCCGCTTAATCGAGCGCCTGCATCAGGGCCAGGCCGCACCAGACGGCCCCTAGCGACAAGAGCACGTTGGCGGCGATGTTGGCCATGCCGGCGGCCAAGTGGCCGGCCTCGAGTTGGCGGATCGTGTCGGCGCCGAACGACGAGAACGTGGTTAGCGCGCCGAGAAAACCGATCGCGATTCCATGCCGCCAGAACGCAATCTGGCCGCGCAGGGCTGGCGACAGGGATTCGGCGGGATGCGATTCCAGGTCCACAAGCAGTTTGAGAACCATGCCCATGACAAAGCAGCCGATGACATTGACCGCGAGCGTTCCCCAGGGAAAGCCCTTGCCCAGCCAGCGGGCCGCTGCCAGGCCCGTGGCGTAGCGGGCGAGCGCTCCGAGTGAACCTCCGGCGGCAACGAGCATCATTTCACGCACGGCGTTCTCCCCGGGTCCCACTGGCCCGGCGCAAATTGGCTTTTGGATTGGAATTGGCCGAAGCCTGGATTTTCAAACGATTTACGACGATTTACGCCCCACTCCCTTCCTTGAAAGGCAGGAGTTTGTGGCATAATCTGATAGGTTCGCCCATCGCTGCCGGCTGCACGAGATCACTGCTCAGCCGCAGCGAGAACATTGTAACGCCTTTGCCGGTTTTTCCGCAGGAGAAGTTCGTCATGCCCGCAGCCACCGCACCCACCACCGACAGTCAATTGATGAGTGGAGCCGACATCCTCGTCAAGTCGCTGGTCGATCACGGCGTGGAAGTGCTGTTTGCTTATCCGGGCGGCTGCAGCATGCCTTTGCATCAATCGCTGACAAAATACTGCGACCGGATTCGGACGATTCTGCCCCGGCACGAGCAAGGGGGGGCGTTCGCCGCCCAAGGCTATGCCCGCAGCACGGGGAAGGTCGGCGTTTGCATGGCGACCAGCGGCCCGGGGGCGACGAACCTGGTGACGGCGATTGCCGACGCCAAGCTCGACAGCATTCCGCTGATCGCGATTACGGGCCAGGTGCCCACTTCGGTCATCGGCACCGACGCGTTTCAGGAAACGCCGATGGTCGAGGTGTGCCGCGGCGTGACCAAGCACCACTACCTGGTTACCGACCTGAAGGATTTGGCCCGCGTGATGAAAGAGGCGTTTTTCATCGCCACCACCGGCCGGCCGGGGCCCGTCCTGATCGACATGCCCAAGAACATCCAGCAGCAGATGTTCGCCGCCGATTTTGAAGAGCCGATGAACCTGCCCGGCTACAACGGCAAACCGCGAAAGGCCCACCCCGAACAGATCAAGCAGATGGCGGCGGCCATTCGGCTGGCGAAGCGACCGGTCATTTATGCGGGCGGGGGCATCATCGCTTCCGAGGCGAGCGAGGACTTGCGCGAGCTGGTGCTCAAGACGGGGATTCCCGTCGTGATGACGGTGATGGGCCTGGGCGCGTTCTCGGCCGATCACCCGCTCTGCCTCGACATGCTCGGCATGCACGGCAGCGTCTATGCCAACTGGGCGGTGCGCGACTGCGACCTCTTGATCGCCCTGGGAGTGCGGTTCGACGACCGCGTGACCGGCAAGCTGGAAGCGTTCGCCAAACATGCCAAGATCATCCACGTCGACATCGATCCGTCGGAACTGAACAAGAACAAGCCGGCCCACTTTCCGGTTTGCAGCGACGTGAAGTACGCCCTCCGCGAGCTGAACGACATTATCGAAGCGCCGGCCGACATCACCCCCTGGGTCAAACTGTGCCAGGACTGGAAAAAGGCCCACCCGTTCAAGTACGACACCGAGTTCAAGGGAGTATTGCAGCAGCACGCGATCGCCGAGCTGTCGCGAATGACCGCCAATCGCAACACGTACGTCACGGTCGGCGTGGGGCAGCACCAGATGTGGGCGGCCCAGTTTTTCAAGTTCCGCCGGCCCCGCACCTGGCTCAGTTCGAGCGGCCTGGGAACGATGGGCTTTGGCCTGCCGGCGGCGATGGGCGTGCAGGCGGCGCATCCCGATGCGCTAGTGGTCGATATCGACGGCGACGGCAGCTTCCAGATGAACATTCAGGAAATGGCGACCTGCTATTGCGAGAAGCTGCCGGTCAAGGTGCTGCTGCTCGACAATCAGCACCTGGGGATGGTGGTGCAATGGGAAGACCGCTTTCACGGCGCGAACCGGGCCCACACATATCTCGGCCCGATCGACCATGCCGAGGCCTGCGGCCGCGGCGGCGAAGCTTATGTCGCCGAGCGCTATCCAGATTTCGTCGGCATCGCCAAGGGTTACGGCTGGGGGGCGGCGACGATCAGCGACAAGGCGGACTTGGTGCCCGCGTTGCAAGAGATGATCGACAGCGATGGGCCGTACCTGCTGAACGTGCAGGTGCCCTACGTCGAGCATGTGCTGCCGATGATCCCCGGCGGCAAGACGGTGGACGACATGATTTTGGAGTAGGGAAAGGGCGCTGCCAAGCAGACTGGCTTGCCGTGCAGTTCGTTCGCGCTGGTGCATAGCCGCGACCAGTGGTCGCGCCTCGTGGCCTGGCAGACTGGCTTGCCGTGCAGTTCGTTCGCGCTGGTGCATAGCCGCGACCAGTGG
>JBBDYF010000220.1:0-6448 GCA_040901775.1 Pirellulaceae bacterium | reverse complement strand
TCGCGCCTCGTGGCTTGGCAGACTGGCTTGCCGTGCAGTTCGTTCGCGAGTCTAGCCCAGGATCTGGCCGGCAAACACGCGCGGCGCTCGTTTGCCTACAATCGGTCGCATGGCATTCACCGGAATTCAAGCCTTGCTCGAACTGCTAGCCGGCCACGGTGTGCGGCACATTTTCGGCAATCCCGGTACGACCGAGATGCCGCTCAACGATGCCCTCGTCACCGACCGGCGATTCCAATACATCCTGGGCCTGCAGGAAGTTCCCGTCATGGCGATGGCCGACGGCTTTGCGATGGCCTCGGGCCAGATTGGCGTCGTGAACCTGCACATCTCGTGCGGCCTCGGCAACGCGATGGGGATGCTCTACAACGCCTATCGCGAGGGGACGCCGCTGTTGGTAACCGCTGGCCAGCAAGATCGCCGGCTGATGTTTGAAGAGCCGATCCTCTATGGCCAGATGGTCGAGGTGACGCGCCCTTGGACCAAGTGGTCGTGCGAGGTGCAGCGAGTGCAAGACCTGCCGCAAGCGGTTCGCCGCGCGGTGCAGACGGCCCTCACTCCGCCGACCGGGCCGGTGTTCCTGTCGCTGCCGGTCGATGTGCAGATGGAGGAAGTGGGGCAGGCGTCCCGCCTGCCGCAACACGATATGGCAGCCGAGACGGCTGCCCCACGGCTCGACCTGTCGCCAATCAAGGTGCCGGATTGCCGCGTGCGGCCGCCGGTTGCGGCGATCGAGCAGGCCGCCCAATTGCTCGCTGGCGCGAAAAATCCCGCGATCCTCGCCGGCAGCCGGGTGACCGAGCGCCATGCGATGACCGAATTGGTCGCCGTGGCAGAAACCCTCGGCGCGCCGGTCATTACCGAAAGCGGCACGACGCACGGCCGGCTCGCCTTTCCCAGCGATCATCCGCTCAATGGCCAGGGATTGCCGCTCTGGTCGCCCGAAGTGCGCGAGCGATTGAAAGAGTACGACGTGCTGCTGGTGGTCGGCATGGACCTCTTGCGGCAATACATCTACTGCGAGCCGTCGCGGCCGATTCCCGAGCACATCAAGCTGATCCACATTGATGAAGACCCGTGGCAGCTCGGGAAGAATTACGCGGTCGAGATCGGCGTGCTTGGCGATACGAAGATGTCGCTGGCCGAACTGAATATTGCAATCTCTCTTTCTCTCTCCGCGCAGCAACGTTTTCAGCGCGATCGACGCACGCTCCATCACACGGCCACTCACAACCAGGCCCGGGAGCAATTGCGGCAGAGCATCGACGAGCATCGCGACCTGCGCCCCCTGTCGCCCCTCGGCCTGATGGGCACTCTCGCCAAAGTGCTGCCCGCCGATGTCGCCGTGGTCGAAGAAGCGGTGACGACGACGAACACGACGTTCGAACGGCTCGGCGTCTTGAAGAACACGACCGGCTACTTTGGCCATCGAGGCTGGGCGCTCGGCTGGGGGCTGGGCGTGTCGATCGGCGTCAAGCTGGCCTGGCCCGAGCGGCCCGTGCTGGCCCTGCTAGGCGAAGGGGCCGCCGCTTACGGCATTCAAGGGCTGTGGACAGCCGCCCGGTACAACGTGCCGGTCGTCTTCGTCATCTGCAACAACGCCCAGTATCAGATTCTCAAGCTGTGCGGCAAAAGCCTCAATTTGGAGCAGGCGGGGCGCGACAAGTTCGAGGGGGTCGATCTCGTCGGGCCGGAACTCGACTACCTGTCGCTGGCCTGCGGCTTTGGGGTCGAAGCGCACCGCGTGACCGAGCCGGACGAACTGGCCGACCGGGTTTCCGCCGGCTTGCGGGGCGACAAGCCGCTGCTGCTGGACGTTCCCATTTCGCGCACGCTTCAGCCGCGACTGCAATATGGGTAGCTGATAGCACTGCCAGCAAGCCTTGCGCGATTTTGCGGAATGGGCCGCGAATTTTGGGCGCGTGCGTATTCTCAAGTGGGCCGGTTAAGGATTACAATTGTAAGGGTTACGAGGAGGCGCTGGCTGGATTGGTTTTTTCCAGCACCACAGTTCTGTGGTTCCGCCCGGCCAGCAACCCGGTTTTTAACTTATCCACTTTTCGATCCCGATCCCGCTTAGCGGGCGCACGCGCGCCGCGGCGCAGATTCTCTGCGCCGACCGGTTCCCTATTCTCCAACGGATCGCGGGCCTTTCTGAACAGAAGGTCCGCGAAGAGGCAGTCATGGTGACCCTGACGACACGCAGTACGACCGTCGATGAAACGTCCCCGCCGCCGCTGCCGCTCGATGGGCGGGCCACGTCGGCGGAGGATCCGGCGATGCTGGGCGACGGCACGGCCCAAGAACTGGTGCAGCTCTTCAAGCTGCTGGCCGACGAAACGCGGCTTCGCATCCTGCATTTTCTGATGCAGCAGGACGAGTTGAACGTCCGCACGTTGTGCAAACTGCTCCAGCAGAGCCAGCCGGCGGTGAGCCACCACCTGGCGCTGTTGCGGGTGGCGGGGATGATCGAGTGTCGCCGCGACGGCAAGCACAACTTTTATCATCTAGTGCCCAAGCGTTGCCGGGCGTATCTCGACACGATCTTCGGGGCGACGGGCGACCAGCCGCGCAAGGTGCGGGTGGAGGATTCGGTGCTGACGTACGTGCGGGATGGAGGAGGGGCGTAACTCTATCGCCTCCTCAGGAAAATCATACTCCCGCCAGCGCTGCGGCGGGAACGGGGAACTGGCTGCACAGGCCGCTCACCTCGCCGCGAATGCGCTGCTGCACGGCGGCGTCCGTCGGGCTTTTCAGCGATTCGAGGATCCAGCGGCCGATCTGCTGCATTTCGTCCTCGCCCATGCCGCGGGTGGTCAGCGCGGGGGTGCCGATGCGAACGCCGCTGGGGTCCATCGGCTTGCGAGTGTCGAACGGGATCATGTTCATGTTGACCGTGATCCCGCACTGCTCGAGCGCCTCGGTCGCTAGCTTGCCGCCGATCCCCAGCGCGGTGACATCGACCAGCATCAAATGATTGTCGGTGCCTCCGCTGACCAGTTTCAGCCCGCCGGACATCAGCGACTCGGCCAGCGCTTTGGCATTCGCGATGATTGCCCGGCCATACGTCTTGAAATCGGGCAACAGCGCCTCGGCAAAGCAGACCGCCTTGCCGGCGATGACGTGCATCAGCGGGCCCCCTTGCAGGCCCGGGAAGACGCTCCGATCCAAATCCTTGGCGTACTCAGCCCGGCACAGCACCAGGCCGGCCCGCGGGCCGCGCAGGGTTTTGTGCGTGGTGGTGGTGACGAAGTCGGCCACGGGAACCGGGTTGTTGTGCAGGCCCGCGGCGACCAGGCCCGCATAGTGGGCCATATCGACAAACAGCTTGGCCCCCACGTCACGGGCGATCTCGGCGAACTTTTCGTGCGGAATTTCCCGCGGATAGGCGCTCGCGCCCGCCACGATCAGCTTCGGCTTGTGCTCGCGAGCCAGCCGGGCGACCTGGTCGAAATCGATCCGGTGCGTGTCGGACGTGACGCCGTAATTGACAAAATTGTAAAGCTTGCCGGAGAGGTTCAGCTTCATCCCGTGGGTCAAATGGCCGCCGTGGGCCAGGTCCAGGCCGAGCACTGTCTCGCCCGGCGATAGCAGCGTGACATAGACTGCCTGGTTGGCCTGCGAGCCGCTGTGCGGCTGCACGTTGGCGTGCTCGGCCCCGAACAGTTGCTTCGCCCGGTCGCGAGCCAAGTTCTCGACGACATCGACGTGCTCGCAGCCGCCATAGTATCGCCGGCCGGGGTAGCCCTCGGCGTACTTGTTGGTGAGGACGCTGCCGACTGCCTGCATGACCGCCGCGCTGGTGTAGTTTTCGCTGGCGATCATCTCCAAGCCGTCTTGCTGGCGCAGCTCTTCGGCGGCAATGGCGGCGAAAACGTCAGGATCTTGCTGTTGGAGAATGTTCATCGGCAAGCGCTACAGAGGGAAACGGCGGCAAAACCCGATTGTCAAACGGGCAGTGCGATTCGTCAATTGGGCCAGATGCGCATCAGGCTCTTCGACCTTTGTGACGTCCGACCTTTGACCCCTACTCCCCAGCCCCTAGCCCTTCTCCGCCAGCAGTTCTTCAATATGCTTGTCGAGATCCTCCGGCTTCGCTTTCCACTCGTGCCGCAGCTTGCCGGTTCGATCGTACAGGCAGAACTGAGGGAGCTCGCTCCACTCGAAGGCTTCGGCCACTTCCTGGCCAATGTCGTCGTAGTTGCTGAGCAGGTTGTCGAAGTCGGCCCGCTGCTCGGCCAGAAATTCTTCGACCTTCCCCTCGTCTTCGAGCAGGTCGAAGCTGACGGCGATCGTAGCCAGCCCGCGGTCTTTGTACTTGTTGTGGGTCGCCACCGTGTGCGGAAAGTATTCGACGCAGGGTCCGCACCAGGTGGCCCAGTAATCGACGAAGACGACCTTCCCCTTGTGGCTGGCCAGCATTTCGGCCAGTTTCTTTTCGTCGCCGACGTGCAGGGTGACCGCCGTTAGCGGCGGCTTAGCGTTAGCACCAGCTTTCGTCGCGGGAGTTGCGGATGGCGGGCTGTCGCAGCCTATCGTCAGGCCCGCGGCGACGAGAAAACAACTGGCAACGAAGATCCGCATGGCGCTAACTCCTTAGGTGGAACGGGAACTTCTGTTTGAAGCCCACCGGGAGGCTGACGCCTCCCGCTCGCCAATTTGCGAGCCCCCGCTCGCCAACAAAAAAACCGCCGCTGCCGGTCGGTCCAGCAGCGGCGGCAAATGGCTTAGGACAAAGCTACTTACTTGTTGGCAATGCCGCAGCCGACGGCCTTGGTGTTGGTCGTTTCGACCTTCTTGCCGGCCAGGATGGCATCGACGGCGTCGGCGACGTAGGTCTTGGTCGGCTTGGTCTGGCTGTCGTCGAACGCGCCGACATAGGCGACCGCGCGGTTGCCGTCGAGCACGAAGATGTGCGGCGTGACGCGGGCACCGTACTGGGTGGCCAACTTGCCACTGGCGTCGAAGACGTAGGGGAAGTTAAAGCCCTTCTCTTCCGCCCGGGTCTTCATCGCGGCCAGGTCCTCGCGGGCCTTGTTGGCGTTGATGGCCACGAACTTCACGCCCTTCGCGCCATACTTGTTCTGGAACTCGACGAACCGATC
The DNA here is from genome assembly GCA_040901775.1 of Pirellulaceae bacterium. GTDB lineage: Bacteria > Planctomycetota > Planctomycetia > Pirellulales > Pirellulaceae > CAYLLN01. The sequence goes on along the minus strand of JBBDYF010000220.1, from coordinate 1,343 downwards.
TTCATAAGCCACCGACACCGGGCACTGGTTGCAGGTGAAGCAGACGACGATGGCCTTCGCGTCTTTCATGGCATCCAGGCTGTACTCCTTGCCGTCGGTGCCGGGCAGGCCCTTGAAAGCGGGGGCCTTGGCGCCGATTTCGAGCTCGGCGGCGAACAGCGGCGCGCACAGCGCCACCAAAGACAATGCGACAAACGTGCGACGAATCATGCGAACACTCCTTGAACTGGGAAAAAACCTCGGCTCCTCGCAAGCAAAGCCGCGGCGACGATGCCGGGCTGAAACATCAGTCTGGTTGATACGCAACAGGGAGGGAAGGGTTCGATCGGCCGTTCGGGCTTGGCCCAGTAAGCTTTGTGGTGCGAGCTTGACAGTGGCCGATACTCTGGCGGGCGAACCCGGGCGGGTTGGGATAGCGCCGTTGATTGTAGGGGAGACAATGGAAATGTCAACATTTTCACCCTCCCCGCGGGTGGATCGTCTAAAACGACCTGCGCAAGGCCACTTCCGCAAAGATATTCTTTCCTTCCTACCTACTCCTCTTCCTACTCCTAATCTTCCTCCTCCTCCTCCGCTCCCCTCGCCAGCGAATTTGATGCCGGACGACCTGAACCCTTATGCCTCGCCCCAGCACGCCAGCGAGCCGGCGACAGCGACCCTGCCGCCGACGCGCGAGCAGGTTCACCGCCTGTTGTTCGTGCCGGCCTGGGGAATGATCGCCAGTGCGATCCTGAGTTTCTTCATGCTTGCCTGTTGGCTGTTTTGGACGGGGATTTTAATGGTCGCCTACCAGCCGGCGATTGGGCTCGATCTGACATGGGCGATCGCCATTCTCGCCGGCTGTTCCTATTCCAGCTTCAAAGCCTATCTGGGCGGCTTGGCGATGCTCCGCCTCGTCGATTATCGAGCCGCCCTGCGGGGCGCTTGGTATGCGTTCATTCCTTGTAATGTTTGCTGCCTGCTGGCATTGCCCTTTGCTCTGTATGCCGATTGGCTGCTCCGGAAGCCGGAAATTCATGCCGCGTTCTCTCCCGAACGACTCCGGCTGTTATCGCGCCGCAAGGGGAATGCGACATCCTGACCCGCAGGGCGGGCAACTTGTCGGCGTTGCCTCGAACTGGGCCGCAATGACCTCAATCCCATGAGCGGCACCGCAGCGGTACGTCGCCCCCGGCGTGAGCTATGTTTGCCTGCCGCAAATAGGCACGGTTCCAGCCGTAGCGATTATGCGGATTCCCTCGCTTCAGCCCCAGAGGGCGCTGATCGGCCCAACGGCTCGGCAGGAGCCTCGCCCTCCCGCCTCGCCCTCCCGCCTGTTTCGCCGACCGAACCCCGAACCCCGA
>JBBDYF010000219.1:0-2401 GCA_040901775.1 Pirellulaceae bacterium | reverse complement strand
GGTTACCCCGCGTGGCGTTACCTTTTATACGCCCTCTTTGGCTTTTTCGGTGCTTCACTCGTTTGGGCATCAGCGCCATTGGACGCGTCTCCTCCGAACATGCCTTGATTGACCCACACCTGCACGCCGATGTTTCCCTGGGCCGTCGAGGCCTCGGCAAACCCGTAGTTGATATTCGCTCGCAACGTGCTGAGCGGCAGCGAACCGGCCGTGGCCTTTTCGCACCGCGCCATTTCCGAGCCGCCCAGGCGGCCCGCCAACTGAATCTTGATCCCCTTCGCCCCGCCGTCCATCGTCGTTTCGATCGCCCGCTTCATCGTGCGGCGAAAGCTCGAACGCTTGGCCAGTTGCTGCGAAATGTCTTCCGCCACCAACTGGGCCATGATCTCGGGCCGGGCGATCTCCTCGATCTTCAGGTTGACGCGGCGGCCGGTCAGGTTCTGCAGCTCTTCCTGCAAAATCTCGACCTCCTGCCCCTTCTTCCCGATGATCAGACCCGGCCGGGCGACGTACAGCACCACCTTCACTTCGTCCCGGGTCCGTTCGATCTCGATGCGGTCGATCCCGGCCTGGCGGTACTGAGTCTTCTTGGGATGGCTCTTGATGAACTTGCGGATCTTCCAATCCTCGAGCAACAGGCCCGCGAATTCTTTCTTCGAGGCATACCACCGGCTTTTATGCGGCAGCATGACTCCGACCCGAAAGCCGACTGGATGTACTTTTTGACCCACTTGTGGTTACCTCGTAACGTCAGGCGACTGTCGCTTACAGTTCGCTCATATCTTCCAGCGTGACCGAAATGTGTGCCGTGCGCCGCTTAATTCCATAAGCCATGCCCCGCGAAACCGGCCGAATCCGCTTGAACATCGGGCCGCCATCGACCCGCGCGTCCTGCACGACGAGCTGCTCGCTGCGCACCGTCTTGCCGGGATTCTGTTCCGGATCCTGGGCGTTGCCCAAGGCACTTTTCAGCACCTTTTCGAGCATCCGCGCCCCGCGCTGCGGCTGATACTTCAAAATATCGAGCGCCTCGTCGGCGAACTTGCCACGGATCATATCCGCGATCGGGCGCACCTTGCGGGCGCTGATCCGGGCGTGTCTGTGAACTGCTGTAAAAGGCATTTTTGCACCTCGTGCTGAACCGCGGCGATCGCCGGAAAGCCACCACCGGGCCCCTAGCGGGCTTCCTTCTTCGTCTTGCCGCCGTGACCCTTAAACGTCCGCGTGGGGGCGAACTCGCCCAGCCGATGACCGACCATATCTTCCGTCACGAACACCTTCAGGTGCAGCTTGCCGTTATGCACCATGAACGTCAGGCCAACGAACTCGGGCACGATGGTACAGGCGCGGGCCCACGTTTTGATGGGCTCTTTCGAGCCCATCTGCTGGGCCGCTTGCACCTTTTTGAACACCTTGAAGTCCACATAGGGACCTTTTTTGCTCGACCGGCTCATCGTGTGACTCTCATTAGCTGGTTCCCAATTCCCCTGGTTCCCAAGCTCTGCTTGGGAACCGGCGTGCAGGAAGCTCTGCTTCCCCCAGCGGTTCACGAAGCGAAGCTTCGACTCCGTGCGGCCCCAAGCGGAGCTTGGGACCGATGCTGCGTACTACTTCAATTTCAACACACCGTAACGCCGCGAACGACGCCGGCGAACGATCGACTTGTTCGAGGCCTTGCCGCGGGTTCGGGTCCGGCCACCCTTGGCCGGAACGCCGGTCGGGCTGACCGGATGGCGGCCACCCTTGGTGCGGCCTTCGCCGCCGCCGTGCGGATGATCGACCGGGTTCATCGCGGTGCCGCGAACCGTCGGGCGAATCCCCTTCCAACGGTTGCGACCCGCCTTGCCAATCACGACGTTCATCGCGTCCGAATTGCCGACCGTCCCAATGGTCGCCCGGCAGGTGATCGGAATCCGGCGGATTTCGCCGCTGGGCAGCGTGATCTGCGCCCAGTCCGCGTCGCGAGCCATCAGCGTCGAGCTCGAGCCCGCGCTGCGACACATCCGAGCGCCCCGCCCCGGCAGCATTTCGATCGCGTGAACCTGCACGCCCAGGGGAATGCGCGACAGGGGCAGGCAGTTGCCGACCACCGGCGGCGCGTCCGGCCCGTTTTCGAGCATCTGGCCGGCCTGCAAGCCTTCGGGTGCGATGATGTACCGCTTCTCGCCGTCCACATAATGCAACAAGGCGATCCGGGCGTTGCGGTTGGGATCGTACTGGATCGACGCCACCTTGGCCGGCACGCCGTCCTTGTTGCGGGTGAAATCAATAATTCGGTATTGCTGCTTGTGCCCGCCGCCCCGATGCCGAACCGTAATCCGGCCCTGGTTGTTGCGGCCGCCCTTTTTGCGCAGCGGACGCAGCAGCGATTTTTCGGGCTTGGCGCCGGGCGTCAGCTCCT
>JBBDYF010000218.1:1306-2405 GCA_040901775.1 Pirellulaceae bacterium | reverse complement strand
CACTTGCCGAGAAACACCGTCGTGCCGGTCAGCTCGGGATCGCGGCGTTCCAGGCGATCGGCCAGCAGGCGAACGCTGCGGCGCGAGCCCGGCTCGCCGAGCACGACGGCGTCCTTGTCCAGCGAAGTCACCGTGTAGCCAAGCACCGCATCCGGAGTCATCTCGACCCAGCGATTGTCGTCGATGCGGCGAAAGCCACCCCGCGCATTGTCGGCATACACCCAAACCTGCCGCGGATCGTTGTTGGGCCCCACCGTCGGCTCGACTGGGGGTGTCACCTCCACATGCTTCGGAGCGGAAGGATCGACCGCGGGATCGACATTGGCAACCGGCGGACGGGGATTGACGGCGATCTCGTTGCCACTGTCGCGGATGACCCAAAACACCCCCACCGCCGTGGCTAAGAGTGCGAGCAAGCAGCCGGCCAGAACAACGCCGACCAGCAAGCCCCCCGCAGAGCGGCGCCGCTTGTACTTGGCGACTGGCGAGGACGTTGCAAAATGGGTGGTCACCGGCGCGACAAACGCCGGCACCGGCGCGGGTTCGCCAGTCTGGGGCGCGCCAGTCTGGGGCGCGCCAGTCTGGGGAGGCAATGTGGAAAGGGGCGGCGGCGCGTACGCCTGCGACGGAGGGAGCGACCCACTTGCCGAAAGCGGGATGACCGACGCGGCAACGGCGCTTTCCAGCGGGCGGGCCGTCGGCAGCGGAAGCTTCCGAGCGGGCGGTTTGGCGGCTGCTTCTTTGGCCCGCAACTGCCGGTCGTATTCTTGTTTGCGTGCTTCTTCGAGCAAAATCACGCCCGCCGCCGAAACCTCGTTCAGCAGTTTTTGCGACAGGGCAGACCGTTTGCCCGTCTGCAACGTCCGCAAGTAGGCCCGCCGCTGATCGAGCGCGTTGCCGATCGCATCGGCGTCGGCCTCGTAGAGGCGCAAACCCAACAGGCGATAGTGGTTCGGTGGCTGTTCCTCGCGCGGGATTCCCAGCCAAACGTGATATGGATCGAATTGGTCGGACATCCCAGCCCTCGATGCGGACCACCGCAGCGGACGCAGTCTATATCGGACGATAGTCTGGGTAGGACGGGTCTACCGACCCCTAC
>JBBDYF010000218.1:0-1296 GCA_040901775.1 Pirellulaceae bacterium | reverse complement strand
GGGCCGGGAGACCCGTCCTACGATCCATCGTTTCAATGTTGACTCTGCACTAGGGTTTGACGAACGAACACGGCAAACAGTTCGCACACCCCCAAAAGGAATGGGTCCAGTTTATCGACTCGTCTCGGGTTACGTCAACGCATTGTTACAACACGTCCCCGTCACGGCGACGGACAGGTCGGGAAGATAACCGGGCGACTGAGCAAGCTGTTTGGCAAACGAACCCGGACGGATGGGGTGGTGTGATCGCCGTGCGGATTTTAGAGTTGGCTTGAAAAGCCGGGATGCCTGGGGGCGCTCGATCGCTTTCCTCCTTCGACGATGTACAATAATGTGCAGTTATCGAAAAATCTTGCAAGCGGTATCCGTCTGCTGTCAGAAAGGGACGCCCAGCGGCTAAAGAATATTGGAGCCACTGAGGAAATACACCATGCGAACAATTTGTCGTCATTTTCCGCTTTTCATCGCCGCCCTGCTGGCGGGTTCGGCATTGTCTGGCCCGGCTCACGCCGCGCTCAAGACGTTCCGTTTTGAGGGCATTACGAACACGAACACGAGCGACGCAGCCATTGGCGAAGACCAGTTGTTTGTCGATGTGTTCGACAACGCCAGCGATCCGCTGTGGGACGACACGTTGAACAAGTTGGCCACGGGTCATGTTGGCTTTCGGTTTCGCAACACGGGCCCGCTCGACAGCTCTATTTGCGACATCTACTTCGAAGATGGCACGCTTGTGTCATCAATGGACGGCACCATCCGAGCGAGCCTGGGCGTTAAGTTTACCCAGGGTGCAAGCCCCGGAAATCTGCCTGGTGGCGGCGGGGTCGGGTTCAAGGCTACGCCTGGGTTCGTGGCCGATAGCGCTCCTCCCGTTCAGCCCAATGGCGTCAACCCAAACGAGTGGGTGATCATCTCTTTCGAGCTGGAACCCGGCTTAAGCTATGACCATGTGATCGCCGCCTTGGCGAAGCGGCCCGCTAAGGCCGGCAGCGGATCACTGCGCATCGGCATTCATGTCCAAGGCTTTGCCGGTGGCGGCAGCGAGAGCTTCGTGAATCTGCCCGATCCCGTTCCCGAGCCCGTTCCCGAGCCGGCGACCGTGCTCTTGTGGGGCGGCTTGAGTCTGCTTGGTGCCTGCGGCGCTTTCCGCCGCCGGCTGCCTGAGTAGCAGAGCCTGACTCCGGTTCTCCGGACAGACGCAGTGTGCGGCCATTTTTCCTGGCAACGAAGGAAGGGTGCATCGCTCGCAGGCCAGCCAGCTTCCTTTTCAACGGTCGAGTAGGAGAGGGGCAGTTT
>JBBDYF010000217.1:7010-16842 GCA_040901775.1 Pirellulaceae bacterium | reverse complement strand
GTGATGATGTGGTGATCGACGTTCTCGTTGATGTAGTTCACCAGGCTGGCCAGCGTGGTGCTCTTGCCCGAACCGGTCGGCCCGGTCACCAGCAAGAGGCCGCGGGGCCGCAGCACCAGCTTCACGCACACGTCGGGCAACCCCAACTGCTCGGGCGTGAGCATGTTGTTGGGAATCTGCCGCAGCACCATCGAGATGCTGCCGCGCTGCTTGAAGATCGACACGCGGAACCGGGCCAGATCGCCGAAGGCGAAGCCGAAGTCGGCGCTCCCCTTTTCTTGCAACTCTTTCTGGCACCGCTCGGGAGCAATGCTTTTCATCAGCGAGACCGTGTCGTCCGGCTCCAGCACCTTGGTCTCAAGCTTCCGCATCCGGCCGTGCAGACGAAACACCGGCGGCTGGCCGACGACGATATGAATGTCGCTCGCTCCCTGCTTGACGCAGGCTTGCAGCAGCTTGTCGATCAGAATGGTTGCCATGACACCCCTACCCCACACGACCAGAGCGCACGCTCGTGCGCGGCCGGCAGAGTTGCCGGCGAGCAGTGCGAGACCTCTTGATGTGAACGGCACGCCCGTCGCGAGCTACTGCCCGCGACCGACTTGCCCCAGCGATACTCTGTTCTCAATGTTCTCAACCCAGCGACAAATCCGAGCAGCGATCAGAATGAATGGATGAGTCCGAATAGCCTCGGTGGATGTCAGCAGGGTTGTGCGACGGGGCTTGTGCGACGGGTGCTTGTGCGACGAGTGCTTGAGGGCCTCGCGGCAAAGGGATTATTGCGGCGCGCCCGGCAGAAGCGAGCGCGGAACCAAAATGTACCCGCCAGGCACTCGATTCACTCTAATCCAAGCCGCGGCCCATGCCATCTGCGCGCCAGGCCCCGACCGGGGCGGCGCGGCGGTTCTTCGCCGAGTTGCCGGCGAGCCGTCTCGACCAATGAGCCGTAGCCGCGCCAACCGGCCGCGAGGCCAGCCGGCGGCGGGGCTGCCAGCGACAACCTGACACTCCGCAGGACGTGCGTCAGGCAACGATGACATCTTGCTCGGTTCGCTTGGCATTGCGGTAAATCTCGTCCAAGGTGGTCTGCCCTTTCATAACCTTGCGGATTCCATCGACGTAAAGTGTTTTCATGCCTTGCTCTATGGCCATTTTCCGAATTTCCACGGACGACTGGCTCTTGAAAATCATTTCGCGAATTTTCGAGTTGACCAGCATCAGTTCGAAGATTCCTTGCCGCCCGCGATAGCCGCCGCGGTTGCAATTGGAGCAGCCTTTGCCTTTGGAAAACGTCGCCTTGGCCGCCATCTCTGGGGGGATGCCGGCGTCGCGCAGCACCGCCTCGGAGATCTGAATTTGCTGCTTGCACTTGGAACAAATGATCCGTACCAGGCGCTGGGCGAGGACCGCGATCACGCTCGAAGCCACCAGATAGCCGGGTACTCCGATATCGACCATACGTGTTACAGCACTGGGCGCATCGTTCGTATGTAGCGTACTAAAAACCAAGTGTCCAGTTAAACTTGCCTGGATTCCCATCGAGGCTGTCTCTTCATCTCGCATCTCGCCCACCAGGATGATATTCGGCGCTTGCCGCAACATCGAACGGATGATTCGCGCGAAGTCGAGACCGATATGATGCTTCACCTCGACCTGGTTGATGCCAGGCAAGTAATACTCGACCGGGTCTTCGGCCGTGATGATCTTCCGATCGGGCCGGTTCAAAGCGTTCAAGGCGGCGTACAGCGTGGTCGTCTTGCCCGAACCCGTGGGGCCGGTGACCAGGATGATCCCGTTTGGACGCCGGATAAGCTGGGCAAAGCTTCGAAAGTTTTCCTCTGACAGGCCAAGTTGTCGCACCCCGACTTTGATGTTGTCCTTATCCAGGATACGCATGACCACCGATTGGCCGTGGTTCGTAGGGATGATGCTGACCCGCAGGTCTAAATCCTTGTCGCCTGCTGTGATTTTGATCCGGCCGTCCTGCGGGCGACGCCGTTCGGCAATATCCATCTTCCCCAGGATTTTGATGCGGGAAATGATGGCTGCCAGCAAGCGGCGGGGCGGGCTGTCACGTTTGTGCAGCATGCCGTCGATCCGATAACGGATGCGAACCACGTCCTCGAACGGTTCGACGTGGATATCGGAGGCCCGTAAGAGGACTGCCTCTTTGATCATCAGATCGACCAGTCGGACGATCGGGGCGCTATTTTCGTCCACCTGTTCGGAGGCGCCGACGGCGGTGGCGGTGGCCGTTTCGGTAAAGTCGATCGCCGTATCGGTGAATTCTTGCAGCACCGAGTCGGCCGATTCGCCTTCGATCTGGCTGTAGTATTTGTTGATCGCTTCGAGGATTTTCTCGCGCGGGGCAAGGGCGATTTCGATCCGGCGGTTCAAAATGAAGCGGAGTTTTTCGACCGTATCGATGTCGTAGGGGTCGCTGACGATCACCTTCAGCGCGTCTTCGTCTTCCGACAGGGGCAGAATGACGTTTTCGCGGGAGACCGATTCCGGCACCAGTTCGATGATCGCATCGGGAATGGTCACCTCGCTCAGATCGACGTAGTCGCGGCCATGTTCCTGGGCGACGGCCCGCATCACGTCTTCGCCCGACGCATAGCCGAGCTTGATGATGCATTCCGACAGGCTGGAATGCTGGTCTTTCGAGACCTGGCGGGCCTCGTTGAGCTGGTCCTGGCTGATGATCCGCTTGCGGAGCAGGATCTCGGAAAAATCGCCTTTGCGAGCCACTCGGGCCCCCTTTCGTAAGAAAAATCGCTCGTTGCCAGCTCGGCCGGTCGAAGCTTCGACAAAGGGCGGGCAGGCGTCGAAAAACGCCCGCCAGAGCTCGCCCCACGGACGAAGCGCAATACATCCGCGGGCGGCAACGTATTTTGCCGCTACTGCCTATTGTGTGAGCTTTATCGGCAATGTCAATTCGCGAGCCGGATTAGGGAGCCGGTTTTTCCAAATCGGTTGCCGTCCCGGCTGGGGCGAGCCAGGCCCGCGGCGGCTGCGGCGAGCGCGGATTGGCAATCCGGACCATTTGGCCCCGAATCTCGCGGGCCAGCCGGCGGACCTCGTCGGCCCTTTCATAGTCGATCTCTTCGTACTCGTTGGCGAGCCGATAAAGCTGCCCGACCGCGGTATCCAGGGCGGAAAGCGCCTCGCCGTGGCCCGTTTCCGCAGGCTGCCAGGCGGCCGGAGCCGGGTCCGTCGGCAGCGGTGGGGGCGACTCGGCGGCGGCCTGAGCTTCTTCCGCGGCCACCCGGGCAAAGACCTCCGCCACGTCAACCTCGTTCGGGCCAATTCCCTCGGCCAGGATGGTGCCGGACAGGGGGCTGCCGTATTGCGCGCGCGAGTCAAGAATCGTTTCGACTTCGGGGCTGATTCGCGGCCGTTTGTTGGCCGGAAATGTCGTGGAAGCGGGAACCTTCTCGCCGGCCGCGGCAACCTCGGCGACCAGCGGGCTGCGCCGGCCGCTCAGGGACAGAAACAACGACAGGCAGACGAGGCAGCCGACGAGCGACACACCGACGACAACGCGCCGAGGGACGATGACTTTGCCACAAGTGGCGATGAACCGGAGCATGGCAACCTCCTTGCCGCTGGGGCGATCAGAACCGTAACGAGGCCGCGATTATAGGTCGCGGGCGTTCGCCGGCCCAAGGTCAAACGGTGCTGCAATATGGGATTATGCGAGCGCCTCGTACCGCTCGCGATTATGCTTCAGCGTTGCCGGCGTGAGCCGATCGAATCTGCCGGTGACCGCTTTCGTCAGTGCCTCGACGAAGAAATACTCGCCCCACATTACCGATTCATCCACCCCCAGATTCTTGGTCGTGTGATAGACCCCGTGCTTGAGAATCCCTTCCCAGCCGGGCGTTTCGCCGGCCAGGTATTCCGGCTGCACCATCGCGTCGAGCATGGCCAGCGCGGTCGCCTCGTACTCGGTTGCCAGCGACGCATCTTCGGTCAGCCGCGACAGGTCGAGCAAGCCGCTGGCGGCAATCGCGCCGGCGCTCGATTCTTTTTGCCTGCCCAGCGGCGGCGGCTGCGACAGGTCGGCGTGAAAATCCCAATAGGGAACGCGATCTGCCGGCAAATGATCGATCCAGTAACGGGCGTTCCGCTTGGAAACTTCGAGAAACTCACGGTTGCCGGTCAGGGCAAAGCACTTGCTGTAGCCATAGAGCGACCAGGCCAGCCCGCGGGCCCAGGCGCTGTCGGCCGCCAGACCTTGATGGGTCGATTCACGCAGGAACTGGCCGCTTTGCAGGCCGAAAATTCCTTCGTGGGCGGTCGAGCCGTCGGGCCGCACGATGCGATCGCGCGTGGTGCGGCAATGAACCGTGGCGATGCGGGCCAGTTCGCGGTCGCCCGTTTCGATCGCGGCGTAAAAAATGATCGGCACGTTCATCATGATGTCGATGAACAGCGACTCGTCGGCGACGAACGAGCGGAGGTATTGCCCCTGCTCCTTGAACCGCATGGCCAGCGTACGGCCCGCCTGCACGAGCACGTCGTGCAGCGGCTTGTCGCCCGTCAGCTCGAACCAGGGCAGGTACGTGCTGAGAAAGATGAAGCCCAGGTCGTGTACGTTCCGATCGTGCTGGCGATGTTCGAGCAGCTTCGAATACTCTTCGGCTCGTGCCCGCCAGGCAGGTGCGCCGGTGCGCAAATGAAACTGCCACATCATTCCCCCCAGAAAACCGTCGGTCCACTGGGTCCACGGTTCGCCCGTGTGATGCCATTTGCCATCCACGGTGTACATCGGAAAGAAGTGCGGATGCTTTTCGATCAGTGCCGCGACTTGCGTTTCGGCGAACTGGAGCGCGGCGGTGTAGAGGGGGGTTCGATCGCTGGGAATCATGGCGTGGTTGGCGCAAAAAGGGGTAGAGGGAGTCTTTGTTGGGCAAAGGCGTGCCAGTATATAACAACTTGGTTCTGACCAAGACTCCCGACAGTGCGTTGCCCAGCGTGAAATACCAGCCCCTCCTGCACGTCGTCTTGTACCAGCCGGAAATCCCGCCCAACACGGGCAATATCGGCCGGAGCTGCGTGGCGATCGGGGCGAAACTGTGGCTGGTCAAGCCGCTGGGTTTTCGGATCGACGAAAAAGAGCTGCGGCGAGCGGGGCTCGACTACTGGCCCCAGTTGGAGTGGGAGGCGGTCGAGAACTGGGGCGAGTTGGCGGCCCGGCTGGCCGAACCGCTCGCGGCCGGGCGAATCTGGCTGCTCACCAAAACCGCCAGCCGGCTGTACACCGACGCCGCCTACGCGGCGGGCGACGTGCTCGTCTTCGGCAGCGAGTCGAGCGGCTTGCCGGCGGAGCTGACCCAGCGCTATGCCAGCCAGCGGCTGCGGGTGCCGATGCGGCAAGAAGTGCGGAGCCTCAACCTGTCGGCGACGGCGGCGGTGGTGATGTACGAGGCGGTGCGACAGATCGGGCCGAGAATCGCCTGACGCAAAGTGTTTACGAGACCGCTTCGGGGCCGCGAACCGTGTCGGACAGGCGGACGACTTCTTCGACCGGCAACACAAAGATTTTGCCGTCGCCAATGCTTCCCTCGTGGCCGGTGCGGGCGACGTGGGCGATCGTCTCGACGGCCCGCTCGAGAAAGTCTTCGTTAACGGCGATTTCCAAAGCCACCTTGCGCAGCAGGATGGCCTCGCCTTCGTTTCCCGCCGCCCCGCGCCGCTGGCCCCGTTGCTGGCCGTAGCCCTGGGCGTCGCACACCGTCATCCGATCGACGCCGATTCTAGCCAGCGCCTCTTGCACGGCCCGCAGTTTCGTCGGCTGGATCAGGGCGAGAACGAGACGCATGGGTGAGTTTTCCAGGGTGGATGATTCAATTGCTTCCGATTACGCGAGCAGACCGCCGCGAGTGCAGCCGCATATTCTAGTGCAGAGTCAACATTGAAACGATGGATAGTAGGACTGACAATTCCACCCTGCCGATTCTTTTGCAACCGCGAAGTTCGGCGGATATATTGCAGGCAACGAAGAGAGCCTCACGCGCCATTAAAATCTTTTGAACGAGGAGCCGCTCATGTCTCGCCTCTTCACGCTCGGGGTGCTGCTGAGCTGCGCCACTTCGCTGGCGGCGGCCGAGCCGCCGCTGGTCGAGAAATTTCTGTCCGAAGGGAAACTGGCCGCTGGCCAGCAGGCGCTGGCCGATCACCTGCGGGCTCGGCCGGCCGACGATCAAGCCCGCTTCGGCCTGGGAACGCTCCAGTTCCTGCGGGCCGTCGAGCGCCTGGGTCAATCGCTGCACAAGTTCGGCGCGTTGGGTTCCGAAAGCCGCCTCGGCCGGCAGATTCCCCTGCTGCGACTCGCCGTGCCGAAGAATCCCACCCCGCGGCAAGTGGCGTATGCCGATGTGCGGAAGATATTGGAGGAGCTGGTCGCGGACTTAGCCGTTGCCGAGGCCACGCTCGCGGCCGTCAAGGATGAGAACGTCAAGCTGCCGCTGCATTTCGGCTTGATCGCCCTCGACCTGAACGGCGACGGAGCAGCCGGCGGCGAAGAGACCCTCTGGCGAATTTATGCCGAATTGAATGGTGGGCTGCGGCTGACTCCGGATGTCACGCCGGAAGCGGTGCAAGACTTCGTCATCGCCTTCGATCGGGGCGATGTCTTCTGGCTGCGCGGCTACTGCCACCTGCTCTCGGCGATTTGCGAGATGGTGCTGGCTTACGATACCGAGCCCGTTTTTAACGCCCTCGCCCATCAACTGTTCGACAACCCGGCGGCGCCCCCATTGCCCGCCGCATTCGCGCGCGACAAGGCTCATCCGCGGGGTCGAGGGTGGATGGACGACATCGCCGATGCCATTGCGGCCTTGCACCTGGCGCGGTTCGAGCTAAAGGATCCCGCGAAGATGAAAGCGGCCCACGGGCACCTGACCGAAGTGATCCGCCTCAGTCGCGAAAGCTGGCGCGCGATCCAGGCGGAAACGGACGACGACCACGAATGGGTTCCCAACAGCAAGCAGGCGAGCGTGATTCCTGGCGTTCGCGTCACGGCCGAAATCATCGCGGGCTGGCACGAGTTCCTGAACGAGGCGGAAGCGCTATTGGCGGGCAAAAAGCTCGTCCCGCACTGGCGCATGCGCAGCGATCACGGCATCAACTTGCGGCGGGTCTTTCACGAGCCGCGCGAGTTCGACCTGGTGCTCTGGGCGCACGGCGCGGCGGCGGTTCCCTACATCGAGCAAGGGGATGTCACCAGCCGCGAAACCTGGACCCGGCTACGTCAGACGTTCCGGGGGCAGTTTGTCGGGTTTGCAATCTGGTTTAACTAAAGCTCTGTCAATGCTTGATTTTAGGGTTCGATTCTAAAGGCGGACGGGAAGCGTGCTGGCAGTATCCACAGGAGGAACCGATTGCCCGGCCAAACGATACAACTTGTTATCCGGTTCTAAACGGCTGGCCTGGTCGAAATGGTGTTGCGCGTCCCCGGGCTGGCCCGTGGCTTCCAAAACCAAAGCCAGGGCATGATGCAATTCGGCGCGTTGGGGCTCGAGTTGCAAGGCGGCGCGGTATTGCTGTAGAGCTTCGGCCGTGTTGTCGAACGACCAGGCCAGCTCGGCCAAATAGATGTGAGGTTCAACCCAGTCGGGCCGCCGAGCGACGATCGCACGCAGCCGCGATTCGCAGCCCGCGACATCCCCCTGTTGCCAGCGGTCCAGAGCGGCTTGCAGTTGGGCCTCGTCGCGGGCGGCCTCGAACTGCTCGACCAACTCGCCGCGGCGCTCGGCCCGCGACGCGCTGAGCGAAGGCTCGGGCGCAAGCTGCGTCTGGCCGCTGGCGCAGCCCACCGCGGCGCCCATCGCCAGCAAGCCACCGAGTTGAAAAACCCACGCAGACATGGCGTTACCTTTCGGCTCCCGGCTGCTGGCCCCTGACTCCTGGTCCCTGACCCCTGAATTCTGGTCCCTGGCCCACCACCGGCGGTCGCTCGAGCGTCTGCGTCGGTCCCGGCTGGCCGGGGTCGTCCAGGGCGGTGATCTGAGGCTCGCCAAAGCCTTCTTCCACTTTCCAGGGATAGCCTTGCTTCGAGTAATCGGGCCGGCGACGGCCGACTGGACCCAGCCCCTGGTGCAAGTATTCGGGAATGCTCTCTTCGTGATACCCCCCGGCAGCCACCACGTCGCGACGCAGGGCCACGGCATCGCGGCTTTGCGGATCGAAGTGAATGGCCAGATTGACCTTTCGCATCGCCGCGTTGTAATCGCCGGCGTTGTAGGCCGCCCGGGCGAGCCGCAGGTAGTGGTTGCCGTAGTTCCGCTTGCCGATCGGGCTCATTTTGTCGAAATAGACGCTCTGCCGCTCGGTGAATTCGTTGCCGTATTTCATCCCCTCCTCGCACATCATCGGCTCCGAGACGATCCGGGGCGTGATCAGTACGATAATCTCGACACGATCGACGTTCTCGGTTTTCTGCCGGAACGCGGGGCCGATCCAGGGCAAATTGCCGAGCAAGGGAATTTGCGTGGTGTTGGTCTGCAAATCTTCGCGGATCAGGCCGCCGATGATCGTCGTGCAGCCGTCCGGGCAAAGAACGTTGGTCGTGACCTGGGTGACGGACTTGTTGGGAATGGTCATGCCCTGCTCGATGACGACGCTGCCGGTTGAAAGCTCGGGATGCACCTCCAGCCGAATCAACCCGTCGTTGCCGATAAACGGGCGAATCCGCAGCAGCGTGCCGGTATCGAGAAAGCTGATCGACTGGGTGGACGAGGTTTCGGTGATCGTGGTGCTGACGTACCCCAGTTCTTCGCCGATCTGGATCTCGGCCCGCTGTTTGTTCAGCACGGTCAGCCGCGGCGACGCGACCACGTTGGTGTCGCCGATGGTTTCCAGGGCGTCGATGAACAATCCCAGGCTGCTGTCGAGAAAGCCGAACTTGAGGCCCCCTTGCGTCGGGTCGATGGATGCCAGCGCCGCCAGCGGCGACCCGGTGACCATCCGGGCATTGGCCCGGTCGCGGAGGGCCGCGAAATTAACTCCCATCTTGTATTCGTCGCTCAGCCGGACGCTGAGAATCATGGCCTCGATCGCGACCTGCTTGGGTTTGACGTCCACCTGGACGAAAAGCTGGTCGATCTCGGCGAGCACCGCCTCGTAGTCGCGGACGACCACCACGTCGGTTCCAGCAAAGTTGTTGCCGCCGGTTTTCATTTGATCGCCCGGAATATCGACTTCGCTGGCCGCGCTGACCGTCACCTGCCCGACTTCCTTGGTCAGTAGCCCCGTAATCAACGTCTGCAAATCGGCCGCCTTGATGTAGTTGGGCCGGTACACGCGGGTCACGATCCGATCGGTGGTTTGGTCCATCAGAACCATGTCGGCGGGCGTGCCGACATACAGGATGTTCTGCTCGCGGCGGGCGACGAAGCCGGTCATTTTCAGGATCGCGGCCAGGGCGGTGTCGAGATCGACGTCCTTCAAGGCAATGGAGACCGTCCCGGAGACGTTCTTACTGGCCAGGATATTCAGACCCCCCTGTTCGCTGATCAGCTCCAGCACCGTGCGAATATCCGAGTTCTGCACGTTGATCGAGATTTCGTTGTCTCCTTCGCCGCGCGTCAGCTTGTCCGCCTGCGGGGCGGGCAGGGCTTCGCGCTCGGGCGCGCCCGGCGGCAACGGCGGGATTGCCGGAGGTACCTGGACGACAGCCGCCGCGGCTTGGGCCGCGCCCACCTGCTGGGCAAAATTCGAGATCGCCGCTTGCAGATTCTGCTGCGTCTGGTGCGCCAGCTCGCGGGTCTGCGAGATCGCCTCGTCGAGCTCGCCGATCTGATTGGCGACCGGGTCGCGGTACGCA
>JBBDYF010000217.1:0-7000 GCA_040901775.1 Pirellulaceae bacterium | reverse complement strand
GGTAGCGGGGAGGGGACAGACGTCGGAACCGTAGCGGCAGTCACGACCGGTGTCGCAGCCGGCTCGTCAGCTAACGGAGGAGCCTTTTGCAGTGCCAAGGCGATGGCGACGGCCACGCCGCAGGCCGCAAAGAGCGAAAGCAGTGTCAGGCGAAGCAGCGTAGGCATTGGTCTTCCTTGACCTCGCGGAAGCGGATGGTTACCGTTCGTCTGGCCCGGTTCGCGTAATCTCGTCTCCTTGGGCCAGGCTGGCCCGCGGAAACTCGAGCTTGAAGAGGCGACCGTCGCGCTCGAGCTCGACGCCGTGGCGATCGACGCGCGCCAAGCGAAACTCCACGTCAGAACTCGGCTCGCCAGATTTCGTTGCGGGTTTCACGATTTCGCCTTCCGAGTAACTTTCGCCGCTAATCGTTGCCATTCGCCGTCGCGAACCGATGGCGACGCTCGACAGCTTCAGTCCCACGCTGGCCGGTTCGACCACGGCCAGCGCCGCTACCGCGGCGTGCGGGTCACTAGCAGAAGCCGCCACTTCCTTTGCCACCGCACGAAACGGATCGAGCCAGCCCGCCTCGAGATGCCGGGGGCGCATCCGGGGATCGGCCAACAGTTGCTTTCGGACCTTCGCCCAGGGAAAAACCTGTTTGGATGTTCCGGTCCCCGCTCTGGCAGGCGCCGCTTCGTCTTCCAAAATGACATCTCCCGCGGCAACCGCATTTTCCGCCGCTCCTTGACCCGGCGCGATCCAGCCCCAGACCATCGGCGCCCAGAAGTAGAGTGCCACCAGGATCATCAGACTCAAGGCAGCAGCCTTCTTGGGACTTGCCAACATGTCGCGGCGGATTTGTCGGGCTAGTTTATCCAGTTTCACGGCTTTACCGAGCTTGCCGCCAGGCAGGGTGGCGGAGCGCTCGGCTCCTTACTTATCGGACGGAATGGTTGGCCGAATCGGCAGAATCGATACGGTCCACAAAAATCGTTAACTTCATCTCGCACCGCAAAGTCGAATCGGCTTCGGCTTCGGATGCAAAGCGAATGCTGGGAATCCAGATGGTTCCCGGAAGCTGCTCGACGCGGCGAACGAAATCGAAGACCTGGGCGAACGTCCCCCGCAGATGCACGTCAACACCATGCAGCGACAGCACTTGCAGGTCCGAGGGGGGCTGCGGGTCGAACCGTTCGATGGCCACGCCGGCCGCTTTGGCTTCGGCGGAGAGCTGGGCCATGCTGGTTGCCAGCTCGCCCGGATTGGGTGCCGAATCCTGCCAGGAGATGCTGACCTGCCGCGTCGTGGCGAGTTGCCGGGCGGCATGTTCGACCGGCAGAACCAGACTGTCTGCTTGCAGAATGTGCTGTCGCCGCTCGTTCAGTTTGGATCCCAAGCTGCTAATCCCGACCTGCGCCGGCACGAAGACGAAGGCCACGTACGACACTGCCAGCGACGCCAGCAGCGCGGTAATCAACCAACTGCGGGGCGCGCGCGTCGCTTTGGTCGATTTTTTGGGTTTCATTGCGATCCCTTTCCGCGAGCGACGACTGTGGAGCTTCTGTTTCGCTGGGCCGCGGCCTGGGCGGGATTCGCCGGCTTGTCGCCGGGCGGGCCTGGCTGGGCATGGCTGGCGGAAAAGACGAGTCGCAAGGTGAATTGTGTCGGGCCCGCCTGCTCGCCGGTCGCGGTCGATTCGAGCGATTTGATCTGAGCCCGGCCGACGAGAGGCGAGCGACCGAGGTCGGTGACGTACTCGTGCAGGATGGCCACGTCGGCGAGGGTGCCGGTAATTTCTATCACCGGTTGTTTGTGGTCGTGCTGCCGCCGCAAGGTTTCCAGGTCGGCCAGCGGCGGCGAGAGCTTGGCCTGCTGCGAGTCGTCGGGCCGCTGGCCGCGGCGGCGCTGACCGGGTTCCGGCGCGGACGATCGGAGGGTTTCTTCTTCGGCGACCACCAGTTCCGTCAAGCGAATGGACGGGGGCAAGGGGCCGAGCAACTCGGCCAACAGTTGCGTCCGCGGCCAGGGATGTTCGAGATACGTCACCAGGCCGGCCAGTTCTCCGGAAGTGCGGTTTTGTTGTTGCAACTGGGTCAGCAACTGGACTTGCCGCTGAGCCGCGACGGACGCTATCTCCAGTTCGTCGATTTGCCGTTGGATCGACTGCCGCAAGAGGTATTGCGCGCCGGCCGTCGAGCCGATGGCCGTGCTGAAGATGACGACGACGATGCCCCACCAGATGCGGGCATGCGCCAGCTCGGTGCGATGGCGGTAAATGTCGGGCAAAAAGTCGATGTTCTTCATACTACGAAGTTCCAGGCTCCAGGCTCAATGTTCCAGGTCTTGAATCTCTGACCTCTAACCCCTGCCCCCTGACGGCGTCAATTCAAATCGCGCAAGGCCAAGCCGGCGGCGACATCCCACTGGCCCTTGCGGCCGAGATTGGACGTGGCGGGGAACGTGCGGAAAGGATCGCTCAGCTCGCACTTCAGGTCGATCTGGCGCCCCAGCATATCGAGAATAGCCTGCGTCGCTACGCCCCCGCCGAGCACCATTCGCACCAGCGGCTGGCCGCGGAAGGTGACGCTGTGATAGCGGATGCACATCGCCAGCTCGCTCGCCAGTCGTTCGACGACAGGCCGGATCGCCTCGGCGACGCTGCGGGCCACTTCGGGATCTTGCATGTCGCTGCGGCGGTCGCCGCTATGCTTTCGCAGCGAAACCGCCTCGGACAGTTCCATCCGCAGGTGCCGCGCCACCGCCTGGTCCAGATGCTGGCCGCCGATCTCGATGTATTTTACGAACAGCAGGTCGTCGCACTGGGCAATCACGGCGGCCGTGCGGCTGTAGCCAACGTGGACCATCAAGGCGCGGGCCTTGCGGTCGTCGTCGCGGCGGAATTGCCCGGCATAGCTGCGCACCAGCGCGGCCGGCTCGACATCGACCCCCACCGGATGCAGCCGGGCGTCCTCGACCACCGCCAACGCCTGTTGCAGCACGATTCGCGGGCAGGCAAACACCACGACCTCGCGGAGCAGGGTGTCTCCCTGGCGCACATCGGCCGATTCCAAATAGCGAATCTCGGCGTCTTCCAGCGGAAACGGCACCCGGCCCGCGGCTTCTTGCGAGACCAGCCGGTCGAGTTCGGCCCCCGATTGCTTCGGAACGCGCACGCTTTGCAGGAAAAGCTGCCGGTCGTTCAGGCAGATGACGGCGTCTCGCCCTTTGAAGGCACGGTTTTCCAATCCCTTGCGCAGGCCTTCGGTCAGGCGGGTTGCCTGCTGTTCGGGTGTCGGTTTGTCGCTTAGCGGCGGCAGCTCGACCCGCGCCGCATCGACCAGCCGCGAGCGATCGCCGGTCAATTGGACCAGCTTGATCGAGCGGGTGCCGAGATCGACGCCGATCGGGCTGAATCGTCTGCGTGGCAACCAGCGGAACATAAGGTGGAATCCCAGGGTCGAAAGGGACGGAGTTAGTTTGCCACGTTCAAAAGCGTGGCCACACCGGCGGGCAATTCGGTAAGCAACGAACCGATCTCGACCAGCCCAGTGACGCGGTTGACGCGGATCGAAATGAACCGCTCGTTCGTGCCCGACCCGCAGGCCAGCCAGACAACCGTATCGGACGGATCCGGGGGGTCGCCAGTGCCTCCCAGCGGCATGAACGTGACGGTATCGACCGCCGCGGCCGAGCCGCCTTCGGTCACTGCTCCCAACAGGCGAACCGCCGGCTGGGCCATTGGCAAATCGCCCAGATCGGTGGTTTGCACGTCGGGCAGGTCGTCCGTTTGCCGGAACGCCGAGGTGGGCAAGACGTGCAGCAAGGTATTGGCGCCGATGTGCCGCAGTTGATAGCGGTTCTGGTCGGGCTCGAAGGTGAGCTCGTAGTCCGAGTTGTTGACCACCGCCAGCGAGCGGGCGTAATCGAGGTCGGAGGCGACGATCTCGGCCACCGAGGCCAACTGATCGGTAACCTGCAGGCCGAACTGCGGGATCAGCATGGCCGCCAGCACGCTGATGATCGCCAGCGTGAGCAACAGCTCGACGAGCGTTAAACCGCCGCGCGGGCTAGCGGGGAAATCGCTGCTGGTGCTAGCGTCGGACCTGTTCATTCGTTTTGCCCGCCCCGCTGCGGAGCAGGGCGTTCTGCTCCTTGAGCAGCTCTTTGATCTCGCGAAGCTCGCGGACCATCGACTCGCGCTGCTCGACTGAATTCGTGAACGGCGGTTGGCCGGCATTGGGTGCGGCTCCGCTGGTGCTGTAAAAACCTAGCACGCCCACGGCGACCGCATTGGCCGCCGCCAAAATCGTCCAGCGGTAAGAATTCGAGGTTTTCATGGTTTGCGCTCCTTTGGCTTTCGACGTTATCGGCACAACCGCTACGATCCCTCCACCCACACCCAGCGGACAAGGTTCCACCGCAGGCCGGCGTCGAGCGGGTCTTTTTGATAGACCGGCTGGCTCCAGTCGTGCCAGTGAGGGAGCACGCCGCTGGTGGTATCGGGCGCGAAGGTGAGGGCGGGCAGGATCGTAAACCCGCGGGTGTGCTGCACCCATTCCGGAAAATAAACGTTGTCGTTGGAGCCGAGGCCGAGCGAAGTCCGAATGTCGTCCAGAATGCCTAAAAGAAGGTTCACGGTGAAACTGAGTAGCCCGCCATCCCCGTCGTTTTCGATAGCAGTGA
The DNA here is from genome assembly GCA_040901775.1 of Pirellulaceae bacterium. GTDB lineage: Bacteria > Planctomycetota > Planctomycetia > Pirellulales > Pirellulaceae > CAYLLN01. Next base: position 2,335 of record JBBDYF010000217.1, on the reverse strand, counting down.
TGTAGTCGTTGTACTCCTGATCCCAATCGGTGGCTGTCATGATCCAACTGCTCCGGCCGCGCAGTCGCAGTCCATTGGCGAACAGGTGGCCTACCAGCGAGAATTTAGCGCCGGCTGCTCCCTGCCGCAGCTCGAAATCGTCGTAGACCATCGCTAAACCCCGCACGATGGCGTCGCTCGTTCCGTAGAAGTGCAAGTCTCCCTTCACCAGCGCCACGGGAAGCTGGTAAAGCTCTGCCGGATACTGTTCCCGCGGGCGGATCGGCACCCCCTCAAACTTCACGTTCGTTCCCCGGACGACAACGTCCGGCGTGGAACCTTCGGAAATGATCGTCCCTTGAATGTGGACGTTGTCGGCGATGGTGAGCGAGTTCCGGCTGCGGTAGATGCCGAGCGGGTTGTCGATCGGGTCGGGTGTCAGCACCAGGGGACTGGTGGAACTAGCGCCGGCCAGCGTCGTTCCATAGACGCTCTGCAGGATGGGCGGCGTATAGCTTTTCCCGCCGGGGTAGAGCTGGTAGCTCACCACGTTGCCCGGATGCAATGCGGGCGGCTCGGTCGTGTCGAGGGCGTCCAGCAAGTTTGCGTCCGAGTAGCCCAGATTGGTCGATAGCAGCGTGAGCGTGCTGGTGTATTGCCGAGTCAGCGCGATCGAGAGCGGGCTGGCAAAGGGGCGGTGATCTCCGCGACCGTCGAGCCGCATGCCGTTCAGCCCGCTCAGGTAATCGTTCCGCGGTTTGTTAGGCGAGGACTGGGACAGCGGATATTCCTGGCTCAGGTTCAGCCGCCCCAGGAGATTCGTCTTGCCGTGGATGCGGACCGGCTCTTGCACGATGGTGTCGCGGTTGCCCCACTGATAGACGGTGAAATCGGTAAACCTGGGCCAGGTGGTCGGCTCGTCCAGGATCGCTCGGCGGGCCAACTGCACGATCGCCTCGACCGAGTGAATGGCCCGAATCGAAGGTTGGCCAGGATCGTCGGCATAGCCGGTCGAAGTGATCGTAACTCGGTAGGCGAACTCGTTAGGGTCATAATCAGGATCGGTGGCCGGCAAGGGGCCATCGCCGGTGACGAACGACACCTCGTACCACGAATGGTCCGACACGTTGCCGGCGAGGGGCGTGTCGATGCCGCTCCACGAGCTTTCGCTCATCGTGCGGAGGGCGTCGTACACGCCCGATTCGGCCGCCAGGCGGGCCTGGTCGCCGCGCCCCTGGTTTTCGGCCAGTTGGGCCACCGTCGCCTGCCCGCGCAGCGACGCGTAAGACAGGGCCAAGGTCATCGCCAGCATCCCCATCACCAGCAGCACCGCCATGCCGCGACGATTTCGCGGAGCAGCTTCGCGGCGGCGGCTGGAACCAGGATGACTTGAGTTGCTGTTCATGGAGATCACCGAAGTTTTTTCGACAGGTTGTAGGTCAATGCGGCGGAACCAAAAAACGGCAGGGCGGTCTGCGAGGCATCGGAGTCGCCGGGCAAAAGCTGCAGCTCGTACTGGCAGACGACGCGGCGCATGCCGGTTTGCGTGCTGTAGAAATCGAGCGGCCAGGAAAGCTGGTTCCAGGTCAGCCCGTTGTCGTCCCACTCGGCAAGCGAAGGGGCGATCAGCAAATGGAACCGCACGCAGCCGCGCAAGGTTCCTCCCGCGCCGTCCGATACGCTTGCCGTCCGCAGCCGATCGCTGAGTTCGACCTTGTCCGACGAAGTGCTCAGCTTCAGCCCGTCGACCAAGGCTTGCCAGCCAGCCTGGTCGGCGGCGGCGGGCGCCGGGTTGGTATTGCCGGGCGCCCGCAGTTCGATCAGCACGTTGGGGTTGGTGGCATCGGAGCAAAAGATGAGCAGCTCGTTCACCTGCGGCACATTGTCGGTATCGGGCGCAGCGGCTGTCGGGCTCCAGACCACCAGCGTGTCGGGAAAGTTCCAACTGCCGTCTTCGTCGGCCACCACCACGCAGCCGGGAAACTGCTCGTTGGCCGCGGCGCTGCGGACGGCCCGCTGGATGCGGTCCATGGCGACCCGCGCGTGCTGGGCGGCGACCGCCTGTCCGCGGCAAAAGTCGTTGGTCGAATGGACCGTATTCACCAGCGTTCCCATGCCCCCCACGATCAGGGTCATGATGGTGCCGGCGATGAGCAATTCCGTCAGCGTCAGTCCGCGCCGCCTGCGGGCTTGGGCTTGGTGTTGGGTTTGGATGGGCATGGCAGCACTCTCACTAGTACGTTGGCGGGGGGATGTAGGCGATCACTTTTTTGCGGCTCGCCAGCGGCCGGACGCTGCCGTCGGCCCCGATCCCCTCCGTCACCCGGCCACTCACCACGTGGGCGCGATCCGGCGC
>JBBDYF010000216.1:0-2420 GCA_040901775.1 Pirellulaceae bacterium | reverse complement strand
CTCGCGCACCGTCGCTTTGAGCTTGGCCCGGCTCTTGGTCCGCGGCACTCGCAGGCAGGTAGGTTATGCTTCAGCATAACGTATTCAGAAGTTATTGAGGAGTTATGCTGAAGCATAACCTTGGCTGCCGAACGCTGGCTATTGGGGCTGTGCCTGCTGGGGGGATGTGGTGACCCGTGCCAGGCTGCGGCCCGCACGCAACAACAGCGAGCCATCGACCGCCGCCACGCCATACACCACGTCGGTGAACGAGAGCTCGTTCTCGGCCAACAACTGATACTGCGGCCCGGCCTGCACGACGGCGGTGGTGCCGTCCTTGGTTACGAAATAGATCCGATCGCCCGCCCCCAACGGCGTCGCCCAGCACGCGCCCGGCAGCCGCTCGGTCCACCGCAGTTCGCCCGATTCGAGATCGTGGCAAGCGGCGACCCCGGTCTTTCCCACAAAGTAAACGTGCCCGCGATGAATCAGCGGCGAGGCATAGCCGCACGTCGTCTTGTCGGCGATCCAGGCAGGCTCGGCTGGGCGATCCGGCAAAGGGTCCAGCCGGAAAGCCTGCGTGAAGCCTGGCTCGTTGGAGCCGACGACAATTAGTTTGCCTTCGCAGGCGGGCGACGGTGTGACGTTCCCCTTCAAATCGCCGATCTGCCAGCGCGGCGCGCCATTAGCCAGGGCAAAGGCGTGCAGCGAACCCCCCGCGCACACCAGCGCCAGCGGCTCGCCGCCGGCCGCGGCGACAAGGGGCGAGGCCCAGGCGGTTTGCTCGGGCAGGTCGGTTTTCCACAGGTTTTTGCCGTTCGCTTTGTCGAGTGCCAGCAGGTAGCTCGGGCCGCGATGCGAGACTTGCACCAGCAGCCGGTCGCGATGTTGGGCGAGCGAGCTGGCATAGCCGTGCGGGCCGAGGAATTCGCCATAGTCGGCGACGAGCGAGCGGCTCCAGAGCGAGCCGCCGTCGTGGGTCAGGGCCACCAGGTCGCCACTTTCAAATAGAGCGTAGCAGCCGTGTTCGTCGATCGCGGGCGTGGGCGCGCCGCGACTGACGGAGTCGCCGTCTTTAATCCTTTGCGTGGCTGCGAATTCGCGCATCCACTGGCGCTCGCCCGTCGCCAGGCTGAGACATTGCACCAGCAACTTTTCTTTGTGCTCGCCCTCGACCGCCGTCACGAACACGCGGTCTTTCCAAAGGACCGGGCACGATTGGCCGTAGCCCGCCAGGCGCACATTCCAGGCGACATTCTTGCGGCCGCGGGCCGACCATTCGACGGGCAGGTTGTCGGTCGCCAGGACGTTGGCGCCCGAGCCGCGAAAGCTTGGCCAGGTGTCGGCCGCTTCGGCGGCGGAAACATTTTGCAAGAGCGCGAACCAGGCAACGGTCAAACAAGCAAAACGGCGCATGGGCGGAACCTCCAACGACGGGTGACGGAGAAATATCTGCGAGTGGAGCGACTTGACGAGCGGCAACTCGATTCGTACATTTATCGCACTTGCAATTATTATGCAAATAGAATGCGAAGGCAATACGGTTTCCGGTCTTTTTTTCAGGAGCTCGCTCATGTCCACTCGCTCGCTTGCCGCTCGCCGCCGCGTTGGGTTCACGCTCGTCGAACTGCTGGTCGTGATCGCCATCATCGGAATCCTCGTCGCGCTGCTGTTGCCGGCGGTGCAAGCCGCCCGCGAGGCCGCCCGGCGAACCCAGTGCGGCAACCACCTCCGGCAATTGACCTTGGCGATGCTCAACTACGAGGTGTCGTATGTCGCCCTGCCCCCCTTCGCGGCCCGCAACCAAGATGCGTTCTCGGTTCACGCCCGTTTGCTGCCGTTTCTCGAACAGACGAACCTCGAGAATCAAATCGACTACCGGCAGCCGTTGATGGTCGGCCCGGGTTGGGCACCGACGCTCAACCCCGTTCACGTGCCGGCGGCGGGCACGGTGGTCGCTGGGTTTCTGTGCCCCAGCGACGGCCGCGAGCCGATCTTTCGGTCGTACCAGGCGGGGCAGTTCGCGGGAACCAACTACATGTTCAATACCGGTTCGGGCCGCCGGCTGACCTACGATCCGGCCGTGCCGACCGATGGGCTGTTCTTCTACAACAGCCAAACGCGGCTGGCGGCGATTACCGACGGACTGTCGAACACTGCGTTTGCCACCGAGACCTTGCGCGGCCCCGACGTCGACGCGACTGGCCCCGAGCCGCGGTTTCCAGGGCGGCAATACGCCAGCCCGACCACCTCAGTGGCCAATCCGCCGCCGGGGCTAACCGCGGGCGGGTTGCTGAGCAATCCCGACTTGGCGCCCCTCGTCTCGGCGACGACGCGCTGGCGGGGCAATCGAGGCGGGGCCTGGATTTGGGGCTTGCAGAGCAACACCGGAATCAACGGCTACCTCGCCCCCAATAGCAAAACGCCCGACGTGGTGGGGC
>JBBDYF010000215.1:0-16892 GCA_040901775.1 Pirellulaceae bacterium | reverse complement strand
CGGTGCTGAGCCGCGGCGTGCAACCAGGGCAAGTCTTCATTCCGATGCACTACGACCAGACCAACCAGTTAACGCTGCCGCACTTCGATCCGCATTCGCGCCAGCCGTCGTACAAGGACTGCGCGGTACACGTCTTTCCCGCCCTGCGCCCGGAGCTCGCCCGATGATCGACGCACCTTTTAGCGACGAGCAGCAGCAATATCTGCAAGGGTTCGTGGCGGGAACCGACGCCGCCCGCTCGCTGCGCGGGCTGCCGACATTTGCCGCCACCCTGGGCCTGTCGCCGGCTGCGGCTTTGCCCGCCGAAGGGGCAGTCCCCGCGCTGGTCGAAGAGATTCACCGAGCGACGCAGGATCGCTTTTTGGCCGGCGGTCAAAAGCTGGTCGCCGAGGAGCAAGCCAAGCGGAACAAGAATCCCTTCGAGATGTGGGACGAAATGCGGGCCAACGGTGCAGCCGGCAAGTTTCCCAAAGGGACCGACGTTTTCCTCTACAAGTTTCACGGCTTGTTTCATGTCGCTCCGGCCCAGAACTCGTTCATGTGCCGGCTGCGGTTCGCGGGGGGAATAACGAACTCGCATCAACTGCGCGGAGTTGCCGACATTGCCGAGCGCCTGGGAGGAGGCTACGCCGATGTCACCACGCGGGCCAATCTGCAAATCCGCGAAATCCAGCCGGCCAGCGCGCTGGACGTGCTCACCGGCTTGTTCGATTTGGGAATCGTCACCCGCGGTTCCGGCGCCGACAACATCCGCAACATCACCGCCTCGCCGACCGCCGGCATCGACCCCCAGGAGCTAATCGACACCCAGCCGCTCGCCCGCGAAATGCACCACTACATCCTGCAGCACCGCGAACTGTATGGCTTGCCGCGGAAGTTCAACATCGCTTTCGACGGCGGCGGAACGATCAGCTCGCTGGCCGACACCAACGACATCGGCTTTCTGGCGGTGCGCGTGCCCGAGGGGCAAGCGGTCCCCGCCGGCGTTTACTTTCGGATGGAACTCGGTGGGATCACCGGCCACAAAGACTTTGCCCGCGATTGCGGAATTCTCTTAAAGCCCGCAGAGTGCGTCGCTGTCGCCGCGGCCGTCGTGCGGGTCTTTCTGGAGCATGGCGACCGAACCGACCGGAACAAGGCCCGGCTCAAGTATGTGCTCGACCGGTTCGGTCTCGAAAAGTATCTGGCTCTGGCGCAACAACTTTTGCCATTCGAGCTACGCACGTTTCCGCTGGAACGTTGCCTGTCGCGCGGGCCGGTGCAGCCGCTGGCGCATGTCGGCTTCCACGCGCAGCGGCAACCCGGCCAGCACTACGTCGGCGTCGTCTTGCCGGTCGGACGCCTGAAGTGCGAACAACTGCGGGGTCTGGCCCAAATCGCCGATCGCTACGGCAACGGCGCGATCCGCCTCACCGTCTGGCAGAACCTGCTGATTTCAGACATCGACGCGGCCGACATCGACGCCGTCAAGCACGAGCTGGTAAGCCTCGGCTTGCACTGGTCGGCCACCAACATCCGCGCCGGCCTGGTCGCCTGCACCGGCAACGCGGGCTGCAAATTCGCGGCCTCCAACACCAAGTCGCACGCCCTGGCCATTGCCGAGCATCTGGAAAGCCGCCTGACGCTCGATGGTCCGCTGAACATCCATTTGACCGGCTGCCACCATTCGTGCGCCCAGCACTACATCGGCGACATCGGCCTGTTGGCGACCAAGGTGCCGCGCGGCGACCAGCAGGTCGATGGCTACCACCTGTTTCTCGGCGGAGGCTACGGCGAGCACCGGCAAATCGGCCGCCTGGTCGCCAGCAGCATCCCGGCCGACGAAGTGGCCATGCGAATCGAGCAACTGCTGACCGCCTACCTGGCTGAGCGCCGCGACGACGAAGAAACCTTCCGCGAATACTCCCGCCGCCTGCCAACCGAGCAATTGATTCAAGCTTTCGACCAGCCACTGACCACTGACCACTGACCACTGCCATGTCTCCTCTCATCCCCGACACCGCGCCGTTCAATCCCCAGCAGCGCGCCTGGCTGAGCGGCTTTTTCGCCGGCGTGCTCGGCGCGGGCCAGGGGGAGGGCGCCTCCGGATCGACGTCCACGCTGGCCCCTGTCGCCGACGAAGACGATCATCCGTGGCACGACGCCGCACTGCCGCTGGGCGAACGGCTCGCGCTGGCCAAGGGGAAACCGCTCGCCAGCCGGCTGATGGCGGCCATGGCGCAGCTCGACTGCGGCGCTTGCGGCTATCTCTGCCAGACCTATTCGGCCGCGATTGCCACAGGCGACGAACGAGATCTGACTCGCTGCTCGCCCGGCGGCAACGACACGGCCCAGGCGCTCCGCCGGCTGGTGGCGATCGAGCCGCCGGCAGCCGCCAAACAACAGCCGGTCGCCAGTTCCGCGGATGCGTCGAAATACTCGCGCACCCAGCCGTTCACCGCCCAGATCGCTAGCACGACGCGGTTGACGCATATCGATGCGCCCAAGGATACGCGGCACGTCGCCATCGACCTGTTGGATTCTGGCCTGACCTACGAGCCGGGAGATGCAATCGGCATTTGCCCCGTGAATTGCCCCGACCTGGTGCGCGGGGTGCTGGGGGTGTTGGGGGCGACGGGGGACGAGCCGGTCGCCGTCGAAGGGGGAAGTGCCAAGCCGCTGCGCGACGCCCTGTCGCACGATTTCACGCTCGCCCGCGCTCGGCCGGCGCTGTTGGAACTGTTAGCGAAGTCGGCCAGCGATCCGCAGGAAGCGGACCAGCTCCGCGAACTGGCCGCCACGGAGGGGGGCCCGCTCGCCGGGGCCGACGTGTGCGAAGTGCTCGAGCGGTTCCCCTCGGCTCGTCCGCCGATCGGCGATTTCGTGGCGACGCTGCAGCGACTTCAGCCGCGGCTCTATTCCATTTCGTCGTCGCAGCGCAAGCACCCCGGCCAAGTCCACGCGACGGTTGGCGTCGTCCGCTTCGAAAGCGCCGGCCGCTGGCGGAACGGAGTCGCCTCGCACTTTCTCGGCGTGCGCAGTAGCCCAGGCGACTCGGTGCGAGTCTTCGTGCAGCCGTCGCACCGGTTTCGCCTCCCCGCCGATCCCGCCACGCCGATCATCATGGTTGGCCCCGGCACCGGGATCGCCCCGTTCATTTCATTTTTGCAAGAGCGCGCAGCGACTTCGGCGACCGGCCAGAACTGGCTGATCTTTGGCAATCAATATTTTGACCTCGACTTCCTGTACCGCGAGTCGCTCGACCAGTGGTCCGCAACGGGGCTGCTGACGCGGCTCGATGTTGCCTTCTCGCGCGATACGGCCGAAAAGGTGTACGTGCAGCAGCGGATGCTCGAGCAAGGGGGGCAGCTCTGGTCGTGGCTGGCAGCGGGGGCCTACTTCTATGTCTGCGGCGACGCGCGCCGGATGGCCCCCGACGTGGACGCGGATCTCAAGCAAATCGCCGCCGACCACGGCAGCCTGTCGCCAGACGAGGCCACCGCCTACGTCGCCCGCCTGGCAAAAGAGAAGCGGTATTTGAAGGATGTGTATTGACTGGCGAGCGGGAGGCGTTAGCCTCCCGATGGGGTTCCTGGGAAATGGATCGTTCATCCGCTAGAAAGAAGGCTGGGCCCCGCAGAACTTCGACCTGCGAAGCCGCGCCGCTCCGCAAGCCCCGCCCGGCGGTCGGGGCCTACAATGAAAGGGCATGCCCGAACATTCACCGAGAAACCCCGCGATGCCCACCCAGCTCCGTTGGAAGCCCGCCTTTACGACGAGTTGCCTGCACCTGGCCGATGGCCTGGCGCGGGGTCTCGCGCCGGTCGATCCGGGGCTGGCCGAAGCGATCGGCGAGCCGGCGGCCCGGCTGAAGAGCGCCATCGAGGCGACCGGCGCTCCCCCCGGTCGCTTGTGGCGGCAGTTGGCGGGTCTGTCGGGAAGCAACGATTCGGCCCGGCAAATTGCCGAAACGGCCTTGGTGAAAACGATCGGCCGCGTCGAACGGCTGGAAGTCGTCGTCGGCAACTTGGCGGGGCGAATCGCCGACCTGCAAACTGCCGTGCGCGGTTACTTGCCCAACCTGATCGAAGAGCTGTCGCTCCGCGAGCGGCCGATTCGCGAACAGTGGGAGGCGCGCGGCCCCGGCCTCTTGTGGCAGGTTGCCAACCTGACCGAAGAGCAGTTGCTCGTTCCAGAGGCAAATGTGCTGCTCGTGCAGCCGGCGTTCGGCGGGGCGGGACAGGCCCATATGTCGTACAACTCGGCCCGGATCGAGGCGGTGCTGGCCAATCCGCACGCCGAGCTGCCCGAGGTGGTTCGGCTGGCCTGGCTGGTGGCCCAACTGCAGCTCGATTTGCCCATTCACGGCGAGAATATCCACGCCGACCGCCTGCCGCACGTCGCCCGGCTGGCGATGCTGCCGCCGGTGCTGCGGGGAGCGGAAGGGGTGGAACTGACCCGCTACTCGCCCGAACTGGTGCGACAGGCGGTGGCCGCCTGGCAGATCGCGGTGCCGCCGGGCATCGACGTGGTGGCGATTCTCGAGGATTGGTGGGAGACCTATCAGCTTGGCCGCCCCCCCTTTCGCGTCGCTCTGGAAGCGCTCGACCAGATGATTGCGTAATCCAAAGGGCCTTCGATCCCTGATATTCAGCAGAAAACGCGGTATATGTAGCGCAAGCTGTTGCATGTGTGGATTGCGCTGTATATTATACAGATCCTCACGGGAAGTCGGCCGAAGAAGGAGACTGACAGTGGCAGGAAAGGAAGTCAAAATCGGCGTTAGACAGGGGGGGACAGCTCCCGCGTACATATGGACGGTAAAAATCCTCGACATGGCGTATCGAGAGGCATTGGGTTTTCTGAGCAAGGCTGAATACACGCATATGGCCATGCAGGTGAAATTACTTGCGACCGAAATAACTCCGAGCCACAGCCAGTTGTGCTCAGTCGACGCCATTGAAGACTTCCATGAGATCCGAGATTGGGGAGGGCCGCTTGGCGGAAAAAATGTTCGTGTGTTTTTTGGACTTATGACCGGTGACGGCTTCAAGGACATCGTAGTCCTTGGTGCAATTGTTAAACAAAACAATGGGCCCACCCCGCAGGGAGACAAAATTCGAATGCGGCGTAGGTGGAGGAAGTACAAGGCGGGCGAATTTTCGCCGTAGAGTCGAGCAACTCTAACATGGGGACTGGATATCATGACTACTCTTACCAGGTCGCAAGACAATGCGCAGGAGTTCAGCACGTTTAAGTTGGCCATCGCCGTTCTTGCGGAAAGGCTGGCTAGTCTGCCCAAGGCGGACAAGGAGGATCTTTTTGACCTGACAAAAATTCTGTTTTCGGCGGAATGCGATGAGGAGCGACAGAGCGCCATGCGGGCGATGGATGAAATTATGGAGCAGCGCCCGCTGGCTCTGGTAAATCCCGTTCCTATCGGCGAAGTTACTGAACCGCTGCAAAACTGGCTGGATTTCATTAGCAAGCGAATTCGCGATGCTCGAGTGGCGGCCGGCCTCAACCAGACCGCGTTGGCTGATAAGGCTGGATTGACGCAGAGCCACATCAGCCGACTCGAAAACGGTGATCACAGCCCGAGCCAAGCGACGATCCGGAAAATCGCCGCCGCTCTTGGGATGGAGGCTTCCGAGCTTGACCCTTCAGCCGAGTAGTCGAGTTCGCTTCGCTGGCTGATGGTTCTACGATTCGGGGCGAGTCGTGGGGAGCCAAAACGGGAAAAATTTCGAGCGAGTTGTAACCTGTAACACGATCTGCTGGAAATCGACGCCGTATGCGGCTATGTTGATAGGACAAGAACGCCGGAGCACGACGCGCACGCGAACAGAAAGTATCCGTACCAGCCCACATGCCTTTCGCGCAATCGCCAAGGAACACGCGATTTCGCCAGGAGCTATGAAGAGGCGCCGCCCGAGGAGCATTCGTCATGACCAAGTGGAGCACTCTGTTGTTGACCGGCGTGGTCGCCGCCGCGGTTTCGTCGGCCCAGGCCGAGGAGAAGACGCCGGCGGCTTTGAACTTCACGATGAAGTCGATCACCGGGCAAGACGTGAACCTTGCCGATTACAAGGGAAAGGTCTTGCTGCTGGTCAACGTCGCCAGCAAATGCGGACTGACGCCCCAGTATGAAGACCTGGAAGCCCTGCACCAGAAATACGCCAGCCAAGGATTGGTGGTGATGGGCTTTCCGTGCAATCAGTTCGGCAAGCAAGAGCCGGGGAGCGACGCCGAGATCGCCGAGTTTTGTGCGGCGACCTACCAGGTGAAGTTCCCGATGTTCTCGAAGGTCGATGTGAACGGCGAGAACGCCGCTCCGCTGTACAAGCACCTGACTTCGCTCGATGCCCAGCCCGTCGGCAAGGGGCAGATCAAGTGGAACTTCGAGAAGTTCGTCGTCGGCAAGAATGGCGAAGTGGTCGCCCGCTTTGCACCGGGGACCGAGCCGGACTCGCCAGAAGTGCTGGCTGTGATCGACGCCGAACTGGCCAAGAAGTAAGCCCGCCAAGCCGGCACGAAAAAGTTGTTGTGTACGTATTGACATGCGGCTAGTGAGGGTGTATCATTTCGTTCATCAGTCGCGCGGCAGGTGCGCGCCGGCTACTTGGCAATTTGGTTGGATCGGTAGGTTCCGACCGCCGGGCGGGACTTGTAGGCCCCGACGCCGGGCGGGGCTTGGCAGCGCGACGCGACTTCGCAGATCGAAGTTCCGCGGGGGCCCGCGGAACCTACCTAGTGCTTTGTCAATACTTCAATTTGGGGTCGGGTGCCACGTCCCACGCTTGCGTGGGCGTGCTCACATTGCCGTTCACACGCCCACGGCATCGGGGTCCAATCAAAGGTCAACGACTCAACGGCCGTGGGCGTGGCACCCAAATTCTAAGCCTGGACAGAGCACTAGTCGTGGGTGGATTCGGCTGGGTTTCGCTGATCGGTCTGATTAGCGAAACGGGGTTTCACTGATCGCTAATCAGCTCGCAAGTGCCGCGGTGCGAACGAGTTGCAACTGATTAGCGAAACTCGGGCTGCCGAAAAAAGTCGAACAGCGATTAGCGAAACCCAGTTCGTCAGCCGTTGTTCGAGCCGCCCGATTGGTTCAACGCCTATCGTCGAGTCGCAGCTTGGGCGGGGCGCTCGTTCGATGCTTCGATGTCGCATTCTCCCGCGTCACTAGGCGGCGCGTACTTGAAACAGGGCATTTTGTAATCGTCGCCAAACGAAACGCCCAGGGCGCGGGCGGCTTGCACAGCCGAGCAATCGGGGCAGACCGTCGAGAGCTTGATCGCGTCGATGATGGCCACGTCGCTGATCGCCGGGGGGTGATAGGTCACCATGTGGCCGAACTTTCGCTCGACGATCAGCCGCACGGCATGCGCCCCGAACTGCGTGGCGACGACGCGGTCGAAGGTGGTCGGGTTGCCGCCCCGTTGCAGATGGCCCAGGACGACGGTGCGGGTCTCCTTGCCGAGCCGCTTTTCGATCTCGTCACTGATGACGCTGCCGATGCCGCCGAGCCGGACTTGCTTCTGATCGCTCCGCCGCTCCTGCAGAACCATTCCCTTGTCGGGCAACTCGGCCCCTTCGGCGACGACGACGAGTGTGAACTTTTTGCCCTGCTGTTCGCGGTGGATGACCGCCTGGCAGACGTTGTCGAAGGTCCAGGGAATTTCGGGGATCAGGATCACATCGCCGCCCCCCGCGATGCCCGCATACAGCGCGATCCAGCCCGCGTGGCGGCCCATCACTTCGAGCACCATCACCCGTTCGTGGCTGGCGGCTGTGGTGTGCAGGCGGTCGAGGGCGTCGGTCGCGCAGAAGACGGCACTGAAAAAGCCGAACGTAAAGGCGGTGCTCGACAGGTCGTTGTCGATCGTTTTGGGCACGCCCACGACCGGAATGCCATGCTCGTGAAATTGCTGGGCCACGGCCAGCGAGCCGTCGCCCCCCACGCAGATCAGCCCGTGCAGGTTGAGCTGTTCGACGGTGGTCTTCACGCCGGCGACCAGTTCGGGATCGAGCTCGAGCCGGTCGTTCACCCCGACGGTGGCGGCGAATCGCCCCTTGTTCGTCGAGCCGAGGATCGTGCCCCCTTGGCTCAGAATGCCGGCGGTGTTTTTGTGATTCAGCGGCAGGTAGCTGACCGGATCGACCAGCCCTTCGTAGCCCTTCAAAAAACCAACGACTTCGTAGCCGTGGTTGTTGGCGCTTTTGACGACACCGCGAATCACGGCGTTGAGACCGGGGCAGTCTCCTCCGGCGGTGAGGATGCCAATCCGGGGCCTATCGAACATAAACTCTCTCCGGTCTTCTTGCGCAGGGTCGCTCGCGGGATATCGCGGCCCGTCAGGATTGCAGGCCGACAAACCTACGTTATAGGGGGCCAGCGGCGGCGACGGGTAGCTCTGGTGCGAGCGTTACAATCGCTATCGCCGGAACGAGCCAGCTACCGCTGCAACAGGACGGCGGGCTCGGACATCGCGGCCGGCTACTTGCCGCAGTAGTCGATCGAGCGGGCAATTTCGCTTTTCAGCCGCGACCGCGACACGATCCGATCGACGAAGCCATGTTCCAGCAGGAACTCGCTCGTCTGAAATCCTTTGGGCAGTTCCAGACGGATGGTGGCCTTGATGGTGCGCGGCCCCGCGAAGCCGATGAGGGCCTTGGGTTCGGCGAAGACCAGATCCCCCAGCGAGGCAAAACTGGCCGCGACGCCCCCCATCGTGGGATTGGTCAGGACCGAAATGAACAGGCCGCCGGCCCGGTCGTAACGGGCAAGCGCGGCCGACACCTTGGCCATTTGCATGAGCGAGAGGATTCCCTCGTGCATCCGGGCGCCTCCGCCGGAACCGCTGATGATGATGAGCGGCAGGTTCTCCGCGGTCGCCCTTTCGACCAGGCGGGCCAGCCGCTCGCCCACCACCGAGCCCATGCTCCCCATGATAAAGGCCGAATCGGTGACACCGAAGGCGACTCGGCGGGCGCGAATCATGCCGCCGCCGGTCAGGGCGGCATCGGTCAGTCCGGTTCGCTTTTGCTCGGCGACGAGCCGCTCGCGATACGGTTTTTGGTCGGCGAAGTTCAGGGGATCGGTAGGCCGCAGGTGGGCATCCCACTCTTCAAACGTGCCGTCGTCCAGCACCTGTTCGACGCGCTGCAAGGCGGAAACGTAGAAGTGGTATTCGCACTGCGGACAAACATTAAGCAGCTTTTCCGCCTCTTTGCGATAGATCGATCCCTTGCAACCGGGGCAACGGATCCAGAGCCCTTCGGGAACCCCCCGCTTCTGGCGTGTCGTGGTGATTTCTGAACTGGACATCGGCGGGTACGCACGGGGCGGCAAGCAAACATGGGAACGTCAAGAAATCGGATAAGCAGCGGCGTGCCAACTGCCGGTCGCACGAGCAGCCGTACCGGCCAGGTCGCAGCCCGCTTCGATCGCCTGCCAGCCGCCACCTTGGCACTCGACTTTCCACAGGTCGCCGACAGCCGAATGGCCCAGCGTGCTGGCCACCAGGCTGGCCAGGGGTTCGGGAACGACTAAGGCCACGGTGCCCGTTTTGTGTTTTCGCAGCAGTCGCTGCATGGCTAGCTTGACCCGCTCCATGGCTGCCCCAACGGGTTCGCCCTCGGGTGGGCAGACCGTTTCTGGATGGTCTTGCAACTGGCGAAACACCTTGGGCTGGCCGTGCTTCACCTCGTCAACCAGTTTCCCATGCCACAGGCCGTGGTCGAGGTTTTGCAGGTCGTCGAGCAGCTTTACCTTGAGCCGGTGATCGACCGCCAGCGACCGGGCCGTTTGTTCGGCTGAGGTGCAAGGCGAGGAATACAGGAAATGGATTGGCGTCTCGTGCAGCTCGGCGACCAACCGGCCTACCTGCAACGCGCCAATCTCGCTGAGGGGAATGTCGAGCGTCCCCTTGATGCGGCCCTGTTCGTCGAAATCGGTTGAACCGGGGCGAATGAGCAAAAACTGGACCATCTTCGTAACGTGACCTCGTGACTGTTGATTATCCGGCCAAGCCTGCGGTCAATCCACGCAGAGTCTGGGCAGGAGGAGGGGGCAAGAATCGGCGGGCTGCGAATGCCACATGGCGCAGACCCATGCCGCGCGGGCATTGCCAATGCCGCGACGGCGCGTGCTGCGAAGCCCTGGGAGGACAGGCGAAGCGGACGCGGTACACGTAGCGAGAATCCAGCGGCTGCCCAAAGGCGGCGACCATTCCGGCTTTATCCTGGGGAGATCGGCGGGGCAGCCGAGTGCAAGGCACTCGCGCTTACCCGGGCAGCGGTCGAACACGCACGATGTTTCAAGTTCCGATAGGCCGCATGCCACAGTTCATTCTACAAGCGGGCTAAGCCTGCGTCAGCATGGATTGGGAAAGCCGCATCGCTTATGCACCCCACCAGAGATGGTTTCGGCAATCGCTGCCTATAACCTCTTTAGCTGAAACAGGTTGTGACTACAGTTCGCGTTCGATTTCTTGGCTGCGGGGGAGGTCACCCAGCTCGTTCAGGTCGAATAAATCCAGAAAACGGCTACTCGTCCGGTACACGGGCCTGGCCTTTTTCTCGGCGAGCCGCTCGATAATTAGCAAGTCGCGCCGTACAAGTTGCGATAGGATTCCGCCACTCGGCTTGCCGCGCAAGCGGTCGATTTCTTCCTGACCGATCGGCTGGTGATAGGCCACAATCGCCAGCGTATCAATAGCTGATTGCGATAGCCGAGCCTCTCGAATCCGGCCATAAAAGGTGTCGCGCAGAGGAGCAAATTCCGGAGCGAGGGCCAGCAAGTATCCGACGCCAACTGAATTGATCGAATAAGGCGCCCCTTCGGCCCGATACTCGGCGTTCAGCTCGCGGACCAGTTCGTCGATCTCGGCGGGTTGTACACCCCGCATTAGGGCGGCAATTCGTTCGCTGGCGAGCGGCTCGTTGGTCGGATGCCCGACGAACAGGATCGCCTCCAAAATGCTCTTGGGCGTGACCAGGCAGGCCGCTTCGTCTTGGCCCCGGATCATCGGCAGCGGCTCATCGGGCAAGATGGTCGCTTCAGCAGCAGGTTCTTCCGTAGAATCGCCCTCGCCCTGAGGATAGGGATCGGTGCCCTGGTTCAGCAGGGCGGCGTAAGCCTGGCCCAAATCGTCGAGCGAGAGGCCCTGATCGTCGGGCTCGGCAAAGTTGCTCGGCTGGGCGGCATTTTCCGCAGCGAGGGTTGCCGGCGGCTGATTACGGGTGGAACGCAGCATGCGTCGAGTTTACGCGTTATGACCGTTAGCTGAAATCGCAGCTTGAATCGAGCAGGGCTGCGGTTTGTTCTCGGCCGAGGCTGTGTGGTAGAATTATGCTTTAGGAAAGCGTCAGCTTGTCGCGATTGCAAGAGCGAAGCCCATGTCCATGTCCATCGCCAGCACTCTGATTACGGCCGCCCAATTCGGCAGCATGCCAGATCCTGGGCATCCGCAAGAGCTCGTGCGAGGAGTCGTCGTTAATAGGCCTCCTCCAAAGCCTAGGCACGGTCAGGTATGCGGCAACATCTATCTCCACGTCCGTTTGTTCGCTGACGCTCATCGGCTTGGTCATGTGGTGCCCAACGATTCCGGCGTCATCACCCAGCGGAATCCCGACACGGTTCGTGGCATGGATGTTGCGTTTGTCGGTTACGACAAGGTTCCACCCGGCCCTCTGCCAGCGAGCTATTTCAAGACTCCGCCCGATGCCGTTTTTGAGGTGCGCTCACCCAGCGATCGGTCACCCGACGTGCTCTCGAAAGTCCACGAGTATCTGCAACTCGGCGTGCCGGTTGTCTATGTTTTCAACCCCGATACAAGCCGCGTTCACTGCTACTTCCAGGATCGGGCCGACGAGATTCTGAACGCAACAGATGAATTCGTTGGCATCGGTCCGTTGGCCAATTTTCGCATTCCGGCGGCCAAATTCTTCGAGTAGCGGCCCGCCCAGATCTCTCCGCGCACGATATAATCGCCGCTGCCGGGATCGGATCGACGACTCCGCGGCACGCACGACGCCAATTCCATTCAGGATTCTCGCCCGCAGGGATAGCCCATGACCGCCGCTTCGCGTCCGTTCGTCCATCTGCACTGCCATTCGCACTACAGCCTGCTCGACGGCGCTTCTGAAATCGGCGGCTTGGTAAAGCGAGCGAAGGACCACGGAATGAACGCCCTGGCCCTGACCGATCACGGCAACCTGCATGGGGCGCTCGAGTTTTACCGCAAGGCCAAGGCCGCGGGGATCAATCCCATTCTGGGTTACGAGGCGTATATCGCCCCCGGCAGCCGCTTTGAAAAAAAGGACGCCGCCAACAGCAAAGAGGCCAGCTATCACCTGACCTTGCTGGCCCAGAACCGGACCGGCTTCAAGAACCTGGTCAAGCTCGCCTCGGCCGCGTCGCTGGAAGGCTTTTATTACAAGCCGCGGATCGACAAGGAACTGCTCGCCGCCCATCACGAAGGACTGATCTGTTTGTCGGGCTGCGTCTCGAGCGAGCTCAGTTTTGCGCTGCTCAAAGGAAAGGGCGCCGACGGGCAAGACTTTCAAGGTGCCATCGACATTGCCCACTGGTTCCAAAAGCTGTTCGGCGAACGGTACTTTCTGGAGATCATGAACAACGGAGTCGAGATTCAGCGCTACCAGTTGGAAGCGGCGGTCGATCTGGCCAAGCAGGTTGGCATTCCGCTGGTCGCCACCAGCGACGCCCACTACATCGACCGGGACGACGCCGAGGCCCAGGACGTTTTGCTCTGCATCAACACCGGCAAGTTCCGCACCGACACCAATCGGATGCGGATGGAGAACGACTCGTTCTACCTCCGCTCGCCGGAAGAGATGTACGCCAGCTTTCCGGGGCTGGAAGACGCCGTCGGCCGCAGCCAGCAGATCGCCGACTCGGTCAGCATCGACCTCGAACTGGGCAGACGGCACTTTCCCGTCTTTTCGTTGCCGACCGAAAAGACGGCTGAGGATTACCTGCGCGAATTGTGCCTGGTTGGCCTGAAAGAGCGCTACGCCGACGATCCCGAGATGTGCGTGGACGGCGAATTGTCCGACGTGGTCATGCAGCGGCTCGACCGCGAACTGTCGGTCATCAACCAGCTCGGCTTTCCCAACTACTTTTTGATCTGCTGGGATTTTGTCCGCGAGGCCCGGGCGTGCGGAGTGCCCGCCACGGCCCGCGGCAGCGGCGTCGGTGCGATCGTCTGTTATGCGTTGTACCTGAGTCACGTCTGCCCGATTCGGTACGACCTGCTGTTCGAGCGGTTCCTCGATCTCAACCGCAAAGAAGCGCCCGATATCGACATCGACTTCTGCAAGGATCGCCGCGGCGAGATCATCCGTTACGTCAAACAGAAGTACGGAGAGGAAAACGTCGCCCAGATCGGCACCTTCGGCACGCTCGCGGCCCGCGCGGCGATCAAAGACGTGGGCCGAGTGCTGGGCATCCCGGTCGAGCGGGTCAACAAGATCACCGCCATGGTGCCGGAAACGCTGCACATTTCGCTCGACGGGGCGCTCGAATCGAGCGACGAGTTGAAGCAGGTCTATGCCAAAGATCCCGACATTCGCGAAGTGCTCGACCTGGCGCGCAAGATTGAAGGGCTGGCCCGCAACGTCGGCACGCACGCCGCGGCGGTCGTCATCGCCGACAAGCCGCTGATCGAGTACGTGCCGCTCTGCCGCGTGTCGGGCAAGACCGACATCATCACCCAGTGGTCGATGGGCGACGTCGAAGCGGCCGGCCTGTTGAAGATGGACTTTCTGGGCCTGCGGAACCTGACGATCCTCGCCAAAGCGGTCGAGCTGATCGAGCAGACGACGGGCAAACGGGTCGATCCGTACCAGTTCCCGCTCGACGACAAAAAGACGTTCGCCCTGCTGCAACGGGGCGAAACGAAAGGCATTTTTCAGCTCGAAAGTGGTGGCATTCGCGACCTGCTGCAAAAGATGAAGCCGGACCACTTCCGCGACATCATCGCCACCAACGCCCTGTACCGCCCCGGCCCGCTGGAAGGGGGCATGGTCGCCGATTACGTCGCCGTCAAGAACGGCCGCCAGCAAGCCGAGTACCTGCACCCTATCTGCGAAAAGATCCTGGCCGAAACCCACGGCGTGATGGTCTATCAAGAGCAGGTGATGCGGATTCTGAACGAGTTGGGAGGGATCGAACTCGCCTCGGCCTACACCTGCATCAAGGCGATCAGCAAAAAGAAAGAAGACATCATCTCCAAGAACCGCGAACAGTTCATCGAGGGCTGCGTCGCCAAGGGACTGAAGACGAGCCAGGCCAATGATTTCTGGAACTTGATCATCAAGTTCGCAGGCTACGGCTTCAACAAAAGCCACTCCACCGCCTACGCCCTGATCGCGTACATGACGGCCTATCTCAAGGCCCACTACCCGGTCGAGTTCATGGCGGCTCTGCTGTCGGGCGACATCCAGGGGCGGAACTTCAAAACCAAGGACCCGCTGGTCGAACACATGGAAGACTGCCAGCGGATGGGAATCGACGTCTCCCCCGCCAACGTCAACCAGTCGGCCGTCGATTTCGCGGTGGTGGATGGCAAGATTCACTTCGCTCTCTCGGCCATCAAGGGTTGCGGCGGCAGCGCGGGCGAGGCGATCGTCGCGGCCCGCAAAGCGGGCGGCCCCTTTAAGGATCTGTTCGATTTCTGCGAACGGGTCGATCCTTCGGGCGCCGGCAAGGCGACCATCGAAACCCTAATCAAGGCGGGCGCCTTCGACACGTTCGGGGCCCGACGAGCCCAGTTGAGCGCAGTGATCGAGCGGGCCGTGCAAGCGGGCCAGTCGCTCGCTTCGGATCGCAAAAGCGGGCAAAAATCGCTCTTCGGCTCGTTCGACGAAGAGCCGGCAGCGGTCAAGTCGTCTTCGGCCCTCCCCGATCTGCCCGAATGGCCCGACCGCGACCTGGCCCAGCGAGAAAAAGAAGTCCTCGGCTTTTACCTGACCAGCCATCCGCTCGACGAACACAAACCGACGCTGGCCACCTACCGCTCGCACACGACGGCCGATGTGCCGGGCCTTCCCGAACGGAGCGAAGTGATTCTGGGCGGGCTGATCTCGTCGATCAAGTTATCGCAGACGAAGAACCCGCAGCCGGGCAAGCCATCGCGGTATGCGATGTTCGATCTGGAAGATGTGGAAGGGACGATCCGCTCGATCCTGTGGCCCGAGCAGTTCGCCGAAATGGGGCACCTCGTCACCCCCGACAACATCCTGATGGTCCGCGGCGTCATCGATCGCCGCGGCGGCGAAGAGGCCAACCTGGTCATCAACGAACTGATCCCGCTCGACGGGCTCGACGCGCGTTATACGACCGGGATCGTTGTGCGTCTGCACGAGAACGAGAACGGCCCGGACACGATCGACAAGGTGCGCGAGATCGTTCGCACCTATCCCGGCAGCAGCGAGTTGCAAATTTTGCTCGTTCTGGAAAGCGGCACCAAGGTGCATCTCCGCTCGCATCGCACCAAGCTCGAAGTAACGCGCGAACTGCGCCAGCGGCTGGACGACCTGCTTGGGCCGGGCAACCTGCAGCTCCTTACGACGCCCCCTAAGCCGTCGGCCGATCGCGGCCCCCCCCGCCGGCAATTCCAGCGGGCGGGGGGCAGAACGTAGGGATTGAGGGAAGACAACGCTTCTGCGAAGCGTCGCTAAACTAAATGTTGCGAAGCTTAGTCCCGCGACCGGCCCGAGAATCGCATGATGAAGTAGAGCAGCGTCAGGATCGATTGCAGCGTTGCCGCCACGTAGGTCAGGGCCGCGGCATTGAGTACGCTGTTGACCGGCCCCATCTCGTGCTGATTGACGATGCCCAGATCC
Source organism: Pirellulaceae bacterium (assembly GCA_040901775.1). Taxonomy (GTDB): domain Bacteria; phylum Planctomycetota; class Planctomycetia; order Pirellulales; family Pirellulaceae; genus CAYLLN01. The sequence continues at coordinate 1,037 of JBBDYF010000215.1, read as the reverse complement.
ACCAGCAGCGACTTGGCCCGTGAGCTGGCGTTGAACTCGACCGGCAGGTTCACTACCTGAAAGAAAACGACAAAGCTGAACAGAACGATGCCCAACAGCAGCAGCGGTTGCCAGCTCAGCAGCAACCCCAGCATCAAGAGCAACATGCCGGCGCTGCTCCCGAAGCTCGCCGCGGGCACGGCAAAGTTGCGAACCACCAGCGGCAGGTAGCCGACGGCGTCTTGAATGGCGTGTCCCGCCTCGTGCGCGGCAATGCCGACCGAGGCCAGCGACCGACCGTGATAAACATCGGACGAGAGCCGCAAGACCTTGTCGCGCGGGTCGTAGTGGTCGGAGAGTTGCCCCGGGATCGCCTCGATCTGCACGCCAGCCAGCCCGGCGGCATCGAGAATTTGGCGAGCCGCCATGAAGCCGCTCAGCTTGGCGGGTGCCTCGCGTCCCCGCGCATAGGCCGAGCTGACCATCCACTGGGCGATGAAGGCCAGGATCAACGCGGGCGCGATAAACAGCAGTAGTCCAAAATTAAAAAACATAGTGGTTATCGGTTAGGCCCCTGGCAGGAAAAACTCGCGGCGGCTTCAGGATGCAATCAACATGCCAAATCTGCCGGACTGCGGAACCGCGAACGCGGTTTGCCTGTCGAGCAGGTGGTTTCGCTAATCGCTGTTCGCTTTTTTTTCGGGCGGTGGTTTTCAGTGATAAATCGCAACTCTTTATCGCTTCAGAACTTGCGTTGCTATGACTGATCAGCCAAACCCATTTTGCTGATCGCGCTGATTAGCGAAATGAACTTCGTGGTAGGTCCCACGGGCCCCGTGGAACTTGACCTGCTGCGATCCTTGGTCGCGCACTGCGAAGCGCCGCGAAAGCGCAAGTCCCGCCCGGCGGTCGGAACCTACAGGTTTGCAGTAATTGTACACTGTAGCCAAGAATGTGTCAATACGTCCACTGTCGATTTTTTTCAGACCTAGTGCTTTGTCAGTCCTGCGTTGAGGGGTAGGACGGGTCTCCGACCCGTCCGGGCGGGCGGGGGAGCC
>JBBDYF010000214.1:0-2431 GCA_040901775.1 Pirellulaceae bacterium | reverse complement strand
GTCCCTCGCTGACGCGTCGGGTTGGTATGCCAGCGCTCAATCAAAAAACGGAAACAGCTTTTTGATCTCGTCGGGCGTGGGGCGGCGGCCGTATTCGCAAATCTCGAACGCCTCCGCGAATTTCACCGCTTTGCCTTTCTCTTCGCCGTACCACTGGACGAGCGCCGCCCGGTGCCGGGTTGCTTCGCGGCTTTGCCGGTCGGACCATTTTTCCTTCAGCCAGGCGCGGCGTCCCGCTTCGTCCGAGGCGGGAGGCACGCTCCGCACAAATTCCTGGCTGCCGCTGGCGCCCCCTTCATACACCTGCGAGGCCAGCTCATGCACCGCGGCCAGCTTTTGCTCGAATACGTCGTCGATTGAGACCGCGATGTCGGCCTGAAACGGATACGGCCGCTGGAAGGCGTCGCTCGAAAACAGGAACACCGGGTTCTTCTTGAGCACCGGCGTATCGGGACAGATGAACGGCACGGTCACCATGAAGGCGGCATCTTGCACCAGCACGCCGACGTAGCGATGGTCGGGGTGATAGTCCCAGGGGCGATGCGAAATGACGATGTCGGCCCCCCACTCGCGAATGATCCGCGTCAGCGTGCGACGATGTTCGAGCGTGGGAACCAGTTCGCCATCGTGAATGTCGAGCACCTGCGAGGCGGTTCCCAGCTTTTTGCCCGCGGCGGCCACCTCGGCCGTGCGCCGCTGGGCGAGCGGGCCGCCCGCCATTTCCCAGTGGCCAATGTCGCCGTTGGTCACCGAGACCAGCTTCACATGATGCCCCAGTTTGGCCCACTTGGCGGCCGTTCCGCCCGCCTTGAACTCGGCGTCGTCGGGATGCGCGCCGAAGACGACGATCCGCAGCTTGCCGTCGTCGGGGGGCGGGTCGGCGGCGAAGGCGGACGCGCTGGATGCGACCACTATGGCCAGCAGCAGGAAGACGCGGCGGGTGTAGATCATGAAAGAGTCTCCGGTGGTAGGTTCGTTGGGGCCAGGTTCACTTGTGGAAGGTTCACTTGGGCAAGTTTTCGATCGCCTCGATCAATTCCTTCGTCGCGACGCCTCGGGCGCCGCGCCCCTCCTGGTCGATCCGCTGATCGACGTCGGATTGTAGCTGCGCCAGGTTGGCGTCCCAATATTTGTTGCGCTCCGCTTTGGCAGGTTCGTGCAGCGGGCGAATCGGGCGAAAGCCGACGCTCAAAGCCGGCTCGCTCGTGAACCACCAGGGGCTTTGGGGAAAGTTAGGATCTTCGATCCGCCACTCGTCGTCGTCCGAGCCGCGGCGGGCAGCGCTTCGCAAGCGATCGGCGTCTTCGTCCCAGCCGCCGCCCCGAATCACGCGGGGATACAGCTTCGTCGGCCAGAGGATCGCTTCCTGCCACCCGACCGTTTTGCCCCCAAACCGCTGGTAGCCGGCCTTGGTCAACTGGTCGAGGCACCACTCGCCGACGTTGCCGTGAATGTCGTACAGGCCCCAGGGGCTCGGCTTTTTCTGGCCGACCAGGTGGGTCGTTTCGCTGGCGTTGTCGTAGTACCAGGCGTACTCGCCAAGCTGATCGGGATCGTCCCCAAAAAAGTAGGCGGTGGTCGTTCCCGCTCGGGCTGCATGTTCCCACTCGGCTTCGCTAGGCAAGCGATAAAACTGCCCGGTCACGCCGCTCAGCCACTGGGTGTATTGCTTGGCGGCGAACTGGCTCATCGTCACCGCCGGCTGCTTGGGATCGGCCCCTTGCTTGAAGGTGAAGGTCGGGTCGTACAAGCTCGAGGGGGCGGTCACCACGTCCTGTTTGTTGGCCTGGGTGATTGGCAGCATCTTGGCCGACAGCAGCCGCTTGAACTTGTCGTGCATCGCCATGTACTGCTTGTACTCGTCCCAGGTGACCTCGTAGGTGCTCATCCAGAACGGCTCGATCTCGACTTCAAACTGCGGGGCCTCTTCCGGTTTATGCCCCCGCTCGGATGAGGGACTGCCGATTTTCACTTTGCCGCCTGGGATCGGCTGCATCTCGAAGGTGGCATCGGTGCCGGGGATGGTCACGGTGTACGGAACCATGAACCCCCGCTCGGTTTTCACAAAGCGGCCCGTGGCGGGCTGCTCGCTGACGAGGCCGGGCGCATCCTCGGCTAGCACGGCCCGAACCGGCAAGGAATGACAACTGACAACGAGCGCCGCCAGACCCAACAGGCTCGTGCGAAATGGGGGAAGCTTATCGTTCATGGCAAATTGTTTGGGAAGGGTTCGCAAGCCAGGATATTGGGTTTCTTATTCTACTCTATTTGAATGCCAAGTAGGTGGATTTGCTCTGCCACGCCGGGCGACCAGACGGCGTGTGGCTGTGGATCGCGCAGCGGGTGGCTGTGGTTGGCGCAGCCAACCACGGCGGATCGGCGCGCAGGGTTACGCCCTCCTTTTTCGGCTCGCCACCAGCGACTCGTAGCG
>JBBDYF010000213.1:0-2442 GCA_040901775.1 Pirellulaceae bacterium | reverse complement strand
TAGTCAGTAGTCAGTAGTCAGTAGTCAGTAGTCAGTAGTCAGTAGTCAGTAGTCAAATTACTAACTCCTGAGTCTCTGACTCCTGGCCTCCGACCTCTAGTTATGTTTGATGTTGATGATGTCGCCGTCTTGAATGACGTAGTCCTTCGGCTCTTGCCGGACGAGCCCCGCGGCCTTGATCTCGCGTTCGCTCCCCAGGCGCACCAGGTCGGCCACCGTCATCGTTTCGGCCCGGATAAAGCCTTTGGCCAGGTCCGTGTGAATGCCGGCAGCCGCTTCGAGCGCCGTTCCGCCCTGCCGCAAAAGCCAGGTGCGAACCTCTTTTTCGCCCGCCGTAAAGAACAGCATCTGGCCGCTGGCCTGCATGATCCGCCGCAACAGATCGTCGCGGCTGGCGGGCCCGACGTGCATTTCGCGGCAGAATTCGTCTCGCTCTTCGGGCGACATGGCGGCCAGGTCGATTTGCAACGTCAGCGAGAGGGCCGCCAGATCCGTCCCCGGCGGCGCGAGCGGGGCGAAACGCTCGGGCTGGGTATCGTCGTCGGCGATGTTGACGATCGCCAGGCGCGGCTTTTCACTGAACAGTTGAAACGATCTTGTAGCCTTGCGCTGTTCGACCGTCAGGGGCGCTTTGTGCAGCGGCCGGCCCGCTTCGAGCTCCGCCAAGAGCGGCTCCAAGAGTGCCAGCTCTTCTTGTTCTTTCTCGCGACCCGGACGCGGCTTTTTCACCGAGTCGCGCAGCCGTTCGACGCGGCCGGAAACGATCTCCAGGTCGGCGATCAGCAGATCGTCGGCGAAGTTTTGCAGGTCGGCTGCCGCCTCGGTCCCGCCGAAATTGGCCACCACCACGACCAGGGCGCCCGCTTCGCGAATGGTCGCCAGCTTTTGGGCACTCCCTTCATGCGTGCGAGCCAGGCCGGGGGTATCGACAATTTCGATGGAAGCTTGGGTGATCTTTTTTGGCGTATAGATCTTACAAAGCTCGGAGATTCGCTCTTCCGGGACGCTCGCCATCGCGCTTTGCGAGGCGTGGGCCAGCCCCGGGTCGGCCGCGACGCCGGTGAGCCAGTGAAAGAGGGTGCTCTTGCCAGATCCTTGGTAGCCGACGATGCCGATTTTCATGGACGCGCTTGGTTCACAGCGGGAGTCAGTTGTGCCAGCGCCTGTTCTATCTCGGCCAGTTCCTGGCTGTCTAGGGCGTCTCCGCCAAAACGGACCCGATAATAGGCTGCGACGATCTTTTCCGGCAAGGGGGCAGCCGCGCTCGATACCTCCTGCCCCAGTCGCGCGCCGGCGGCCGCGGCAAACTCGGCGGCGGTTTGCCCGGCGGCTCGCCGCAATGCCATTCGGGACAAGAGCGATTCCAACCGTCGATAAAACCTAGGCGGGACGAGGAGCCGGACGATGCTCCTTCGCCGGCGATCGGCCAGAAATCGTTTCCACCGCTGGACCAGAAAGCAAAGTCCCTGCGCGGTCAACAGGCCGAGCGCGATCAAAGCCATCATCGCCAGCCCGGTTCGCCAGTCGAAGGCTTGAGATTCGTTCTCGTCGCTTCGTCCCTCCGTCCGCAGGTCCAGACCCAACATTCCCGCCATCCGCCGGGCCAGGCGATGTGCGTGTCGGGTTTCGAGCCATTCGGGCAGCGAACCCAAGGTCCGACTGGTTACGGGATCGTAAAGATTGTCCTGTTGCTTCGCCGCGTTCAGGCCCAGCACATAGTCGCGCCACAGCAGTTCCACATAGTCGAACGCCTCGACCACGCGATCGACGGCACCTTTCCCCGGGTCGAAACCGGCATCGACGATCGGCGCGGGAGTCGGTTCCAGACGATACCAGACGCCGCCGTTGCTCGGGGCACCCGCCACCTCCCACGCCGGAACGGCGCCGTTCGGGACCAGCGCTTCGACCCAGGCATGAGCATGTTTCTGGCGAACCTGGTAGTAGTGGCCCAGTGAGTTGAAGTCGCCCCCCTTGTAGCCCACGATCATTCGGGCGGGGATGCCCTGGCTGCGGAGCATCATCACCAGGGCGCTGGCAAAGTACTCGCAGTGGCCCGTTTTGTGGTTGGCGACAAAATCCTCGATCGGGTCGAGCGCTGGGTCGCGGGTGAAGTCGAGACTCAGCGAGTAGCGATACAGCCCCGACGCCGCGAAGTGGCGCTCCAGCGCGAGCGCTTTTTCCAACGGACCGGCCTCGGATAGCCGTTCGTCGCGGAGGGTCTTGTCCGCGAGCGAAGACAGCGCCGCGAAGCGCTGCTCGTCGAACAGTAGATGCCGGGCGCGCTCTTCGTTGAGCAAATACTCGTCGGTTACATTGGCCAGCGGATTGCGATGGGGAATCCCCCGCAGTTGCCGGCCGCCGCGCAGGCTGAGCGTATGGCAACCCAACCGCAATTCGCGCTGCGGTTGGAAGTCGTCCTGGTCGGTGCGGGCCAGCCGATTC
>JBBDYF010000212.1:0-17017 GCA_040901775.1 Pirellulaceae bacterium | reverse complement strand
TCCTTTTGGCGAGAACATCCCAACTAAAGTTACCTACAAATGTGACGCTCACACCAAGATTGGCGTACCTTTCGCCCCGCCACTTCTACTGCATTTTTCAGTAAACTCGGAGCCTTGCGATGAAACGGATCATTTTTGCCGCTGCCACCCTCGCGCTGCTGGTTGTGGGAACTGCCTGCCAGGCCGACGAGCCGGCCGCCCTGGTTGAGCCGAGGCAATTCGACGTCGAATTCCGGATCATCGACGCTAGTTCCGGCAAGCAGCAGGTCCAGCTTTGCCCGAAGGTCACGGTCTTCGAGCACCAACGGGTCTCGATTGTTGACCAGGTCCAGCGTCCGTTCGTCATCGCTGCATCTCCCGCGGGTGGCAACGCCCAACAACCGCACATTGTAGTGCTGCCCGAAGGACTGGCGATCGACCTGGCCTGCCACGCCAATGGCACCGGCTCGGTCACGCTCGACGTGACGATCGAGCAGCCGAAGATCGTCGATGTTGACGAAGTGAAAGTTGATGCCCAAACGACCGTCCAGCAGCCGCGAGTGGAAATCGCTAAGAGCCGCCACTTCGCAATCTGCAAGAGCGGCCAGCCGCTAACGATTGCGTTGGATGGCCGGAAAGCGGACAAGTCAAAGCGGTGGGCGGAATTCGTCGTCCGTGAGATTCACAGCGAGTCGAACTAACGCCGTAAGTGCGCCAGTTCGCGACAATCGGTTGCGGCTGGCACCCGCGGCGGCGTAGGATGGCAAGTGGCTCTGTAGCTCGCAAGGTGCCGCTTACCGACCCATCTCCGCAAAGGCTCGCACGCATGCGTCGTTTGCTGTTCTCGCTTTTCGTGATGCTAGCTGGACCGCTGGCGTCGCTGGCCGCTCAGGATTCGCCCGATCTGCCGCAGCCGCCCAAGCGAGTGCGGCCCGCTCCCGCCCCACCGGTTTATTTGGGCCGGCGCATCGCCCAGACGATGCACTACCTGGGGGCCGAGTGGCTGACTCGCGACAATCGCGAGCAAGAAGAGCGTTGCTCGCTGATGCTGACGAACCTCGGCGTGAAGCGCGGAATGGCGATCTGCGATATGGGCTGCGGCAATGGCTTTCACACGTTGCAGCTCGCCAAAATGACGGGCGACAGCGGCCATGTGTACGGCATCGACATCCAGCCCGAGATGCTGAAAATGCTCAACGACCGGGCCGACGCCCAAGGCATTCGCAACATCTCGCCGGTGCTGGGCACCTTCACCGATCCCCGGCTCCCCAAGGGGAAGATCGACCTGATTTTGCTGGTCGATGTCTATCACGAGTTCTCGCACCCCGAGCCGATGTTGGCCGCGATGCGCGACGCCCTGTCGCCGGACGGGGTGTGCGTGCTGGTCGAATTCCGCAGCGAAGACCCCAAGGTGCCGATCAAGCCGGAACATAAGATGAGCAAGGAGCAAATTCTCAAGGAGTGGCCTGCCAACGGCTTCAAGCTGGTGAAGGAGTTCGACGGCCTCCCCTGGCAGCACATGATGTGGTTTGCAAGGGACGAGCAGGCGAGCGAGAAATAGGGGCGCGGCCGATTTGGCACGGCGCTACTCGGTACGGTACGATAGGCGGCACCTTGCATTCGACTCTGCCGGAGCCCTGTCATGCCGCGGACGCTTCCCTTCTCGCTGCTTTTGATCGTGTCGCTGGTTTCGCTCGCCGGGGCTGCCGACGGCAACCGGTTGGCCTATCTCGACGGGCCGCTCGACCCGTATTACCCGCACCGCGAGTTTCCCAAGCTCATCACCCCGCAGTGGGTGGGCGAGGAGGGGGTCGAGTGCGTGGTGACGCTCGCCATCGACGACATGCGCGAGAGCGCCAAGTACGAGGCGTACCTGCGGCCGATCCTCGATCGTCTGAAAAAGATCGACGGGCGGGCCGCCGTCAGCATCATGGCCTGCCGCGTCGATCCGCAAGACCCGCAATTGCAAGCCTGGCTGAGGGAGGGGCTGTCGATCGAGGTGCATACCTACGACCACCCCTGTCCCTGCTTGCAGGAGGGGGGGCTGGTGAAGGCGAAAGAGACGTACGACAAGTGCGTCGATCTGATGAACGAGATTCCGGGGAACAAGCCGGTGGCGTTTCGGATGCCGTGCTGCGACAGCAAAAACACCCCCAGCCCCCGGTTCTGGGCCGAAGCGTTCAACAAGACGACGGCCAAGGGAAACTTTCTGCAGATTGACAGCAGCATTTTTAACATCATCACCAACAAGGACAAATCGCTGGCCAAGGAGATCACGGAACTGCCCGATGGAAGCGAGCGATTCCGCCGCTACGTGCCGTTTACCAACTTCGTGAACACGATCGAGGACTATCCCTACCCTTACGTAATCGGCGGCATGTGCTGGGAGTTTCCCTGCGTGGTGCCCAGCGACTGGTCGGCCCAGCACGTGCAGAAACCCAACAACCCCGACACCGTCCGCGACTGGAAGCTGGCCCTCGACGCCTGCGTCGTCAAGCAAGGCGTGTTCAACCTCGTCTTCCACCCGCACGGCTGGATTCGCAACGACCAGATCGTCGAGCTAATCGACCACGCGGTGACGAAGCACGGCAAGAAGGTGAAGTTTTTGACGTTCAAGGAGTGCGCGGAGCGGCTGAATAAGAATTTGTTACTTGAACAACCAATTCGCAATCAGACCGGAGCACAACAATTCACTTTTCTCCGTGATTCTAATAAGGACGGGCTATTAGACGTGCATCTCAATCGCGGGCGCTCGTTGTTGAGAACCTGGAATCGTTCGACGAATAGCTGGGAACCGCCAAAAGACAATCCAGTCTCTGAACCTGGAATCGACGAACCAAAGCACAGACTTCGCGACATTGACGGCGACGGCGCTATGGAGTTAATCGTTCCGCAACTGAGCGAAGGCGGATCCAAGATTTTCGATCTCAAAGACGGAAGTGCTGCACCTTTCAATTTGCCGAAACGAAGCGACCTGGACTTTCGCGGCCTGGATACGGGCCTACGGCTGATCGATATCAACGGTGACGGCAAACTCGATTGCCTTTTTTCCAATCACGAACGCTACTGGCTGTACCTCTTCAAGGACATGAAAGAGGGCTGGTCGATCAGGGTCTTTGATGTCGAGCGGGGCAAGGATAACGCGAGCGGCGCACCGGCCATTCCGCCGTTCGTTCGCGCCGACGGCACCAACAACGGGGCCTGGTTCCACAGCGGCGCGCTCTGGCTGCAAAACGAAGAGACTTGGCGCTTGCCCGACAACGTGTTCAAGCTCACGTTCAAGGAAATGCTGGCGAGCGGGGGCGATGCCAAGGCGAATGGAGACGACGCACAGGCGAGCGGGGGGCGTCAGCCCCCTGAGGAGAACTGCGGTCAGGAGCCAGAGGCCAGAGGTCAAGAGTCGGCAACTTCCAAAATCGAAATGACCCGGCCCTTATCGCCCGACGAATCACTCGAAAAGCTGCACGTGCTTCCCGGCTTCAAGGTCGAGCTGGTCGCAGCCGAGCCGCTGGTGGTCGATCCGGTCGCCTTCGACTGGGGGCCCGACGGCCGGCTGTGGGTCGTCGAAATGCGCGACTATCCCAGTGGCATCACCTGGAAGAAAGAAGGGGACGAGTTCGGCAAGCCCGGCGGCCGCGTGAAGGTGCTGACCGATACGGACGGCGACGGCCGCTACGACCAGGCGACGGTGTTTCTCGATGGACTGCCGTTTCCCACCGGGGTGAAGGTGTGGCGGAAGGGGATTCTCGTCACCGCCGCCCCCGACATCCTGTATGCCGAGGATACCGACGGCGACGGCCAGGCAGACGTGCAGAAGGTTTTGTATCGCGGCTTCGGCGAAGGGAACCAGCAGCACCGGGTGAACGGCCTCCGGTGGGGTCTCGACAACTGGCTGTACGTCGGCAACGGCGACAGCGGGGGAATCATCAAGTCGCTCTCGCACGGCATCCCATCAACCCGAAGCGCCAGCGAGGCGTCTTCCACACCAACCCGAAGCGTAAGCGAGGGACCAGAAATCAACGTCAACGGCCGCGACCTGCGGATTCACCCCGACACGGGCGAGCTCGACTCCCAATCGGGCCAGACGCAGTTTGGCCGCGAGCGGGACGACTGGGGGAACTGGTTCGGCGGCAACAACAGCGATCCGATGTGGCACTACACGCTCGCCGATCACTACCTGCGGCGGAATCCGCACTTCGCCCCGCCCAGCACGCACAAGCAGGTGAGTGTGTCGCCCGGCGCGGCCCCGGTCTTTCCCCGCAGCCTAACGCTGACCCGCTTTAACGACGCCAACAAGGCCAACCGCTTCACCTCGGCCTGCAGCCAGATGATCTATCGCGACGATCTGTTGGGACCGGAGTTCGCCGGCAATTCGTTCGTCTGCGAGCCGGTGCACAACCTGGTGCATCGCGAGATCGTCTCGCCCGAGGGGAGCACCTTCACCAGCCGGCGAGCGGCGGGCGAAGAACAGAGCGAATTTTTGGCTTCGGAGGATAGCTGGTTCCGGCCGAGCATGTGCCGCACCGGGCCCGACGGCGCGCTGTGGGTGGCCGACATGTATCGCTTTGTCATCGAGCATCCCAAGTGGATTCCGGCCGAGTTTCAACAGCAGCTCGAATTGCGGGCCGGCGAAGACAAGGGACGGATCTATCGGATCTATCCCGAAAACTCCAAGCCGCGGCCGGTTGCCCGGCTGGACAAGCTCGACGCGGCGGGCCTTGTCGCCGCGCTCGATACGCCCAACGGTCCGCAGCGCGATCTGGTGCAGCAACTGCTCGTTTGGCAACCAGAGCAGGCGGCCATCGAGCCGCTGGTCAAACTGGCAAAAGAATCGCTCCGGCCGCAAGCTCGGCTGCAAGCGCTCTGCACGCTCGACGGCCTAGGCGCCGTGAGCGATGAACTTCTGCTGGCGGCCCTGGCCGACGACCATCCCGGCGTAGTGCGCCACGCCGTTCGGCTGGCCGAGCCGCGCTTGGCCAAGTCGCCGGCGCTGCAAGCAGCCGTGCTTAAGTTGACGGCCGATCCCGATCTGCATGTGCAGATGCAGGTTGCCTATTCGCTCGGCGCGTGGGACGACGCGCGGTCGGCCGAGGGGCTGGCGACGTTGCTGGCGGCTTCTGCGCAACCGGTAAATCGCTACCTGACAGCCGCCGCCATGAGCTCGCTAAATAAGCAGAACATCGCCACGGTGCTGGCCCGCGTTCTTTCCGGCCCAGGGCAAGGCGAGCCGGCCCCCGCCCTGGTCGAGCAGTTGTTTTCGATTGCCGCTGCAACTGGCAACGATGCAGCCCTGCGCGAAGCCGTGGACCGGGCCGTCACCATCCCGACGGAGGGAATCGAGTTGTGGCAACTGGCGGCGATCGGGCGGTTTCTCGATGAACTAGCCAAACGCAAGGTCGATCTGCAGACGCTGACGGGAGGGAGTGGGCGCGATTCGCTGGAGGCCTTGTTCGGCCAAGCGCGGTCGTTGGCCCAGGGCGAAGGCCCGCGGGCGACGGGCGAGCGTGGGATGGAGTTTCGCACCGCGGCGATCCGGCTGCTCGGTCGCGGCCTAAGCCGGCAGGAAGAGGACATCGCCCTCTTGGGTTCGCTCCTCTCGCCGCAGCAACCCTCGGAGGTACAAACGGCCGCCGCCGCCGCGCTCGCCCGAACCGCACGCCCGGACGTGCCGCAATTGCTGCTCGCCGGCTGGCCATCGCATACGCCCGCGGTTCGCGGCCTGGTGCTCGATACGCTCGCCAGCCGCGAGGCGTGGGCGGGCGCGCTCTTGGACGCGGTCGAGCAGGGAAAAATTCCCGGTTCCCAGATCGACGCCCGCCGCCGCCAGCAGTTTGCCACGGCCAAGAGCGAGACGCTTCGCCGGCGGGCCGAGAAGGTGTTGGCGTCGGCCGTGGATTCGGATCGGCAGAAGCTTGTCGAGCAGTATGTGCAGGCCGCCGCTTCGCACCAGGCCGACATTGCCCGCGGCAAGCTGGTTTTTACCAAGCGGTGTGCGAACTGTCATCGGCTGGGGGGCGAGGGGCATTCTGTCGGTCCCGATCTGGCGGCCCTCAACAATCGCTCGCGCGACGTGCTGTTCATCGCCATGCTCGATCCGAATCGGGCCATCGAGGATCGCTATCTCGACTACGTCGTCCGGCTGGCCGACGGCCGCACGGTGACCGGCCTATTGCGCGAAGAGACCGGCGCCAGCATCACGCTCGCGGCTGCCGAAGGCAAAACGATCACCATCCTGCGGAGCGAGATCGACCAGCTCCGGTCGAGCGGCAAATCGCTGATGCCCGAGGGGATCGAGAAGGACATTTCACCCGCCGAGATGGCCGACCTGTCCGCCTACCTGCAACAGAACACGCCGCCGCCCAAGCAACTGGCGGGCAACCAGCCCGAGGTCGTCCGTCCGTTCGTCGATGGCTCGATTCGCCTTCTGGCGACGAACGCCCGCGTGTACGGCCCGACCCTCGTGCTGGAAGAGAAGTACCGCAACCTCGGCTGGTGGAACAGCCTGGAAGACCACGTCGCCTGGTCGTTCGAGACTCCGGCCGCCGGCGAGTATCGCGTCGTGCTCGACTACGCCTGCGAGACGATTGCCGCGGGGAACGGCGCGCGCGTGATCGTGGCCGGGCAGACGCTGGGGTGCGTCGTCGAGGGGACCGGCACCTGGGACGACTACCGGGGCAAGGACCTGGGAGTGATCAAGCTGCCGGAAGGTCCGGGCGAGCTGGTCGTCCGGAGCGACGGCCCGATCAACCACGCCCTGTTCGATCTGCGCGGCGTGCGCCTCGCGCCGGTAAAAAAATAGGGTGGGTCAAGCTCGCGGCAAATAACCTCGGCGATTGCGAATCGGGTTGGAACGCGAGCGCCGACCCACGCGTAAAAAACAATTATTTTCCAGCCGGCTTGTTATCCCGTGGCTTTAGCCGCCGGGAAACGGGCTGAAGCCCGGCTAGACCAGAGAATATCGAGCGTGTGTCACGCAACCCCGGCTGAAGCCGGGGTCTGACGAGGTAAGCCTGCTGAAGCAGGCTGCCAGAGAAGCAACCAGAGGAACACTAATCAACGACGCATGGGTTACTTCTGTCTCGTCTAGTTCCTGCTTGATAGGGCGATTGCCCTAAAGGTAGCGGCTACCGCACAAACAGTTGTGAGCGAGCCAATCGCAAAGCTAGTTAACATCACCCAGCCCAGAAAGTCAGTGGACAGGGAACCGATTCTGCGGCCCATAACAGGGTATTGGAGGAACGCCCGGAGAAAAATGCCGATCATTGGCGCAGTCATACACATCAGCAAGAAAGCTAATCCGGTAAACGCCATCGCCCCGCTGGGCTGTCTATTTGCTCGCGAATGATGCACCGGGGGTTGGTACGGGCTCGGTTCCATTACCCCAATTCTATACCCCTCCGAAACCGGCTTGCTACCGCAAAGGTGGTCGCGGGACGGCAAAGCAGGCTGCTTGTCGCTACTCATTGGCGGCGCTTGTGCTCGTAGGGCAAGCCGCCAGCTTGCCTTGGCCCCAAAAAACGCATCGGACACTTTTGATCGTTTGCTTGGTAGCGGTCCTTCTTTTCGGCCGCAAAATGGCAGCGGGCTTTGGGTTGCGACGATTTTTCCCAGCAAAAGTTTGACAGCCGGCGGGCGTCTGGGTATTCTCATGGGCAGTGCCGGTCAGTGCGGGGTAGGTGCGCATGGATCGGCCGGCCCACCACGTAGTTTTTTCCCACCCCAACGCACACCACCTGGCAGTCGCTTTGAAAGCGCTTCGACGCGCTTTGGAAGCACTGTGTAACCTTTAGCCGCTTTGTGCCATAGCTGCGCAGCGGGTTCGAGGTTCATCCAACACGGAGACGCGCATCATGCAGTGCCAAGGAAATCGTCTGAGTCGTCGAAATGTGCTGACCGTCGGTGCTCTCGGAGGCTTGGGGCTCACCCTCGGCGACTTTTTGGCCATGCGGCAAGCTCGCGCCGACAAGAAGCACTACGAGTTTCTGGAGGCCAAGGCCCAAAGCGTCATCCACGTATTCCTGCCCGGAGGCATGGCCCACCAGGAGTCGTTCGATCCCAAGCCCTACGCGCCGATCGAATATCGGGGCGAAATGGGGACGGTCAAGACGAACACGGGCGAAGTGTTCAGCGATGCGCTCCCCAAGCTGGCCGGCATGGCCGACAAAATTGCGGTCGTCCGCTCGATGACGCACGGCGAGGCGGCCCACGAGCGGGGGACGCACAACATGTTCACGGGCTATCGGCCCAGCCCCGCCTTGATTTTTCCCAGCATGGGAAGCGTGGTCAGCCACGAGTACGGCCCGCGGAACAACCTGCCTCCCTACGTTTGCATCCCCAACGTGCCGAACGAATACGCCAGCAACGGCTACCTCAGTTCGTCGTTCGCCCCGTTCAGCTTGGGCGCCGATCCGGCGAACAAGGGTTTCCGGGTGCAAGACCTGAACCTGCCAAACGGCGTGGACGACGCCCGCTTTGTCCGCCGCCGCACCGCGCTCGAAGCCGTTAACGATTACTTCACCAAGAAGGAAAAGTCGGACACGGTCGGCGCGATGAACACCTTCTACGAGCGGGCCTACAGCCTCATCAGTTCGGAGCAGGCGCGCGAGGCGTTCAATATCGAAGCCGAGCCCGACAAGGTTCGCGACGAATACGGCCGCAACACGGCGGGCCAGCGGCTCTTGATGGCTCGCCGGCTGGTCGCCGCCGGGGCCCGGTTCGTCACGCTGACCTACGGCGGCTGGGACATGCACACCGGAATCACGGCCGGAATGCGGAAGTCGCTGCCGCCGTTGGATCAGGGCCTGGCCGCCTTGATCGCCGACCTGGATCGGACGGGCCTGCTGGCGACGACGCTGATCATGGTCAGCAGCGAATTCGGCCGCACCCCCAAGATCAACGCGACCGCGGGTCGCGACCACTGGCCCAAGGTGTTCAGCGTCATGCTGGCCGGCGGCGGGATCAAGGGAGGGACGATCTTCGGCACGTCGAACAGCACCGCTTCGGAGCCCGACATGGACCCGGTCGGCCCGGAAGACCTGGCCACCACGATCTACAAGCAACTGGGCATCGTGGCCGACAAAGAGCTGATGGCCCCCGGCGACCGTCCCATCGAAATCGTCGATGGGGGCAAGGTCATCAAGGGCCTGTTGGCGTAAAAATTGCACGCACCAGCGCTGCCGCCCGGCGAAAAAACCGTTCGCCCCGGCGGCCGCAATTGTGCAGTCGGCAATTGCAAACCTGGCCACTGCCAATTTCAATAGATATGCTGGCAGTTTGAATCGTTACCCGCCCGCTCCGTTCTCCCGCCCCAAAGTGTCCGCCCCGGTCCTGGCTGGTTTGTCAGGGCCTCCCTCCTGGCGGTTGGCCCGCAAAAAGTCGTGAGGCTTCGATGAATAGCATTTGCTGCCTGTCGCGCGGACTTGTCGCGCTGCTGGCCTGGGCCGTGTTGATCGCTCCCGCCCAGGCCGTCGATCCCGATTTCAACGCCATTTCGCCAACGGGCGTGCAACGCGGCACCGAAGTCGAATTGACCTTTGCCGGCGGCAACCTGGCCAAAGCGCAAGAGGCGCTCTTCTATTCCCCCGGTTTCACGGTCAAAAGCATCGCCGCCGTTGACGACAAGTCGGTGAAGGCGGTGGTTACGGTGGCCCCCGATTGCCGAATGGGCATCCATGCGGTTCGGCTCCGCTCGGCCGAGGGAGTGAGCGAGCTGCGCACCTTTACGGTCGGCAATCTGCCCGAAGTGAAAGAGGTCGAGCCGAATACCGACTTCGCTCTGCCCCAGGCCATTGCACTCAACGTGACGGTGAGCGGCGTCGTGCAAAGCGAAGACGTCGATCATTACGTCGTCGATCTGAAAAAAGGGGACCGCCTGACGGCCGAGCTCGAAGGGCTGCGGCTCGGTTACACATTTTTCGACCCTTACGTCGCGATTTTGAACGCGGAGCGGTTCGAACTGGCCCGCAGCGACGACGCGGCGTTGTTGAGCCAGGATTGCCTTTGCTCGATCGTCGCCCCGGAAGATGGCAAGTACATCGTGCAAATTCGCGAGACCGCATTCGGCGGCAACGGCAACTGCCAATACCGGCTGCACGTCGGCGGTTTTCCCCGGCCGACGGCGGCTTATCCCGCCGGGGGCAAGCCGGGCGAAACGCTTGAGGTTCGCTGGATTGGCGATGCCCGTGGCGAGTTCACGTCGTCCGTGGCGCTGCCGACGGATGGCGAAGCCGAGGCCGGCATCGTCGCTCAAGACGCGACCGGCCTGGCTCCTTCGCCCAACGTGTTTCGGGTGATCGACCTGCCTAATGCCTTGGAGGCAGAGCCCAACGACGCCGTGGCCCAGGCGACCGTCGCCAGCGCCGCTCCGCTGGCCGCGAATGGCATTGTCGAGAAACCGGGAGATATCGATTTCTTCAGGTTCACCGCCAAGAAGGGACAGCAGATCGACACGCGGGTCTATGCCCGCAAGCCGATTCGTTCGCCCCTCGATTCGGTTCTCAGCATTTACAACGCCAAGGGAGGCCGCTTGGCCAACAATGACGACACCGGCGGCCCCGATTCGTACCTCCGATTCGCCGTGCCGGAAGATGGCGAATACCTGCTTTCGGTCAACGACCAACTGCTCGCTGGCGGCCCCGGCTATGTCTATCGCGTTGAACTGACCGAGGTCAAACCCGCCTTGACGATGACCTTGCCCGAGCGGCGGCAATATATCTCGACCACGCTTACCGTTCCCAAGAACAACCGGATGGCGGTAATAGTCGGCGCCCAGCGGCAGAATTTTGGGGGCGACGTGAACGTTGCCTTCGAGGGGCTGCCGGCTGGCATGTCGTTTGAAACCGTGCCGATGCTCGCGGCCATGTCCGATGTTCCCGTGCTATTCTCCGCCGCGGCCGATGCAGCCCCTGGCGGCGCGCTGGTCAACGTGGTCGGCAAGCCGGTCGATGCGAACCTGCCGGTCGTCGGACAGCTTCGCCAGCGGACGATGCTCGTCCGCGGGCAGAACAACGCCGATGTGTGGGGGCACGATGCCGAGCGAATGGCCACCGTGCTGGCCGAGGAGATACCTTATCGGATCGACATCGTGCAGCCGAAAGCGCCGCTCGTTCGCAACGGTTCGTTGGGCCTCAAGGTGGTGGCGACTCGGGCCGCGGGGTTCACCGCGCCGATCTCGGTTCGCATGCTCTACAACCCGCCCGGAGTGGCCTCGTCGGGCAGCATTAGCATTGCCGAGAATCAGACCGAGGCGGTGATCCCGCTGACGGCCAACGGCGGCGCGGGAATCGGTACTTGGAAAATTGCCGTCGTCGGCCAGTCGGGCAACCGGGAAGACTCGATCCGCTGTTCGACGCAACTGGCCGACCTGACCGTGGCCGACCAATATTACAAGCTGGCCTTCGACAAGTCGGCGGTCGAGCAGGGGAAGGAAACCGAGGTCGTCGTCAAGATCGAGAAGCTCACCGACTTTGCCGGTCCCGGTCAGGTTCAATTGGTGGGATTGCCGGCCAATACCAGCACCCAGCCGATGGAGTTCACCAAGGACACGACCGAGTTGGTCTTCAAGGTCGCTTCGACGCCGGAAGCGAAGCCCGGGAAGTACCCTTCGCTGGTCTGCATCACGACGTTTCAGGTGGACGGCGAAACCGTCACGCATACGCTGGGTACCGGCGAACTGCGCGTCGATGCCCCGCTTCCGCCCAAGGCGAATGCCCCGCCTGCCGCTGCCGCGCCGATGACAGCCGCCGCACCGCCCGCTGCCGCCGCGCCGATGAAGCGCTTGTCGCGGCTGGAACAGTTGCGGCTCGATAAACAGCAGGAAAAAAAGTAGCACTAAGCCCCGCAGCATCACGGCGAGGACGCCCCTCGCCGCCGGAAGGACTCACCATGAAAACTTCGCGCTTCGTGCCTGCCGTCGCCCTGGTTGTTGCGGCGTTGGCAACCGTCTCGGCCCAGGCCGAGCCGGCGATCACGGCGATCAACGTTTATCCGCCCGACATTCAACTGAACACCAAGGCCGACTTGCAGCGGTTCGTCGTGGTGGCCACGCGCGACGACGGCGTGACGCTCGACGTGACCGCCCAGGCCGCGGCCAGGCTCGTCGATGCCAAGCTCTGCCGGATGGACAAGAACGTCCTCTATCCGCAAGCCGACGGCCAGACGACGCTCGATATCGAGTATCAGGGGCACAAAACGGCGGCCACGGTAGCGGTAAAGGATGCGGCGGCCGAGCGGGCGATCAGTTTTCAGCTCGACATCATGCCCGTCTTCATGCGCTCGGGCTGCAACACGGGAAGCTGCCACGGCGCTGCCCGCGGCAAAGACGGCTTCCGGCTGTCGCTGTTCGGGTTCGATCCGCAGGGAGACTACTACCGCATCACGCGCGAGATCGGCGCGCGGCGGATCAACCTGGCCTCGCCCAAAGCGAGCCTGATGATCGAGAAGTCGATCGGCGCGGTCCCGCATACCGGTGGTAAGCGGTTCGAGGCCGACAGCGAATACAACGCGGTAATGATGCGGTGGCTCGAGGCGGGTGCGCCGAACGACGCCGCGCCGCCGCCGGCGGTCGTGGGCGTCGATGTTTATCCGCCCGCCGTCGTGCTCGAAGGGGAAGGGGCGAAGCAGCAGTTCATCGCCCGTGCCCGCTATGCCGACGGCACCGATCGCGACATCACGTCGCTGGCCACCTTCATGACGAACAACGACAACTCGGCCCCGATCTCGATCGACGGCCTGGTGACCGCCGCGGCCCGGGGCGAGGCGTTTGTGATGGCCCGTTTTGAGACGCATACCGTCGGCAACCAGGTGTTGGTTCTGCCGAAAGGAATGGAATATGTCGCCCCCGCCATCGCCGGCAACTACATCGACGAACTAGTCGCCGCCAAGCTGAACAAGATTCGCATGCTGCCCAGCGGCCTCTGCACCGACGAGCAGTTCCTCCGTCGGGTGACGATCGACATCACCGGCCTCTTGCCCGCGGAAGAAGAGTACGCCGCCTTCATGGCCGACCAAGACCCCGGCAAGCGGGCCAAGCTGGTCGATCGACTGCTCGAGCGCAAGGAGTTCTCGGAAATCTGGGCCATGAAATGGGCCGAGCAGTTGATGATCAAGACGACCAACCAGGTCAGCACCAAGTCGGCCTTTTTGTATGCCAGTTGGCTGACCGACAAGATCGCCAGCAACGTGCCGCTCGACGTGATGGTGCAGGAATTGCTTTCGGCCAGCGGTGGCACGTTCAAGAACCCCGCCACGAACTATTACCAGATCGAGCGCGACACGCTCAAAACAGCCGAGAATGTGGCCCAGGTCTTCATGGGCATCCGCACCCAGTGCGCCCAGTGCCACAACCATCCGTTCGACCGTTGGACGATGGACGATTACTACAGCTTTGCCGCGTTCTTTTCCCAGATCGGCCGCAAGCAGGGAGAAGACTATCGGGAAATTATCGTTTTCAATCGGGGCGGTGGCGAAGTGGCGCACCCCTTGGGGGGTCGAGCGATGAAACCGAAATTCCTGGGGGGCCCCGAGCCCGATGTGAAAGGGAAGGACCGCCGCGAAGTCCTCGCCAAGTGGCTCACCTCGACCGACAACCCGTACTTCGCCACCAGCATTGCCAATCGCGTTTGGGCCCACTTCCTGGGCGCTGGGATCGTCGAACCGGTGGACGACATTCGCGTGTCGAACCCCGCCAGCAATCCAGAACTGTTCAAGCGATTGGGAGACAAGCTGGTCGAGTACAAGTACGACTTCAAGAGCCTGGTGCGCGACATCTGCAACTCGCACGCCTACCAGCGAACCACCGAGCGGAACGAATCGAACCTGACCGACGAGCTCAACTTCGCCCACGGCAGCGTACGCCGCATCTCGGCCGAAATGATGCTCGACTGCATCGTCCAAGTCACCAGCGTCAGCGACAAGTTTCAGGGATTGCCGCTCGGCTCGCGGGCCGTGCAGATCGCCAATGGCTCGACCAGCAACTACTTCCTCACGACCTTTGGCCGCGCCCCGCGCGATACGGTCTGTGCCTGCGAAGCCAAGACCGAGCCGACCTTGTCGCAAGCCCTGCACATGCTCAACGGCAGCTCGATTCACGGCAAAATTCAGCAAGGGGGCCTCGTCAAAACGTGGCTCGCCGAAAAGCAAGCCCCGCCCCAGGTGATCGAGCGGCTCTATGTCCGCTGCCTCAGCCGCCAACCGATGCCGGAAGAGATGCAGCGACTGCTGGCGGTGGTCGAGCAAGCGGCCAATCCGCAGGCCGGTCTGGAAGATGTGTTTTGGGCGGTGCTGAACAGTCGCGAGTTCATGTTTAACCACTAACGCTAAATGTCGGTAGTCAGTGGACGGCAACGTGCGCCTCAACTGACAACTGACAACTGATAACTGACCAATGTCACAATTTCGCTTAATCGCAGCCGCCGCATCACTCAGCGTATTTGCGAGTCTGGGCCATGCTCAAGAGGCCAAGCCCGCCGCTGCCGCCGCGCCCAAGATCACCTACGACGAGCACGTTCGCACCATCTTGCGCGAGCATTGCTTCTCGTGCCATAGCGCCGACAAGCAAGAAAGCGGCCTGGCGCTCGATACCTATCAAAAGGTGATGGCGGGGGGCTCCAGCGGCGAGGTGGTCATCCCCGGCGACCTCGGCATCTCGCGCATCTGGGCGCTCGTGGCCCATCTCGAAGAGCCCAGAATGCCCCCCAAGCAGGACAAGCTGCCGGCGGCCAAGCTCGAACTGATCAGCAAGTGGATTGAATCGGGCGCGCCGGAGAACGCCGGCTCGAAGGTAGCCGTCAAGAAAAACAGCGTGGCCGCCGTGGTGGTCAGCGCCGGCAAGCCGGAAGGGCCGGTCGCCATGCCCGAGGGGCTGCTCAAGCAGCCGGTGCTGTACACGCCGAAGGCCGGGCAGGTGACGGGCATCGCGTCCAGTCCCTGGGCCCCGGTCGTGGCCGTGGCCGGTCAAAAGCAGGTCACGCTCTACAACTCGGATACGGCCCAGATGCTGGGCGTGCTGCCGTTCCCGGAAGGGATTCCGCACGTCGTCCGGTTCAGCCGCAACGGCAGCGTGTTGCTGGTCGGCGGCGGTCGCGGCGGCCACTCGGGCTGCGTGGTTCTGTTCGACGTAAAGACCGGCAAGCGGATCGCCAAGATCGGCGAAGAGTTGGACGCTGTAATGGCGGCCGACATCAACGCCTCGCACTCGCTGGTGGCGCTGGGCGGGCCGAGCCGCGTGGTGCGGATCTTTTCGACCGAAACGGGCGCCCTGGTGGGCGAGATCAAAAAACATACCGACTGGATCTACGCGGTGCAGTTCAGCCCCGACGGCGTGCTGCTCGCGACGGCCGATCGCAGCGGCGGTCTGTTTGTCTGGGAAGCCGATACAGCCCGCGAATACCTCAGCCTGCGCGGCCACAATGGGGCCGTGTGCGATGTCTCTTGGCGCGGCGATTCCAACATTTTGGCGTCGGCCGGCGAAGACGCCACGATCAAACTGTGGGAAATGAACGACGGCAAGACCGTCAAGTCGTGGGCCGCGCACGGCGGCGGCGCGTTTGCCGTGAGCTTTACGCACGACGGACGAATCGCTTCGGCCGGCCGCGACAACACGGTCAAGTCGTGGACCGCCGACGGCGCGGCGATCAAAACCTATCCCGGCTTTCCCGAAGCGGCCCTGGAATGTTGCTTCACGCACGATGGCCAGCGGGTTGTCGGCGGTGGCTGGCTCGGCAGCGTGCGCGTGTGGGATACGGCCGAGGCCAAGGATGTTTTCGTGCTGGCACCGAATCCGCCGACGCTGGCGATGCAGGTCGATGCCGCCAAGGCCGATCTTGCCGCCAAGCAGGCCGCCGCCGCCGCCGCCGCTCAGGAACTTGCGGCCGCCCTGGCGGTGGTCACCGCCATAGATGCCGCGCTGAAAGCGGCCGGTGAAAAGCACACGGCGGCGGTGGCCGCGGCTCAAAAGAGCGAGGCGGATCGCCTTGCCGCGGTGAAGGCGGCGGAAGTTGCCGCCGCTGCGATCAAGCCGGCAACCGACACTCAGACAGCGGCCCAAGCCGCGAGTACGGCTGCTGCCGGCGAGAAAGCCACCGCCGATAAAGCCGTGGCCGACAAGGCAGCCGCTGCCAAAGCCGCCGCCGACCAGGCTGCTGCCGAGAAAGCCGCGGCAGACAAGCTGGCGACCGACAAGGCGGCCGAAGCGCCCCAGGCAGCCGAAAAGGCCGCGGCGGCGCAGGTTGTCGCTGCCCAGGTGGAGGCCGAGCGTGCTCAGGCGGCCGTTATCGCCGCCCAGAAGGCCGAAATTGCCACCAAGGCTGCCAACGCCTTGGCCGCTGCTACCACGGTGCTCGGGCAAGCTCAAAACGCCGTAACGGCCGCCAACAAGCAGGTCGAAGCGCAAACCGCCGCCGCCAAGGTAGCGGCGGATGCGGTGCCGGTCGCTAAGGCCGAAGCGGACAAAGCGACCCAAGAGAAGGCCGCTGCCGATGCCGTTGCAGCAGCCAAAAAGCAAGCGGCTGACGCTGCGGCCGCCGCTGCCACTGCGGCTCAGGCCGCCCTGACCCAAACCGAGGCCGACAAGGCGACCTTCGATCAGATGGCGGGCAAGCTGGCCGCCGCCGCCGACGCTGCGGGCAAACAAGTCGCGGCGACCACCGCCACCATGACCCAGGCCGAAGCCGAGAAACAAGCCATGTTGGAAGCGGCCGCCACGAAAGCAGCCGTCACCAAAGGGGTGGCCGACAAGATTGCCGCCCTGCAGGCCGAATTGGCCAAGGCCGCGGCCGACCAAAAGGCCGCCGACGAGGCAGCCGCGGCCAAGGCCAAAGTTGCCGCGGATGCCCTAGCGGCGCAGCAAGCGGCTCAAGCGGCCGCCGAAGCTGTGGCCGCCGAGCAAAAGGCATTTGCCGAAGCCTACGCGGCCCAATAACAGGCGGCCGCCAAACGCGGCTGACGCTGATCGCCGCGATTCGCCCGGATGCGATCCGCCTTTGTTCGCCCATTGGCTCGATTCTGCGCAACACCGCCGCGGGGCTTGCAGGCGTTTGCG
>JBBDYF010000211.1:0-17078 GCA_040901775.1 Pirellulaceae bacterium | reverse complement strand
TACTTCGCCGCGCAGGCCCACGACCTGGCCCAGCAGCGCCGTCGCCAACGGCCGCGACCTCGACCCCGCGACTCTCGTAAATCTTCGCGTTCGCTACTTCGACCCGACGCCGGGTCAGTGGCTCAGTGAAGAACCAGTCGGCTGCCGCGCCGACGATGCGAACGTGACCCCCTACGTCGGCCAGTAGCTCGGCCCCGCCTGGGCGTGAGCGTCTTGCCAGTGGGGAACCCGTCCAACGGCAACGCCAAAATAGCCGAGGATGCAAAAAGGAGAAGTGAACGTATTGACAGTTTGTCCTCGCCTGGGTACAATCTCGTTGTTGTAGCGCGGAGCGTGCGCGCCGGCTCTTTGGCAACCTGGTTGATCGTTCGCTGGGCAGGGTCCGCCGGCGAGTCCCCGGCTTGGCTCGCGGCCGAACGGCAAAGGGAGTAGGTTCCGACCGCCGGGCGGAACCTGAGATTCAGCATTCGTTGGCAATGCCAGTACCACGGGACGGGGCCCGTGGCACCTACTTTTGGGCCACGGCGATTCGTGCATTTCGCTGATCGGTCTGATTAGCGAAACGGGTTTTGCGAATCACTCGTCGTGTCGTAAGTCATGCAATGCCAACGAGTTGCAAGTTATTAGCAAAACCGCCGCTGCCGAAAAAGTCGGACAGCGATTAGCGAAACTCCCTCCCGGCGGCCCACTGGATAGAAGCCGGGTTGGGGAAGTTCAACGGCCAACAGGCCAGCACCTTTGAGTACGTGTACGACGCCCTGGGCCGCGCCCGAGCGAGGGGCAAACCATTAACGGGTTGACGCCAGGATTGACGCCGGGAATCACTCTTGCCCGCGACTACGACGTGGCCGGGGTCCACTAACAAGCAGCGACAGCGAGCGATTGGGAGAGTCGCCCCGTGGGGCGGATGTCGTCGTTCACGGCGGCGTGGGGCAGGCATCTTGCCTGCCATACTTCTCCCTCTGCTGGGAAAGTGCCGGGGGAGACCGCGACCACTGGTCGCAGCTTTGTACGCTGCTGCGAAGCGTGAGCAAAATCGTTACGGCTGCTGCTGGTGAACTTCGCCCGTCGCCACAAGTTCGGCCGTAGCAGCAAGCTCGGATTTTGTCGCCAGTTCCGCCGGCGGGGCGGCTTGCCGGCGAACGTGCCGGGTCCGAACAACATCGCGTGCCAGACCGACCCGTTCGAGTGTGCGAATCGTGTAATAGCTGAAGTCGATTTCCCACCAGCGATGCTGAACGCTGGCGCTGGCCGGATCCCAGTGATGGTTGTTGTGCCAGCCTTCGCCGGCGCTGAGCAAAGCGACCAGCCAGTTGTTCCGACTGTTCTCGTCGGTGGCATAGGTGCGATAGCCGAACAGATGGGTCAGCGAGTTGACGCTCCAAGTGATGTGCCAGACGGCTACGGTGCGGGCGATCACTCCCCACACCAGCCAGCTCAAACCGAGTTGCAGGCCCGCGGCGGGACTACCCGTAAACAACCAGCCCGCCGCCGCACCAACCAGGAAAAAGCCTAGCGCGTGGAACAAATAGACGGTTCCCGAAAGCCAGGGGCG
Source organism: Pirellulaceae bacterium (assembly GCA_040901775.1). Lineage (GTDB taxonomy): Bacteria > Planctomycetota > Planctomycetia > Pirellulales > Pirellulaceae > CAYLLN01. Next base: position 15,523 of record JBBDYF010000211.1, on the reverse strand, counting down.
TTTCTCGAGATACAGATAGAACGGATCGACCATCAGATCGCGCGCGAAGCGCTGATACACGAAGACGTCGTGCAACGTGGGGCTGCGGCGAAAGAGCCAGCCCATGTGCCCCCACAGAAAGTTTTGCAAGGGGGAATGCGGATCTTCCGGGCCGTCCGCGTGGTTGTGATGCAGCCGGTGTGTCGCCACCCAGCGAATCGGCGTATCTTGCAGGCAGCACAGCGCGATGACGACGAACGTCCGCTCGAGCCACTGGGGGGTGCGAAAACTGCGGTGCGATAGCAGCCGGTGGTAGCCCAGGTTGATGCCCAGATTTCCGAACAGATGCACGCCGAGCACGCCCAGCAACGCCCCCGACCACGAAAACAGCCAGGGAACCAAGACGAGCAGCGCTAAGGCATGGATGGCTGCAATGGGGATCGCATAGGCCCACAAAATTAAAGTCGGCCCAGCGGCCGACGCAGTACGAGGGCCGGCCTGCTGGTGTGGTAGCGATGTCATGCGTTCGTCAACAACCATCAAGAGTCTGTGCTACAGCGGACGCCCCTGCACTCCCGTCGAATCCGTCGTCCGCGACTTGCTGGCCAGGTATAAACCCAGGAAGGTCACGAGCAACGCGCCGAGGATCGACATGATCCAGCCCGCGCCATTGAAGGGTCCATCCTCCGGCGAAAATCCCAGCGCCCACGAAACCAGGCCGCCGACGAAGGAGCCGACGATCCCCAGCGCCATCGTCATCAGCAGGCTCATCGGCTGCCGTCCCGGATACAGCAAGCGGGCGATTGCCCCAATCACCAATCCGAACACCGCCCACACGATAATAGACCATAAGATTTCCATAACCGCACTCCTAAATTCGAGTTTTTGAGAAGAAACTAAACGCTGAGGTGCAAGCTGTATGCCGCGCGAATAGCTGGTTGAATCGCCGGCGATTGCCCGCAAACTCTACGCAGGTTCTCTAATCGGCTTCGCCCATGCCGGCGTCGTCTCAGGACACTCCATTTCAGGGGCATGACTCGACGCCATCGGGAGGGCACACGCCTCCCGCTCGCCACGAACCAATGACAACGGACAACTGACATTTAGTGGCATGGCGGTTGCATACGACCGTCGTCTGCCGCCCTGGTCGCGGAAGCCTGGAGAATGCAATGAGTTGGTCTATCCGCGTCGGCCGCTTCCTGGGAGTCGATCTTTACGTTCATCTCACTTTCCTGCTGCTCCTGGCCTGGGTCGTGATCTGGCAATACCTCCAGACGCGCAACTGGGTGATCGCGTTGAGCGAGCTGTTGTTCGTCTCGCTCGTCTTTGGCATCATCGTTTTGCACGAATACGGACATGCTGTCGCGGCACGTCAGTTTGGCGTGGCCACCCGCGACATTACGTTGCTGCCGATCGGGGGAGTCGCCCGGCTGGAGCGGATTCCTGAAAACCCGTATCAGGAATTCGTGATTGCCGTGGCCGGCCCGGCGGTGAATGTCGCCCTGGGGGTGCTCTGCTTGGCCTGGCTGCTGGCAACCGGCAGCTTGCGCGCCGAACTTACCACGTTGAGCGAGAATTGGCTCGCGGGAGGGCTGGTCGCCAAGCTGCTCGCGATCAATATTCTGCTCGTTCTGTTCAACATGCTCCCCGCCTTTCCGATGGATGGCGGCCGGGTGCTGCGGGCGGTTCTGGCGATGAATATGGACTATCTTTTGGCCACGCAAATTGCCGCCCGCGTGGGCCAGATCCTTGCGTTATTGCTGGGATTTGTCGGTCTTTTCGGTGCCCCGATGCTGCTCTTCATCGCCCTGTTCGTCTGGATTGGCGCTACTCAAGAGGCGAGCGCCACGGCGGCCCGCGCGAGCCTGGCCGGAGTTCCGGTGCGCAGCGCGATGATGTCGGACTTTCGCGTGATTCGGCCCGATGCTTCGTTGGAAGTGGTGGCCCAGCATATTCTGGCCGGTTTTCAACAAGATTTTCCGGTTGTCGAAGAGGACCGCGTCGTGGGAATGATCACCCGCGACAAGCTACTGCGTTCTCTCGCCGAACGAGGGCCGTATGGCCAGGTCGCCGAGGTAATGCAGCGCGATTTTGTCACCGCCCATCCCGACGAGCCCCTGGGCGAAGCGTTCCAGCGGCTGCAAACGTGCGATTGCCACTCGATTCCCGTCGTTCAGGACGGACAACTTGTCGGGGTCATTTCGGTCGAGAACATCGGCGAGTTCCTGATGATTCAACGAGCCGCCCGGCAAACGCCGCTGGTCGCGTAGCCGCGAATCTTCGCTGATTGTCTGGCTGTCACTCGCGGTACATGATGTGCAGACCCAGCGGGCAGTTTGTAGGTCTCGTCAGACGATTTGGTACTTGGAAGGAAAGCAGCCGTGGCCCAGATCTTCCATCCCGCCGCGAACGCGCTGGCTCGGGGAACGATCTTTGGCGCGGTCTTCATTTTGGCGGCGGTCGTCTGGGCCGGCAGCGTCTGGATGCGCTCGCCCTATGTCACGCGGGTGAACGTCGTCCGCGATCAGCCCGTGCCGTTCAGCCACGATCACCACGTTGCCGGCCTGGGGATCGATTGCCGTTTTTGCCACGCCACGGTCGAAACGTCGGCGTTCGCCGGAATGCCTTCGACCGAAACCTGCATGGGCTGCCATTCGCAAATTTGGAACAAGAGCCCGCTGCTCGCTCCGGTGCGCGAAAGCTACCAGAACGGCACGCCGCTTGCCTGGACCCGCGTGTATGATATGCCCGATTACGTCTATTTCAATCACAGCATCCACGTCGCCAAGGGGATCGGCTGCGAAAGCTGCCACGGCCGGGTCGATCGGATGCCCTTGATGCGCAAAGCGGTCGCCATGCACATGGAGTGGTGCCTGGATTGCCATCGACATCCGGAAACGGCAGTTCGCCCGCGCGGCGAAGTGTTTCGCTTCGGACAGGGGCCGGAACAGACCGTCGAGGGGAGCCGGCTGGTCCGCGAGTACGCCATCGCCAAGCAACAACTAACCGACTGCGTCATATGCCACCGTTGAATTCTGCTAACGATTTACCGCGCTACGATTTGGAGGCGATTCGCCGCCGAGCGGCCGAGCATGGGGGTCGGCGGTACTGGCGCAGCTTGGACGAGCTGGCGCGGACTCCCGAATTCGAGCAGCTTGTCGAGCGTGAGTTTCCCAGCCAGTTGGCCGTCTGGAACGATCCCGTCGGCCGCCGCAAGTTTTTGAAGCTGATGGCGGCCTCACTGGCCTTGGGCGGCGCGGTGGGTTGCACGCGTCCACCGCCAGAAACGATCGTCCCCTACGTGAAATCGCCGGAGGAGATCGTGCCGGGCCGGCCTCTTTTCTATGCCACGGCCATCGCGCACGGCGGTTACGCCCTGGGCCTGTTGGTCGAAAGCCACGAGGGTCGGCCCACCAAAATCGAAGGGAATCCCCAACATCCCGCCAGCCTGGGCGCGACCGATGCCTTCGCGCAAGCGTCGATCCTGTCGCTCTACGATCCCGATCGTTCGCAAACGGTGATTCACCGCGGCATCATCGAGACCTGGGACCGTTTCTTGACCACGCTCGCCGCTCGAATGGAAAAGCTCCGAGCGCGAGGCGGGGCAGGGCTGCGAATCCTCACGCTGACCGCCAGTTCGCCCACGCTGGCCGGGCAACTCGATCGCCTGCTCGCGGAACTGCCCGAAGCCCGCTGGCACCAACACGAGCCGGCCGATCTCGACAACGTCCATGCGGGCACGCGGCTGGCGTTTGGTCGCGAGGCGGATGCTCAGTACCATTTTGACAAGGCCGCGTGCGTCGTTTCGCTCGACGCCGATTTTCTGCTCGGCTGGCCCGGCAGCGTCCGCTACGCCCGCGATTGGATCGCCGGCCGCCGAGTGAGCGGGGGTCAAAGCTCGATGAGCCGGCTGTACGTTGTCGAGAGCACGCCGACCATCACCGGCGCGATGGCCGACCACCGCCTGCCGCTCCTTCCCAGCCAGATCGAGGCCGTTGCGCGCGCCCTTGCGCAGCGCGTGGGGGTCGCCATCGCCGAGCCCGCCCAGGAGCCGGCGGGCGTGCCGAGCAACTGGCTCGAGAAGTTGGCGGAAGAGTTGCAGGCCAAGCGCGGCAGCGGCCTGGTCTTGGCCGGACCCGGCCAGCCGCCAGCCGTTCATGCGCTGGCGCATGCCATGAACGGCGCCTTGGACAACATCGGCCAGACCGTCAACTTTGTCGAGCCGGTTCATGCTCGCCCGCCAGATCAGGATCGATCGCTCGCCGCGCTAACCGGCGAAATGCGGCGCGGCGAGGTCGAGACGCTGGTTATTTTGGGCGGCAACCCGGTCTATTCGTCGGCGGGCGAGCTCGAGTTTGCCGGGGCGCTGGCCAAGGTTCCCTTTCGCGTACATCTGTCCGAATATTACGATGAAACATCGTTTCTCTGCGATTGGCACATCCCGGCAACTCACTACCTAGAAGCCTGGAGCGATGCCCGCTCGCTCGATGGCACCGCCTCGATCGTGCAGCCGTTGATCGCCCCCTTGTACGACGGAAAGTCGGCCCACGAGCTGGTCGCCGCTTTGCAAGGATCGGCCGGACGCACGCCGTATGAAATCGTGCAAGAACGCTGGCGGCAGGTGCTGGGCGAAGACGACTTTGGCACGCGCTGGCGGCAGGCCGTTCACGACGGCGTGATCGCCGGCACCGAGTCCACCCTGGTGGAAGTGGCGCTGGACTTCACCGATGCACCAACGCTAGTAGCCGAAACCGTGGCAGGAGCGGCAGCCGCGGGCGAAGCGCTCGAACTCGACTTTCGCCCCGATCCGACCCTCTGGGACGGCGACTCCGCCAACAACGGCTGGTTGCAAGAGCTGCCCAAGCCGCTGACCAAAATCACCTGGGACAACGTCGCCCTAGTCAGCCCCGCCCTGGCCGATCGGCGCGGCTGGACCAACGGCGAAATCGTGCAGATCACAGCAGGCCGGCGCCGGATCGACGCGCCGGTGTGGATCATGCCGGGCCAGCCCGATGGATGCGTTTCGCTGACCTTCGGCTATGGCCGCACGCGCAGCGGGCGAATCGGCAGCGGCGTCGGATATAGCGCCTATGCGATCCGCCCCGCGCAAGGGGCCTGGTATCGCACTGCGACGGTGCGGGCCACCGGCCGGCAGCAGCAGATCGCCACGACGCAGCAGCATCACAACCTCGACAACCTGGAAGAGCGAGACATCGTTCGCGTTACCACGCGGGCCCGCTTCGACGAGGATTCTCACCATCTTGACCAGGCAGGGAAGCACGGCGGCGATGCTCTCCCCTCGCTCTATCCCGAATACGAATACCCAGCCAATTCCTGGGGAATGACGATCGATCAGACTGCTTGCATTGGCTGCAATGCGTGCGTCGTTGCCTGCCAGGCCGAGAACAACATTCCGATCGTCGGGCGCGAACAGGTGCTGGTCGGCCGCGAAATGCACTGGCTGCGCATCGACAGCTACTTTCTCGGCGAGCCGGACAACCCGGATATGTATTTTCAGCCGATGCTGTGCCAGCACTGCGAGAAAGCGCCGTGCGAGGTCGTCTGCCCGGTGATGGCCACGGTCCACGATTCCGAAGGGACCAGCAACATGATCTATAACCGCTGCGTGGGAACGCGCTACTGCTCGAACAACTGTCCGTACAAAGTGCGGCGGTTCAACTACTTGCAATACGCGGACGAAACCACCGCCAGCCTCAAGCTGCTGCGCAATCCCGATGTCTCGGTTCGCAGCCGGGGCGTGATGGAAAAATGCAGCTACTGCATCCAGCGAATCAGCGCCGGGCGGATTGCCGCGAAGCTGGAAAACCGGCCGATCCGCGATGGCGAAGTGGTGACCGCCTGCCAGCAGGCTTGTCCCACGCGGGCGATCGTCTTCGGCAATTTGAACGATCCCCTGGCGGAAGTCGCGGCCATCAAGCAATCGCCGCTCAATTACGGCGTGCTGGCCGAATTGGGAACGCAGCCCCGCACGACCTACCTGGCGCGGGTAGTGAACCCGCACCCCGCTTTGCCCGCTCCGCGGGCCGTCCAGTCGCAGTCGCTTGAGGCTCCTTCTATTGAGATGCCGCACCCGTGACTCGCCCGCAATCCTCCTCTGATCGCTCGCTCTCCGATCGCCCGCCGCCCGGCGATCGCGGGGCAGGTTCGTCGCCGGTGATCGAGCCGGGACACACCTACGCGACCGTCACCGATCAGATCAGCGCGATCGTGCTGACCGGACGCACGCCGCGCAGTTGGTGGGTCGCCTTCTGCATCTCGCTGTCGCTCTTGATGGTATTTCTGTATGCGACGGTTTACCTGCTGACGACGGGCGTTGGCATCTGGGGGAACAACATTCCGGTTGCCTGGGCGTTCGATATCATCAACTTCGTCTGGTGGATCGGGATCGGCCACGCAGGCACGTTGATCTCGGCGGTGCTCCTCCTCTTTCGGCAGCAATGGCGGACGAGCATCAACCGCTTTGCCGAAGCGATGACCTTGTTTGCGGTAGCTTGTGCCGGGCTCTACCCGCTCTTGCATTTGGGCCGGCCGTGGGTCTTTTACTGGCTGCTGCCGTATCCCAACACGTTGGGGCTGTGGCCCCAGTTCCGCAGCCCGCTGGTCTGGGATGTCTTCGCGGTTTCGACCTATGCGACCGTCTCGCTCCTGTTTTGGTACGTCGGGCTGATTCCCGACCTGGCCACCCTGCGGGACCGCGCGACGCGCCGCTGGGCCCAGGTAATTTATGGCGTGCTGGCGATGGGGTGGCGCGGGTCGGCCACGCACTGGCACCGCTATCAAACCGCGTACCTGCTGCTGGCCGGCCTGGCGACGCCGCTGGTCGTCTCGGTGCATAGCATCGTCGGCCTCGACTTCGCGGCCTCGACCGTTCCCGGCTGGCATGTGACGTTGTTTCCGCCCTACTTCGTCGCGGGGGCCATTTTCTCGGGCTTCGCGATGGTCATGACCCTTGCCATTCCACTGCGGCAGGTGTATAGCTTGCAAGATTTTATCACGCTGCGGCATCTTTCGAACATGGCCAAGGTGATGCTGGCCACCGGCTTGATGGTCGCTTATGGCTATCTGATGGAAGCTTTTTTTGCCTGGTACAGCGGCAACCCGTACGAGCGCTACCTGGCGGTGAACCGGGCTATGGGGCCATACGCCGCGCTATACTGGTCGCTGATTTTCTGCAATGTGCTCGTGCCGCAGTTGTTGTGGTTTCGCCGCGTGCGGAAGAATGTGCCCCTGCTGTTCGCGATCGCACTAATCGTGAACGTGGGGATGTGGCTCGAACGGTTCGTGATCATCGTCATCAGCTTGCACCGCGATTACTTGCCTTCCTCGTGGGAAATGTATTATCCCACCGTGTGGGACTTCGCCCATTTCTTCGGCTCGATCGGCTTGTTTCTGACGCTGTTGCTGTTGTTCATCCGCTTTTTACCGGTGATTTCGATCTTCGAGCTGCGCGAACTGGTTCACGAAACGAGCGGCGGCCACGAGGCCGAGGAGCCCCGCCATGACTGAGACCCCAAGCGAAGACCTGTATGGCCTGCTGGCCGAGTTCGAGCATCCCGAAGCGCTGCTCGCCGCGGCCGCCCAAGCCCGCCAAGCCGGCTATCGGCGGGTCGAGGCCTATTCGCCCATCCCGATCGATGGACTCGTCGAGGCCCTGGGCCAGGTTCCCACGTGGCTTCCCCAGCTTACATTTTTGGGCGGCCTGCTCGGCGGCCTCTTGGGATATGCCTTACAGTATTACACGACCGTGTTCGCCTATCCGCTAAACGTCGGGGGCCGGCCGCTGCATAGCTGGCCCGCCTTCCTGCCGATCGTGTTCGAGCTGACCGTGCTGGGCGCGGCCCTCTTCGCCGTGCTGGGAATGCTGGCGCTCAACGGGCTCCCCAGGCCCCACCATCCGTTGTTCGGCGTGCCGCGGTTCAAGCTCGCCAGCCGCGACCGTTTTTTCCTCTGCATCGAAAGCCGGGATGGCCAATTCCGGCTGGAAGAGACACGTCAGTTTTTGGACAGCCTGAATCCGCACAGCATCCAGCCGGTCCCCCGATGACTCGTAGTCGCACAAAGTCGCAGTCGCCGCTGCCGGCCACTTGGTTGGCCGCCACGTTGTCGTGCGCGGTGTGGTCGTGCGCCGGCTGCCATCGCGATATGCACGATCAACCCCGCTACGAGGTGCTCGAAGCGAGCGACTTTTTCCCGGACGGCCAGTCGGCTCGCCTGCCGGTGGCCGGCACGGTGGCCCGGGGCGAACTGAATCAGGACGAAGCCTTCTCGACTGGCAAACAAGGGGGCCAGTTCGTGGCCGAGCTGCCCGTCGGGGTCGATCAGGCGCTCGTCGATCGGGCGCTCGTCGAGCGCGGTCGCGAGCGGTTTAACATCTACTGCGCCGTGTGCCACGCTGCGACCGGGTCGGGCGACGGGATGATCGTGCGCCGCGGTTTTCGTCGGCCCCCTTCGTATCATACCCAGCGGCTGCGCGACGCGCCGGCGGGGCATTTCTTCGATGTCATCACCAACGGGTTCGGTGCAATGCCCCGCTTTTCCGACCGGATCGAGCCTGCCGATCGCTGGGCGATCATCGCCTACGTGCGGGTGCTGCAACTGAGCCAGAACGCCACGCTCGACGACGTGCCCGTCGCCCAGCGGGCCGCCTTGGAAGCGGCAGTTACGCAAACATCCGACGAGCCTCCGCCGGAGGCCGCGCCGTGACGCATCCACCGCTGGAAATACCCGCCTTGCAGCGCTTGCGCCGCTGGTCGCTGCTGGTAGCCCTGGTGGCGGGAATCTTGTGCGCGCTCGGCGCCTGGATCGACCCCGACCGATTCTTTCCAGCCTACCTCGTCGGCTATTTATTTTGGCTGGGCATTTCGCTCGGCTCGCTGGCGATCGCCATGCTGCACCATTTGACCGGTGGGGGCTGGGGCCTGCCGATTCGGCGAATTCTGGAAGCGAGCTACGGCAATACCTTGCTGCTGGCCCTGCTGTTTTTGCCGCTCGTACTGGGCATCCAGACGCTGTATCCCTGGGCGCGCCCGGAAGTCATCGCCAACGACGAGCTCGTGCGGCAAAAGATTCGCTACTTGAACGTCCCCGCCTGGGAGGTCCGCGCCGCGGTCTATTTTGTATTGTGGGCCGCCTTGGGCTGGCTGCTGAGTCGCTGGTCGGCGCAGGAAGGCCCGCCCGGGCAGCGCCGTCGCGAGCGGCGTCTCGTGCGGCTCAGCGGCGGGGGCCTGATCGTCTGGGCGCTCGCGGTCACCTTCGCCGCCGTCGATTGGGTGATGTCGCTCGAACCGCACTGGTACTCGAGCATGTTCGGCGTGCTCTTCATGGGAGCGCAGAGCGTTTCGGGGCTTTCGTTTGCCATCCTGGCGGCCTCCCTGTTACAGAGCGAGCCTCCCTGGTCGAGCACGCTTACCGCGTCGCGCTTGCAAGATTTATCCAGTTTGTTGTTGGCGTTTGTCATGTTCTGGAGCTATGCCTCGTTCATGCAGTTTCTGATCATCTGGTCGGGAAATTTGCCGGAAGATACTCCCTGGTACATCCACCGCAGCCGGGGAGGCTGGCAGATCGTGGCGGCGCTGTTGGCCGGGCTGCATTTTGCGGTCCCGTTTTTGCTGCTGTTGCAGCGGCGGATCAAGCGCGAGCCGCGGCAACTGATTCGCGTGGCACTGCTGCTGCTGGCCATGCGGATGATCGATCTGGCATGGCTGGTGCTGCCGACGTTCTCGCCCGGCCGATTCGCGCTGAGTGGGTGGCTGCTGGTCACCCCGCTGGCGATCGGCGGCTTTTGGCTCTCGGCTTTTGCCTGGCGATTGTCGATCCGAGCCGCGATTCCCGTTTACGATCCCGCGCACGCAAGGACCACCGAGTGACTTTACCCACGCCACCTGATGAGCGTTCGCTGCGGGCGGGACACGAAACCGCGGACGTCAACGTCCGGGCGATTCTGGGGCTCGCGACGGCGACCGCCGCCGGGGTGGCGATCGTCCTGATCGGGCTCTGGTTCTTGATGCACCGTTACGACGCACTGGCGCGGGCAAGCGACCCTCGGCTCTCGCCCCTAGCCGATACCAAGCAGACGCCCCCCTTGCCGCACTTGCAAGCAGCGTCCCTCCGCGACTACCGGCAGTACCAACAGGAACAAGAACGCCTGATGACGCGTTATGCCTGGGTCGATCGCGCGCAAGGGGTCGTGCAGATTCCCGTCGAGCGGGCGATCGACCTTTACATCGAGCGCCAGCAACAGCCCGCGGAGGAGCAACCATGAGATACTTGAATCGGGTCGTACTGCTGTTGGTGCTGCTCGTCTGCCGTCAGGCGACGGCCGACGCCCCGCCCAACCTGCGGCAGATCGCCCAGCAGGTGGGGCTGGATCAGCATCTCGACCGGCAGGTTCCGCTCGATTTGAAATTCCGCGACGAAGCGGGCCGCGAGGTGCAGCTCCGCGAGTATTTCCGCGGCAAGCCGGTCGTGCTGAACCTGGTTTACTTTCGCTGTCCCATGCTTTGCACGCAGGTGCTCAATGGGTTTTTGAAATCGAGCCAGGCGCTTCCGCTGCAGATGGGGACCGACTACGAAGTGATCTCGGTCAGCATCGACCCCGACGAAACGCCTGAAATGGCCGCCGCCAAGAAACAGCGTTATGCCGGCAGCTATCGCCGGCCGGGGGCCGAAGAGGGGTGGCACTTTTTGACCGGCGAACAAGTGGCGATCGACCGCCTCGCGCGCACGGTGGGCTACCGCTACCACTACGACGCCAAATCGGGCCAGTATGCCCATCCCAGCGGGATCATCGTCCTGACGCCCGATGGCCGCATTTCGCGGTACTTCTACGGCATCGAATACCACCCCACCGATCTTCGCTTGGGACTGGTGGAAAGCTCGCAAGGACGAATCGGCACCCTGGCCGACCAGGTGCTGCTGTTGTGCTTTCACTACGACCCGGCGACCGGCAAGTATGGGCTGGTCATCTCCGGAGTGCTCCGCCTGGCGGGCCTGTTGACCGTCGCCGTTTTGGGGAGCTTTTTGTTCGTCATGTTTCGTCGCGAGGCCCGCCGCTCGGCGGATGCCACGCGTGCGGCAGAGCCGCGAGCGCTCGTCCCGGAGAACCTTGCCCAGCAGGAACCCGCCCCATGAGCAACGACTTCCAATGGATGCCCGAGCAAGCGTCGTCGTTCGCGGCCGAGGTGGACGCCCTGTACCTGTTTCTCATTCTGTTTAGCGGCTTCTTCACCGTGCTGATCGCTTTTTTGATCGTCTTCTTCGCGATCAAATACCGCCGCGGATCGCCGGCCAATCGCACGCAGCGAGCCGGGCATTTCTTTCTCATGGAACTGAGCTGGATCGCGATTCCCTTCCCGCTGATGATGGTGATGTTCTTCTGGGGAGCGCGGATCTATATGCAGCAGTTTCGCCCGCCGGCCGGGGCCATGGAGATAAGCTGCGTCGCCCGCCAGTGGATGTGGAAGTTTCAGCATCCCGAAGGAAATACAGAGATCAACGATCTGCACGTTCCACTGAACCAGCCGATTCGAATCAACATGATTTCAGAAGATGTGATCCACAGCCTGTACGTCCCGGCATTTCGCGTCAAACAAGATGTGCTGCCGGGCCGCTATACCACGCTCTGGTTCAAGCCGACGAAGGTGGGCCGCTATCACCTGTTCTGCGCCGAATACTGCGGAGCGAAACATTCGGAGATGCGGGGGACGGTCCATGTGCTGGAGCCGAGCCAGTACCAGGCCTGGCTGAGCGGCAAGAGCGACGGGCAAGCCCCGGCTGCGGCGGGCCGCATGTTGTTCGAGCAGTTGCGGTGCGGTACCTGCCATCTGGGCGGGGGCGCCACCGGCCGCGGCCCCTCGCTGGTCGGCCTGTTCGGCCAGACGGTCCCGCTGCAAAACGGCCAGACGGTCGTCGCCGACGAAACCTACCTCCGCGAATCGATCCTCCGCCCAGCCGCCAAAGTGGTCGCCGGCTACCAGCCGATCATGCCCGCCTACGAAGGTCAGATCGGCGAAGAAGGGCTGCTGCAATTGATTGCCGAGATCAAGTCGCTCGCGCCCCCCGGCCCGCCGGCCAAGTCCAGCCCCGCGCCCGATGCGGACGACGCGACGAGCGAAAATGCCCCGCCTGGGAAAGCGAAAGTCGAAACACCATGAACCTGCCCGCCGCCGCGAGACCGCCGCGCAACTACCTGAATGCTTCCTACAGCCTGCACACCTGGCTGTTTACGCTCGACCACAAGCGGATCGCCATCCTGTATTTGCTGACGATCACGTTTTTCTTCGTCATCGGCGGGGTGGCGGCGACCATCGTCCGACTGGAGCTGATGACCCCCGCCGGCGACCTGGTGGAATCGGAAACGTACAACAAACTGTTTACGATTCACGGCATCACGATGATCTTCTTCTTTCTGATACCCAGCATTCCCACGGTGTTGGGGAACTTTCTGGTGCCACTGATGCTGGGGGCCCGCGACCTGGCGTTTCCGCGGCTCAACCTGCTCAGCTATTACCTGTTTGCGTTTGGCGGCCTGCTCACCTTGTGGGCCATTCTGGCCGGAGGGGTCGATACCGGCTGGACCTTCTATACGCCTTACAGCAGTACGTACTCGAACACCTATGTGATGACGACCGCCGTGGGGGTATTTATCACCGGATTCTCGTCGATTCTGACGGGGCTCAATTTTATTGTCACCACGCACATGATGCGGGCCCCAGGGCAGACCTGGTTCCGGCTGCCGCTGTTCATCTGGTCGATGTATGCCACGAGCTTGATCATGGTGCTCGCCACGCCGGTAGTGACGCTCGCCATCCTGCTCGTCGGGTTGGAGCGGCTGTTTGGCATTGGCATCTTCGATCCGGCCCTGGGAGGGGATCCGCTCCTTTTTCAGCACCTGTTCTGGTTTTATTCGCACCCGGCGGTGTACATCATGATTTTGCCCGCAATGGGGGTCGTCAGCGAGTTGGTGGCCTGCTTTTCTCGCCGCCGGCCGTTCGGGTATGCCTTTATCGGCTTCTCCAGCTTTGCGATCGCCGTGCTCAGTTTTTTAGTGTGGGGCCACCATATGTTCGTCAGCGGACAGTCTCCTTATGCCGGGTTGGTCTTCTCGATGCTCAGTTTTCTTGTGGCCATTCCCTCCGCGGTCAAAGTATTCAACTGGACGGCCACCTTGTATAAGGCTTCCATCTCTTATAACACGCCGATGTTGTATGCGCTCGGGTTCATCGGCCTGTTTACGGTCGGAGGATTGACGGGTCTCTTCCTGGCGACGCTGGCGATTGATAGGCACGTACACGACACCTACTTCATCGTTGCTCATTTTCACTACATCATGGTCGGGGGAACCGTGATGGCGTACCTGGGAGGAATCCATTTCTGGTGGCCCAAGATGACGGGCCGAATGTATCCCGAAGGCTGGGCCCGCTTTTCCGCCGTGCTCATCTTCGCCGGCTTCAATTTGACATTCTTTCCTCAGTTCATCCTGGGATACCTGGGCATGCCGCGTAGGTATCATGTCTATCCGGAAGAGTGGCAGGTGCTGAATGTCATGTCGTCGGCGGGGGCGTCGATCCTGGCGTTTGGCTACTTCTTTCCGATCACCTACCTGACGTGGTCGCTGTGGTACGGCGCGCCGGCCCCGCCCAACCCGTTCGGCCACACCGGTCTGGAATGGCAGACCCCCTCGCCGCCGCCGACGTACAACTTCGATCGCGTGCCAATCGTCGAGGAAGAGGCGTACAACTTCGATCCCGACGACACCCAGCGGAAGGCGCGCGAGGAACAGGAGCTTCCCGTTGGCTGAACACTCGCGGGCCTTGGCCCACCATTTCGAAAACCTCGAGCAGCAGCGCGATGCGGGCGAGCTGGGGATGTGGCTGTTCCTGACGACCGAGATTATGTTCTTTGGCGGATTGTTCCTTGCCTATTGCGTGTTTCGCGCTTGGTATCCGGCGGAATTCGTCGCCGGGAGCGAAACGATGGATGTGACGCTGGGAACCATCAACACGGCCGTGCTGTTGACCAGCAGTCTGAGCATGGCGCTGGCGGTTCGGGCCGCCGGCCAGTCGCAGCGCCGCCGGCTGGTGGCCCTGCTCGTGGCGACGACGCTGCTGGGAGTCGTCTTTTTGGGAATCAAGTCGTACGAGTACCACCACAAGTACGAAGAGGGGCTGATCCCGTTTGGTGGCTTTCCCTTCGCCTACGATACCGGCCGCCGCGCCGGCCTCGTCACCTTTCTCAACTTGTACTTCCTGATGACCGGCTTGCACGCCTTTCACATGGTGGTGGGAATTTTCATGCTCCTTGCGTTGGCGGTCCTGGCCTGGCGCGGCGGCCTGTTGGGCGAGCGGTCGCTGCCGGTCCACAACATCGGACTGTACTGGCACTTCGTCGATCTGGTGTGGGTCTATCTGTTTCCGTTCTTTTACCTGATTGCGGTTCGCAGTGGCGGTCATTAACGACAGAGAAGGAACATGCGTCATCCGACCGACAACCTGTACTATCTGGTGTTTGCCGCCCTGATGGTCTTGCTACTGCTGACGGTGGGCGTGTCGCGATACGAACTGGGTGCGTGGAGCCTGCCGGTCGCCGCGGGCATCGCCAGCGTCAAGGCAGTATTGATCCTGCTGTACTTCATGCACGTTCGCTACAGCCGGCCGCTCATCTGGCTGGTGGCAGGGGCGGGCTTTTTCTGGCTGGCCATTCTATTTGGCCTGACATTGAGCGACTATCTGACGCGCGACTGGCCGGCGCTGCCGCATTAGCAAAGTTCCGTTTGAAGCACCCGCCGCGAATGTTCTACCCGGGGGCGAGGTTGGATGACGAGGATCCGTGGGCGTGGCACCCGATTTTGAGCTTCCCAGGTTCGTTACCGGGCCGCTGTGTCCAGCCCGTGCTGACGCAGCTTGGCCCGAGCCCGGCTCAGCATGGGGCCGACGCTGTTGGCCGGCACTCCGGTCTGGCGACTGATCTCGTCGTACGACTTGCCTTCCAGGTGGTAGAGGCGAACGACGTTGGCCTCGTCCCCTTCTAAATCGTCCAGCAGCCGTTCGACTTCCTCGCGGTTGCTCAGGCGCTGCTCGACCGATTCCTGCTCGTCGGGCACGTCGTCGATTTCCGAGGTATCGGACAAATTGGGAATGATCCGCCGTTTTAGCAGTTCGCGGACGACGACGCGGCGGGCAATCACCGTCAGATAAGTGGCCAGGCTGCTTTGCCCGCGAAACCGCCGCAAGGCAGCAAAGTCATCGGCCAAGAGGGCCGTGAACACGTCGGCCACCAAATCTTCTCGATCGGGGCTCGTAATCGCAATCGAACGGGTTTGCGCGGTGTGATTGACCACATGGACGACCAAACCCAAGAAACGATCGACGAAATCTTCCCAGGCTCGCGGCTGGCGGGCCAGGCAACGCTGAAGCAACTGCCGGTCGATGTCTGAAAATGCCACGCCCTGACCCTTGTACTGGAAGCCTTATGCTAGACACGCTTGTAGCAGGCTGCCGGTGCTTATCTTCACGCGGGGCCAATT
>JBBDYF010000210.1:0-17137 GCA_040901775.1 Pirellulaceae bacterium | reverse complement strand
CGCT
This sequence comes from Pirellulaceae bacterium, assembly GCA_040901775.1. Classification (GTDB taxonomy): domain Bacteria; phylum Planctomycetota; class Planctomycetia; order Pirellulales; family Pirellulaceae; genus CAYLLN01. The sequence goes on along the minus strand of JBBDYF010000210.1, from coordinate 17,133 downwards.
ACGAGTCGCTGGTGGCGAGCCGAAAAAGGAGGGCGTAACCCTGCGCGTCGAGGCGCCGTGGTTGGCTGCGCCAACCACAGCCACCCGCCCGGCGCGAGGGGCCTACTATAATGACAGAACCATGAACCAAGACGATCGTCCGCTGCCGCCGCCGATTCCACCGCCGCTGCCGCGGGTCAGGCAACCGGTCAGCCAGCGGCGACCACCTCCCGCCACGATGCAGTGGCCCGCGGTGCTGATTGGCGGATTGGCCTTTGCCTGCGGCGTTCTGCTGACAGCAACCGTCGCCTGGCTGATGCGTGACGCGGGGCGCCAACACGACGCCAGTCCGCCGATTGCGGCTGCACAACGGCCGGCGCCAGCGCAGGTCGGCGCCTCCGTCCCAGGGTCCGCCCCAGTCTCCGTTCCAGGGTCCACCCTGGGACGAAACTTGCCCGATGCTCCTGCCTCGTCTGATCGGCAGGACGAGGCGGAGCCTCGGGTTGCTGTGGTCCCAGGGAGGACCCTGGGACCGAGTAAAGAGGCGACTCGGTCGGCACAGCGCTCACTCCCGCCAATGACTCCCGACCCCGCACCACAAACACCCTCGACCACCACGCTGTTTCAAGAGGTCGATATCCAGCGGGCGCCCCGCTTCGCCATCCTGGGAACGGCCATCGCACAAGACTTGCACTACAAGCTGCTGTCGGAACTGACCATCGGCGCGGCGGATGAGGCGGGCAGCTTCGCCGTCGATCAGGTCGTGCGCCAGACGCAGCTTCTGAAAGCGGACGAACTATCGCGGAGCATGTTCGAGCAATCGCTGGCCGAGCTGAAAGGTTGGCAGTTCCACTACAAACTCAACGCCCGCCGCGAGATCGCCCTGTGGAAGTCGAGTCCCCCCACGGGCAAACGGGCCGCGCCGGTCAAGCCGCTAGGGGCCGAGGGGTTTCTGGTCACCTCGGTGATGGACGAGGACGGTTGGAAAGAACTGGCCCAGTTGTCGTTCATCGTGCCCGACTTGCAGAGCCGGAACGCAAGCTGGAGCCGGTCGCTGTCGCACGATTTCGAGCCGCTGGGAAGCTGGTACGGCGAAACGCGGTTCACTCCGCAGGGCGTCGAGCATGGGGTGCTGCGGATCGACTTCGTCCACGAGATGGTCTATACGCCGCCAGCCAAAGGCAAAGACAAAGGAGCCTTGCCGTTTACGATCAAAGAGGCGAAGTTCCGGCCTGAAGCGGCGGGCGGGACGATCGACTACGACACGCGAGCCAAGCGCGTGCAGCGGGCTCAGGAACATTTTCACGTCAAGGGAGTGCTGACCGCCGAGGTGCTCGGGCAGGAGGCGGGCATCGAAGTGGAGGAGCTGCAAACGATCGGCGTGCGGCTGACGGAGCAGAACCCGTGGAAGCGCTAAGCCTTCGCCTGCCGATGAAAGTCGAGCCGGGCAATTCCCGCCGCGCCAATAAAGCCGGCGTCGCCCGCCAGGGCGGCAAAGTCGATGCTGGTTCGCTGGGCGGGAATCGGGAAGGCATGTTGGCGCACGACCCCTCGCACATGTTCGAGAAAGCGGCGACCCGTTGGATCGTCGGCCCCGCCAAAGTTCATCGCTCCGCCCAAAATCACCGCGCCAGGATCGATCGTATGCATCAGCGTGACACATCCCAGGCCGAGCCAGGTGCCCAGTTCAAAGATCACTTCGTTGGCGAGCGGATCGCCCTGGTCGGCCTCTTCGTCGATCATCAGCGCGGTCAACGGCTCGTCGTCGGTCACTCGGCTCGCCAGGCTGCTCGCGCGGCCGGTCGCCAGCAACTCCTCGGTTCGTTTGACCAGGGCGGTCGCGCTGCAATACGCTTCCAAATGTCCGGGCTGGCCGCAGCCGCACAGGCGGGCCCCCGGGGAACTATCGACGATGATGTGTCCGCATTCGCTGCCGTGGCTGTGTTCGCCATCGACCGACAGATCGCCAATGATGATGCCGCCGCCGACGCCCGTGCCCAGCGTGAGCATGACGATGCTGCCGAACTTTTGGCCAGTGCCGACCCAGAACTCGCCGTAGGCGGCTGCGTTGGCGTCGTTGGCGAACGACGTGGGCAGGCCGAACGCTTCAGCGACGCTGTCGCGAATTGGAAAGTAGTGCCAGTGCGGCAGGTTGTGCGGCTGCAGGAAAATGCCTTTGACCAGGTCCATCGTGCCCGGCGTCGCCAGACCGATGGCGGCCAGGTCGCCGATCGCCAGGCCCAGCTCGGCCAGCATTTCGTCCACCGCGACGCGCGCCCGGCGAACGGCCTGCTGCGGCCCTTGCTCCTCTTCGGTAGGAACCTTGGTGTGGGCGAGGGGCCGGCCCCGGTCGTCCACGACGCCCAGTTTGATGCTGGTGCCGCCGACATCGATGCCCAGAAACAGAGGGCGTTGGGCAGACTCGGGCGTGACCGATGAGGATGTGAGCATGGCAAAGGTGCGTTGGGGATGTGGTGCATTTGATGGGCCGAGGATTGATTTTGGCTAACTCGCGAAGCTTCGTCGAGGCGGGAACCGTGCTCAAGCAAATTCAATTCAAGATCTTTCGCGTCCTCAAAAGTGCAACGTTGCCGTTGTCGCGCGCGACGGTGATTCCACGCTGGGCCAGCGGCGCGCGCCCTGCGGCCGATGCGTCGCGCGGAACCGAGTCTGGAGAAAACGACCGGCGGTCAATGGCAACCTCCAAGAACAGGAGAGCATGGCGCAAACCTAGTACGGCGAGTGCCCTTTGCAAAGCAATGGCATTCAAGAAAGTGCCCGGTCGCCTAGTTGCCGCCGGCCACGACGGGACTGGGCGTGGGGGCATAGCCCGCTTGGGCCGCGCGCTCGGCGTCGGCATAGAAGGGGGGCAATTCGATCCGTTCGCCGTCGGGCGTGCGGCCCACGTCGTACATCGAAAATGCCCGGATCATGGCGACAAAATCGACCGGCTCGAACAACGGCCCGCTAGGAAAGCGGTCGTCGAGAAAGGCGAACATCATCTCGACCTCGCCCTGCAAGCGGTCGTCCACGTGGCTGGTGACCGACGCCATCGCGCCGTCCCCCTTCACGTCGAGAATGTCGGCCGTGTAGCGCAGGGTATCTCCCGGACGGGCCGGAAAGTGAAACACCGCCCTGCCGATCTTGGCCAGCACGACGCGCTGGGCGAAGCCCCCCATCTCGCCGATCAACAAGCCGGCGGTCTGGGCCATCCCCTCGAGCACGAGGGTGCTGGGGATGGACGGAAAGCCGGGCGAGTAGCCGTCGAGCGCCTCTTCCGACAGGGCAACGCATTTGCGCGCCACGGCCCTTCGCCCGCGCACGAACTCTTCGAATCGGTCGATCCAAAACCAGCGCATCGGTCTCGTTCCACGCGTTGCGAACCGGGCCCCAGGGCTCAGGCGGCTCCGACCTTCGACTCGACGTACCGGCACAGGTCGCCGACCGTCAGCAGGTTGCTGAAGTTGCGGACCAGCGGATCGGCTGCGAACTTGGCAAAATCGACGAACGGCATCCGCCGCTTCAACTCGGCCATGCCGGCCGGGGTAACCTTGCCGTCCTGCACGAACTCGGCGCTGGTCAGAATGTCTTCCGGCGAAAGTTCTTTCCGCGGAATTTCGATACCGAACGCTTTTTCCAGCTTGAACACAATATCGAGAAAGTCGATCGACTCGGCGCCCAGGTCGCCAATCATGGTGGCTTGCGGCGTGACCTCTTCCTCGTCAACGCCCAAGGCTTCGCACAGGGCGAATTGAACCTTTTTATAAACCTCGTCCTTCGTGACGGCCATGGCTGATGCTACTCCAGATCAACGGTATGTCGGGAAACGATTAACGCTTGAATGTTGCAGTGTATGTTGCAGGCACGGGGTGGCGGCAGCCAGGCCCGTCAGTCGGCGGTGGTGGGCGGCAACAGGCGGCTGAGCACTTCCCGCAATTCGTCTCTCAGATAGGGATCGGTATTTCTTCGTTCGGGGTGACGATCGGCCAGGTTGAACCGCTCCAGCACCAGCCGGCCGGTGACGGCGACATTGCCGTCGATCGTCCCCTGGGCCTTGAGCGTGGTGGTCGAATCGTCCTGTTTCAGAATTTCGGCCGTCACCACCAATTCCTTGCCGGGGGTGACGAAACCGGCGTATTTGACGTTCCGCGCTTCTTTTAGGATGACCACCGAATGGGCAAATCCTTCGCTCTGTCGCACCAGCCAGGCGCTCGCCTGATACATGGCTTCGAGCATCAACACGCCGGGCATGACGGGGAACCGCGGGAAGTGATCCACCAGGTAGTCCTCGTCGGGCCGCAACCGTTTGACGGCGGTAATCCTTGCGCCCGGCTCCAATTCGGTAATTCGATCGAGCAAACAAAACCGCATGGGACCGGTCTCAAACGGCGACCGAACGGCGGACGTTTCCGCAGCTGGCGAAGCTTGCCTAAGTCTTGGAAAGCTCATCAATATAACGGTGCTACGGCCAACGGACAACGGCCCGCAGGCGATACCGTGCTTGGCAACTGCCCCAAGCCCAGCCGATGGGTGGAAAATCGCCGAGTGCAACTCCACTTACGAGGGGGGGCGTGATCGAGCGTTAAAACTTCGTTGTCGTCGCGCGAGAGACCGGTTAAAAGCCGCAAACTCCACCGCCGCAATAGTTTATAGAAACCGTTCGCTGCCCCGGCGTTTGCCACTGGGGCGTGGTACTGTTACATTTGCAAACGATGCGCAAAGGCATTCCGGTATCCCCTGGAGTGGCCGTCGGCACCGCCTATTGTATTCACGAGATCTTCGTCAATCCCGATACGAAGCGGCTCGAGGACAACGAGGTTACCGCCGAACTGGCCAATTACGAAACCGCCCGCGACAAGGCGGCCGCGGAGCTGCGCGCGCTGCAACACAAAGTCGCCCAACAGGTGGGACACGACGAAGCCGCCATCTTCGGCGTTCACGAGTCGATCCTCCGCGACGCCGCTTTCACCAGCAAGGTACGTGGCTGGATCGTCAACGACCGCCTGACCGCCCAGGCCGCCCTGGTGCGTCTGCTGGAAGAGTACACGCTGCTGTTTGCCCGCACCAACGACGAGTATCTCAAAGAACGGCTGAACGACTTGCGCGACGTGGTGATGCGGCTTTCGGGCCATTTGGCGCAAAAGGCGCCGGCCGAGGGCGACTTGCTGACCGGGGCGGTCATCATCGTGGCCGACGAGTTGCTCCCCTCGCAGGTGGTGGCTTTCGGAACGCTGGAGGTGCGCGGCATCGTCACCCAGGCGGGCAGCCAGACCAGCCACGCCGCCATCATTGCCCGCAGCCGGGGCATTCCCGCGATCTCGGGCGTGCGGGGCATCCTGCGGCAGATCAAAACGGGCGATACGCTGATCGTCGATGGCCGCGGCGGGCACGTGCTAATCAATCCCGATGCGGAACAGCGCAGCGCCTATTTGAAACTGGAACGCGAGTTCGTCTTGCTCAAGGACCAACTGGCGACGAATCGCGACCAGCCGGCGCGGACGGCGGACGGGCTTGCATTGGAACTATTGGCCAATGTGAATAGCGCGATCGACGCCCGCGCGGCGGTGGGCATGGGGGCTTCGGGCGTGGGGCTGTTCCGCACCGAGTACATCTATCTGACGCATCCCGATGTGCCCGACGAAGAGGAGCAACTGGTTGCCTATCGCGACGTGATCGAGGCGAGCCCCGGCCGGCTGGTGACGATCCGCACGCTCGACATCGGCGGCGACAAGACGGTTCCTTACCTGGGGCACACCCATCAAGAGGCAAACCCCTTCATGGGTTGGCGGAGCATTCGCCTGTCGTTCGAACATCCCGAATTTTTCACGACGCAACTGCGGGCCATCCTGCGGGCCGCCGTCGAGGCCCAGGAAAAAGGGGGCCAGGTTCGGATCATGTTTCCCATGATCACCACGCTCGAAGAGATTCGCAAAGTTCGGGCGATGGTCCGCCGGGCGTGCAATCAACTGCGCGAGGAAGGCAAGCCGTGCGTCGAAATCCCCCTGGGCATGATGCTCGAAGTGCCGGCCGCGGCCATCTCGATCAAGGACATGCTGCCGCACGTCGATTTCGTCTCGATCGGCTCGAACGACCTGGTGCAGTACCTGATGGCGGCCGACCGCGACAATCCCAAGGTCAGCCACCTTTGCCAGCCGCTCGCCCCGGCGGTGCTGCGGGTGCTGGCGAGCGTGATCAAAGCGTGCCAAAAGGTAAACAAGCCGCTGACTCTGTGCGGCGAGATGGCGGGGCAGCCGCGGGCCTTCGTGCTGCTGTTTGCGATGGGGCTGCGCAGCTTCAGCATGAGCCCGGCGTTCATCCCATCGATGAAAGAGCTGGCCCTGCATCTGACCGAGGAAGACTCCCGCCGCGTTTTGCGGCGGGCGATGACGCTGCGGACGACGGCCGCCGTCAAGCGATTCATGGGGGAAGAGCTGGCCCGCATCGCGCCGAACTTGCGAATGCTGGATACGGATTGACCGCCTCCGTCCTCAGGGTCCTCCCTCTCTCCGTCCGCAGGGTCCGCCCTGGGACGAAACTTGCCCCGAGGCTCCTGCCTCGCAGGAGCGGCGACACAATCACCAATGTCTCAACCCGCCGAGCCATCCGGGCTTGCCGGGAGCACGATTTAGCGGGTAAACCTGTCATGGAAGCGGCGGATGAGGGAGCGGCGTACATTGCACAAGCGCTGTTTCTAAACAAAAATGGCCGCGGGGAGTCGGAACTGCCCGCAGCGATTTGGAACATGGTTGCATACTTTAAGAAGTACAAGGGCTTCAAAAACCTGCAAACTGATGGACGGGACATTGCCAAGGCGTTTCTTCGGTTCTTGAAATCAATGCGTCACTCCGAATCGGGAAAAATCATCTACGACCTCCACGGCGTGAGGGATTACAAGGGATTTTGAAGCAGGCCTGGAAAGCATGAGCGGCAGTGCCGCTCGCCAACGGACGACACGACCATCGGGAAGTTAACGCATCTCGCTCGCCGATAGCGCGTGCGTCGGTCGAGCGCGAAAGAATGCGGTGTCTTATGCCTTCGCCGAATCCAACGCTTCCTGCACCCGCGATTTCTGCGGGATGCCTTGAAAACGCTGCACCGGTTGCCCCCCCTTGAACAAGATGATCGTCGGGATCGCTTCGATCCCGTAGTTCATCGCCGACTGCTGGTTGTCGTCGATGTTGACCTTGCCGATCTTCACGCCCCCCAGGTTCTCGGCCGCCAGTTCGTCGATCATCGGGGCGATCTTGCGGCACGGGCCGCACCACGGAGCCCAAAAATCGACGAGCACCGGCTGATCGCTGCTCAACACTTCGGATTGAAAGTTGCCGTCCGTAAGTTCCAGCACGTTTGCGCTCGCCATGATCGGTTCTCCGTCGGTTAAAAGAGGCGTAAGAGGCCGCCCTGGTGGTCGATTGAAGCTATTATCCCGGCCCGCCCAGCCGGGTCAGCGATTGTAGGACTTGTCGCCTCTGGGCGTCAATGAGCCGAGGCTGGCTAAAACGAACGTAAGTCTCGATGCCGCTTGCCTCTAGGACGTGCCGGCCCGACACTACTGCCAGTCAGGTTGGACCGCTGGAGGGCCTGGAAGACACTTCTTTTTGTCTGCTAAAACGAGGCTGCCGTGAACCCGATCCCCATGCGTTGCCTGCTGGTTACCAAAGACGAGGCCGGTAAGATACACCGCGAAATCGCCGACCGGACAACCGCCGATTTGCCGCCGGGCGATGTGCTGGTCCGGGTGCGGTACTCGTCGCTGAACTATAAAGACGCGCTCGCCGCGCAAGGGAATCTAGGCGTCGTCCGCAAGCTGCCGCATGTGCCCGGCATCGACGCCGCCGGCACCGTCGCCGAAAGCAGCGATCCACGATTTCCAAGCGGCAGCGAAGTATTGATCACCGGCTATGAACTGGGGGCGGGGCACTGGGGGGGCTGGGCCGAGTACGTGCGCGTGCCGGCCGACTGGGTCGTGCCGCTGCCGGCGGGAATGTCGCTCAAGGAAACGATGATTCTGGGAACCGCCGGCTTTACCGCGGCCCAGTGCGTGCAGGCGATCGTGCTGAACGGCGTGCTGCCGGCCGACGGCGAGATTGTGGTAACTGGCTCAACCGGCGGCGTCGGCTCTCTGGCCGTGCTGCTGCTGGCGAAGCTGGGCTACAACGTTGTGGCGGTCACGGGCAAACCAGCGGAAGAGCCGCGCTTGCGCGAGTGGGGCGCGCGGCGCGTAGTCGGGCGCGACGACGTGGTGAAAGATCGCGCCAAGCCGCTGCTGGCGGCACGCTGGGCCGGGGCGGTCGATACGGTGGGGGGCGACACCCTGGCGACGATCCTCCGCGAAACGCAGAACTACGGCGTCGTTTCGGCCTGCGGCCTAGTGGGGGGCGTCGATTTGCCGCTCACCGTGCATCCCTTCATCCTTCGCGGCGTGACGCTGGCGGGCATCGGCTCGGCCGCCTTGCCGTACGACCGCCGCCTGGAAATCTGGAACAAGCTGAGCGGCCCGTGGCGGATCGAGTGCTTAGAGTCGCTCGCCACCACGATCGGCCTGAACGATTTAGAACAATATGTGCAGCGAATCCTCCGCGGCGAGGTTGTGGGGCGAACGGTCGTCGCGCTGTAGGATGCGGCACTGGCTGGAATTATTTCAAAAAGGTTCAAAACTCATGCAACCGACCCATCCCGAACATGCCCATCCTAAACATGCCAGTCCCGATCATCCCGTGCTGCCGCTCTTGACCGAGCGATGGAGCCCCTACGCCTTCGACCCGCGTCCGGTCGAGCGCGAGAAGCTGCTGTCGTGTTTGGAAGCGGCCCGGTGGGCACCGTCGAGCTACAACGAGCAGCCGTGGACCTATATCCTGGCCGAGCGGACCGATGCTGCGGCGTTCGCCAAGGCGCTGGATTGTTTGGTCGAAGGGAACCAGGCCTGGGCCAAGAACGTCGGCGTGCTGATCCTGACCGTCGTGAGCCGCCTGTTCCAAAAAAACGGCAAGCCCAACGCTGCCTGCGAACACGACCTGGGGCTGGCCGCCGGCAACCTGGTGGTGCAGGCCACGGCCCTCGGTTTGCACGTTCATCAGATGATTGGCGTGGTGCCGGCCAAGGTGCGGGCGACTTACAAAGTGCCCGATGGCCACGACCCGCTGACGGCGATCGGCATTGGCTACGCGGCCGATGTGCAGCCCGGCACGACCGATCCATTGGGCCAGCGCGACTTGGCGGCTCGGCCGCGCAAGCCGATCGCCGAGTTCGTCGTCAGTTCGTGGGGCCAAGCGGCAAAGCTGTAGAAGGATGACTGACAGGTCAGTAGTAAGCTCGCACCATGTCGCGCCACAAGGGCGCTAGGCCGTGCGCTCCAGCGGAAGCTGAAATCGTCCGGCGACAATGCCAGGAACGGTGATGTCCTCATCGAGCGATTCCCACCGGAGCGCATAACCGTCCAACTCCAACGAAACCTGCTTTAACTCGTCCAACGTGGCATTTTTCAGCCGTTGAAAGCGGTTTGCGGGAAACCCGACAATCCGACCATCGATCAGTTCCACGAAAACCATGCGCTCGTCGACCCAAACGCGTACTGCGAGGGGTTCGACCACAGCAGACTCAGCGATCGTGGTAGGCATAAAATTTCCTTCTCACATTGTACCTTATCAACGCCAACGGCCTCTTGCCAGTCGAGCCCGATCATTATCGTCGCGAACGCCCGCGGAAAGGTTGCGGCCTCATGTCTCACGCTCGAACGTTGCTCGAAACGAAGAAATTCACCGTCGTGCGCGAGACGGTGACGAGCCCCTCGGGCAGCGAAAAGACTCGCGACATCGTGCGGCACCCCGGCGCGTGTATTGTGGTGCCGCTGCTGGGTGATGGCCGGGTCTGCCTGATCCGCAACTTTCGGATTTCAATTCGCGAAACTCTGATCGAACTGCCGGCCGGGACGCTCGAGCCGCCGGAACTGCCCGCCGCCACGGCCGAGCGCGAGTTGATCGAAGAGACCGGCTACCGGGCGGCGAAGATCGAATTCCTGCACGCCTTTTACGCCTCGCCCGGCTTTCTCGACGAGAAGATGTATCTATACGTCGCCACCGGATTGACCGAGGGCTTGGCGGCTCGCGAAGAAGGGGAAGAGATCGAAAACCTACTCGTCCCCTGGGACGAAGCGATGCAGATGGTCTTTCGGGGCGAAATTCAGGATGCCAAAACGATCGTCGGCCTGCTTTGGGTCGATCGGCTCAAGCGCGAGGGGAAGCTGTAAAGCCTTTACCGAGGAGCGGGTTATTCTTCCACCCGCTCCAAAATCCATTTCACGGCCGGGTCGGCGGCGGCATTGGTGGCACTCAGCCGCTGTGCCACGTAGCGCTGCGGCGCCCGCTCGCCGGGAACCTTGAAGTTGTCCCCCTTTTGCAAGATGGGGCGCTCTTCGACCATGCCGCCGAACTGCCGAAGGTCGCCAGCCGCCTGGCACGGATACCAGTGCCCTGCGCCGGATGCGTCTTGCAGGTAGAACTCGGGATAGCAATGGCCCGGAACCCAGACGGCCCGTGCGGGGATTTTGCTCGCCCGGCACAGCGCAATGACCAGTGAAGTCAGCTCTTCGCAATCGCCGCGGCCCGCCTTGAATGCGGTGATGGCGGGCTTGATATCGGGATCGAACTCGTACTGCACGTTTTCGCGCACCCAGTCGAACAGGGCCGCGGTGCTCTCCCAGCCAGAAGTCTTGCCCGTGGCGATTGTCGCGGCCCGTGACTTGATCTGTGAATCGGTGCTTTCGATATAGGGGCTGGGCCGCAGGTATTTGGCCACGTCGCGAGTGGGCCGCGGGGGAATCGACAAGCCGGCGGTTTCGGCCGGCTCGATGATTTCGTGCTTGGTGACGGCGAAGGTAACGACGGCGGAAGCCTCTTCGCCCGCTGCCAGCCGGGGAATGCTGACCACCAGTTGTTTCACGCCCTGGTCGAGCGTGCGATACGCCAGCCGCGTGCCGGGCGAGCGCTCTTCGCCGACGATCTTGACCTCTTGCTCGGGCCAGTCCATGGGAACGGGCATCGTTGCCACGATGCCGCTGACCGCGCCCCCCTGGGCCGTCACCACGACGCCGATCCGCCACTGCGAGGTGGATTGCTCGCCCAAGCTTGTAGCCGCGAGGTTGGGCTGCTCGGCCTGCGCGGCGGCACAGATCAGGCAGGCCACCAAGATAGACGCAGTGGATCGCATGGTTTGAGTCTTGGCTGCCGGGCTGCCGAAGTCAATGAATCTGAGCTGCAATACTAACCCGATGCGTGAGCGCTGAGATGGTCCCTCGCTGACGCTTCGGGTTGGTATCTGGTCCCTCGCTGACGCTTCGGGTTCGTGTAAGTGCCAACGGGGCCACCTAATCCGCCCGGCGGCGGCGGAACTCGACCTCAGGCCGGCCGCCACCCCCTTTGCCGGTCAAAAACTCGGAGACGAACCGCTGCGGGTCTTTCTTTTCTGGGACGCGAAAGTTGTCCCCTTTTTGCAAAATCGGGCGGGGATCGTTCATCGAGCCGAACTGTTTGTCGTTGTGAACCTGGCACGGATACCAGGCCCCTTTGCCCGCTCCGTCTTCGAGATAGAACTCGGCATGGCACGAGTCCAACGGCCAGACGATCCGGGCCGGCACCTTATGCGCCCGGCAGAGGGCGACGAACAAGGCGGTCATGTCCTCGCGGTCGGCTGCTCCGTCGCGCAGCGCGCCGACGCCCCCTTTGAATTTGTCTTTCGTGTCGATCTCGTACTTGATCCGCGTCCGCACCCCGTCGCACAGGGCTTCGACTTGCTGCCAGGCGGTCACTTTCCCCTCGGTCAGCTCCTTGGCGAGTGCGCGGATTTTGGCGTGCCTGCTTTCCACGAACGGGCTGGCCCCCAGGTACTTGCTAATCTCGCGCGGCGGCGGCTTGGCGATGACCAGGCCCGACGGATCGTGGGGCGCAAGCTGCTGGCTGCGGGTCACCTCGAGCGTCAGCAAGCAGGTGGCCGATTCCCCCGCTGGCAACTGCGGAATCTCGAAGATCAGTTGTTTGAGTCCGTCGATCGTGCGAAACGTGTGGCGACGAACGGCGGGCGAAATCTCTTCATTCACCACTTTGACCTGCTGCTCGGGCCAATCGGCCGGCACCGGAAATGTGCCCGACAAGCCGGCGCTCGGCCCGCCCACCGACTTGATGATGACGCCGAATTCCCACTGCTGGGTCTCTGACTTGCCCAGGGTGGTTCCCGTGGCGGTGCTGGGAGCGGCCGCGTCGCTAGCGGCAGCAGCCGCGCCAGGGGCCGGTTTGGTGTCGAATTGGGCCGCGCTCACGGCCGGAACCAGCAGCGCAATGACGAGCGACAGAATGCAGCGGACCATGCCTGGCTTCTCCCCGGTGGCAAGACGTTGCGCGATTACCGCGCAGCGGGCGCAGCATCCGGGGAAGCATAGTTCGCGGCTGGGCCAAAAGCGATTTTGCGCCGCTACGATCGACAGCGACTGCGGCCGGTCGGTCAGCCGCACGAACCGCAAATTCAGCGCATCCACCGCGAGAAGGCGTCTTGGCCTGTCCGCACTTCTCGCGGCGGAGCGTTCCGACCGCGATTTTCCTCAAATCGCAGTCGGATAATGGCTTGCAATCGGATCGTGGCCTTTTAGTTCGCCGGGGCAATCTCGAAGGGCCCCGGCAGCACGGCTGGTCCCTGGGGATACATCATCGTGGCCCGCGATCCACCCGGCGGGCAGATCGAAGGGGCGGGTGCGCACTCGTCGCCACGGGTGAACCAGCCGCCCATCCGGCGGCAGGTATTGCATCCCGCCAGATTGGCCACGGCCACCACCACTACCATCAACAACATCAATTTCTTCATGGTCTTCTCCTTCCGTGCGGCGAGCACGAATGTCTTGGGTCAGCAACTCTACCCCGCGCCCGGCGAGGTGCAAACGCAACGGTTGGATTTCGGCAACATTCGCGGCGGCGAACGTTCCGGACCTAGCGATCGTGAGGATGCGGTGCCAGCGACTTCGCGGCTGCGACGGGGGTGCGCGTGTTGCCAAGTGGCAACCTTGGACGAAAACGTGATAAAGTAAGGGCTATTACGCGGCGAGTCGGCCGCCATACTCACGCTGCCTGCTGTAGCCCCTACGACCACCAAGAACCGCAGCCATGTTGCCCCAAGTCTCCTTGACGCTCGGCCCGCGCCGCCGCGCCGCACTCGTCGTCGCCGGCTGGGCCGCTTGTGCGCTGTGGACGGGAGTTGCCGGCGGGCAAAGCGTCCAGCCGCCAGCTCCGAAAGAGAATGCCGCCGCAGCCGACTGCCGGACCTTCCGCGTTCGACAGCAGGACGAAATTTGGGCCGTTTCTACCCGCTGCCTGGGCTGCCCGAGCGGCGACCTGGCCCAGCCGCGCTGGAGCGTATGGCGCTACAACGCCCAACTGCCGAGCTGGGAAAATGCTTCCGCCGCCGAGTTTTATGCGACCGATTTGCCCGATGTGACGACGGCCGCCTACCTGCACGGCAACCAGATCGGCCAGAACCTTTCGCTAGCGGACGGCCTGGAAGTCTATTTTCAACTGGCGGGCAAACTCGACGACGCGCCGCCGGTGCGGTTTGTCATCTGGTCGTGGCCCAGCGACAAGATTCGCGGCCCGCTCAGGGACGTTCGCAGCAAGGCTTGTCGCACCGACAGCGAGGCGTACTACCTGGCCCGCTTTCTCGCAGGTATGGACCCGCGGGTTTCGGCGGGCTTGATCGGATACAGCTACGGAGCGCGGATCGTTGCCGGCGGCCTGCACCTGCTGGGCGGTGGCAACCTGGCCGGGCAAGCCGTTGCCGCGGCAGCGCGGCCGAACTTGCGAGTCGCATTTTGGGTGGCTGCCGAGCACGACGATTGGCTGCTCCCCGGCCGCTACCACGGCCAGGCGTTGCCCGTGGCCGATCGCTGGTTCATCACCAACAACGTTTGCGACCCGGTGCTCCGTCGTTACCGGTTCGTAGAGAAGTGCAGCAATCCGGTGGCCCTGGGTTATTCGGGGCTGGTGGGGCGCAACCTGCTGTCGGAGGAACAGAACCGCCGGATTGAGGAAATGAACGTCGTGCATCTGGTGGACGATTCGCACGAAATGCCCCGCTATCTTTACTCGACGCCAATCATCGAGCGGACGCGAGAGATTGTCCTCTGGCCCCAGCATGTGCCCGCGGCCGCGGGGCAAGAACTGGCCGCGGCCACCGGGAAGTGACGGACGTTTTCAGATGGCTCAGCGATCATCGGTCACGACCTTGCCGGAGCCCATCGCCTATCTGAACGGCCGGTGGCTGCCGTTCTCGCAAGCGGCGGTCAGCGCGACCGACGCCGGCTTCGTCCTGGGGGTCACGGTCTCCGAACAATTGCGGACGTTCGGTGGCCGGCTCTTTCGCCTCGACCGGCACCTGGCGCGGCTCGCCCGCTCGCTCGAAATTGTCGGCGTCAATCCCGGTTTGCGGCTGAAAGATCTGGAGCAGATCGCCACGGAGTTGGCGGCCCACAATCACTCGCTGCTCGACCCGGCCGACGACCTGGGCCTGACGATATTCGTCACGCCGGGACCGTACGGCGCCTTCGCGGCCGGCGCCCCGCGGCAGGGGCCAACCGTTTGCATCCATACGCAGCCGCTCCCTTTTCGGCAGTGGGCGGCCAAGTACGAAACTGGCGACTCGCTGATCGTGACCGATGTGCGGCAAGTGCCCGCCGAGTGCTGGCCGCTCGAACTGAAATGCCGCAGCCGAATGCACTATTATCTGGCCGATCGGCAGGCGCAGTTGGCCGAGCCGGGCGCTCGGGCCTTGATGCTCGACGAGCGCGGCTTGGTGACGGAAGCCTCGACCGCCAACATCCTGGCGTATTGCAAGGACGTGGGCCTGATTTCGCCTCCCCGCGAGCGGATTCTGCCGGGGATTAGCGTCTCGATGGTTGAACTCTTGGCGGAGGAAATCGGCACTCCCCTCGTCCACCGCGATTTGACGGTGGCCGACGCAGCGGCAGCCGACGAATTGCTGCTGTGCAGCACCTCGCCTTGCCTCTGGTCGGTCACCCGGCTGAACCAGCGGCCGATCGGCAACGGCCAGCCGGGTCCGCTGGCGCAGCGACTGCGCGACGCCTGGAGCGCGCGGGTGGGAGTGCAGATTGAAGCGCAGGCGCGGCAGTTTGCAGGGCGGGCGTAGCCGAAACTTAGCCTGCCTCCGGAATTTCGCCAAAGAGCGTTGCCGGAATCGCTCCGGTTCACCCTTCCGGCGTGTCGAGCAAATGCTGCAATCGCACGGCAAGTTCCGGCGGCAGCTTCTGGCACCACGAGGCGTCGATCAGGCCGAGCTCCAGCATGTCGCGCAGGTGTGTCCGGTCTTTGTCGCGGTTGGCGATCAGCTTCATCCGCACGAGCGATTCCAACGGCAGGAATCGAACGTTGTTCTCCACGTGCGTTTTCTCGACATCCCCGACGGGGACGGGATCGTCGGGCCGGACTTTTTCGTTGGCAAACAAGATGTGAACGGCGTCGCGGGCCTTAGTGCCGGGGCCGTCGAGGAACATGTCGATCCCTTTAACGTGTCGATAGATAAATCCGGCCGCTTCAAGGGCCAGCTTGGCGGCCGGCAAGTCCGCGCGGCGAATCAGGATATCGACGTCCCGCGTGTTGCGGACGGCGGATTCATCGACGGTCGCCACCCAAGCGGCGACGGCATTGCCGCCGACGACGGCATAGGGAACTCCGGCATTTTCGAGCGCGGCGGCGGATCGCCGCAAACGGTCGCGGACTTTTTCCACGGCGCGAACCATCCTTTCGAGCAAGGCTTCGTCGCCGATCAGGTATTCCATGGTCGCCCCCTCCCGCCTCCATTCTACGCTGCCGCGCGTGCCCGGCGGCCACCCGTTACAAGCGAAACCCCCACCAGCACCAAGAAGCCCAAGGGAATCGTGACGATGCCCGGCTGGCTGAAGGGGACCAGCGCGTCGACCGGGTCGAGGCCGTACACGTCGCGGTAACACTGGGCGGAAAGCAGAATCCAGGCAAGCGAGGTGAGCATCCCCACGAAGATCGCCGCGGTGATCCCTTGCTTGGTGGTGCCGCGCCAGAAGAGGAGCATCACCAGCGCCGGCAGGTTGGCCGACGCGGCGACATTGAACGCCCAGCCGACGAGGAAGTTGACGTTCAACTTGCCAAATAGAATGCCCAGCACGATCGCCACCAGTCCGACGACGACCGCCGTGAGCTTGCCGGCGCGGACCTTGGCGCGATCGCTCATCTCGATCTTGAAAAAATTTGCCAACAGGTCGTGCGCCACCGCGCCGCTGGCCGCCATGATCAAACCGCTGACGGTGCCCAGCACGGTGGTGAAAGCGATAGCCGAGATGACCGCGAACGGCAATTCGCCGAAGGACCGGGCCAAGAGCGGCGCGGACATATTATTGTCGGTCACGTCGAGCGTGCCGCTGGTCATCGCCCCCAGGCCGAGAAACAGCGTCAGCACGTAAAAGAAGCCGATCGAGGCGATGCCGACCACCGTGCTCTTGCGGGCAGAAGCCTGATCCTTGACCGTGTAATAGCGAATCAAAATGTGCGGCAGCGACGCCGTGCCGCAGAATAGGGCGATCATCAGCGAGAGGAAGTCGAGCTTCGACCAGAGTGCATTCCAGCTAAAAATCTGCTCGCCGTTTTCCTCGATGTACAGATCGCTCCGCAAGGCGCTGAACGTGGTGCTGCCGCCGGGGGTGAGCAGCTCTTCGCCATCCAAAACCAGCGGAAAGTAGATCGTGGTCTCGACTTCCTCGCCATCGGTCAGCTTGACGCTGCGCCACACTTCGATCTGACTCTTTTGCAGCGTCGCCAGGTAGGACAAGGGGCCCAGTGAGCCGGTATGTTGCCGATCGCCGGGCAACTCCACCACGCGACCGACCGGGTGAAAGTCCGTTTCGCCCGGCCCATTCCCTTGCGGCAGGCCGTTCACGATCAACCTTTCATCGCGCTGGTAAGCTGATTGCACCAGCCGCCACTGGTCGCCGTAGCGGCGTTCAACCCGCACGCGGCCCGGTTCGACCACGACCTGCCGGAAGGCGGCCCCTTTCTCGGCGGCCCAGTCCCCGGTGGCCGGCAGTATCGCTAGCGTTGCCCCCGCGGTATCCGCCGAGGAATCCGCGACTCC